>NZ_AODQ01000029.1 GCF_000348925.1 Cesiribacter andamanensis AMV16 | reverse complement strand
CAATGCCATGGCTGAGTGCTGGAACGAGCGCCTCACCTATGAAAGTGATGAAATTAACTGGGGCAGTGGCCGGGAGCTGGCCTTTGTGCTCCTTGCCGCCCTGGTAGCGGGGCTGATCGCCAAGCTGCCGGCCATTTTGCCCATCAGCGAGGAGGCCTTCTATCCCCGCAACATTGGCTTTATTCTGTTCCCCGCCCTGGCAGCCTACTTTGCCTGGAAACGAGCGCTGCCAACCCCCCGAATAGCCCTGCTGGCTGGTGCCATGCTGGTGGGTCTGCTGTTTATCAATTTCCTGCCAGCGCTGGAGAGCAGTGATACCAGCGTGCTGGCCTGCATTCACCTGCTGCTGTTTCTGTGGGCGCTGCTGGGCATAGCCTTTGCAGGGGATAAGCTCAAGTCGGATGAAATGCGCCTGGAGTATCTGAAGTACAACGGCGACCTGGTGGTGATGACTACGCTCATCCTCATAGCCGGCGGCATCATGACGGGCCTTACCATCGGGCTGTTTTCGCTGATCGGCTTTCAGATTGAGGAGTTCTATTTTCAGAACATTGTAATCTTTGGCCTGCCGGCAGCCCCCATTGTGGGCACTTACCTGATCCAGACCAATCCGCAGCTGGTCGGCAAAGTATCGCCGGTCATTGCCAGGCTGTTCTCTCCCCTGGTGCTGGTGATGCTGGTAATCTACCTGCTGGCCATGGCCTGGTCGGGCAAAGACCCCTACAACGACCGGGAGTTTCTGCTCGTTTTCAATGCACTGCTGCTGGGGGTTATGGCCATTATTTTCTTTTCCGTAGCCGAAACCTCCCGTACCTCAAAAAGCAAAATGGAGATCTGGATGCTCTTCTTGCTTTCCGTAGTCACCATCCTGGTCAATGGCATAGCCCTCTCGGCCATTCTGTTCCGCATCACCGAATGGGGCATTACCCCCAACCGGCTGGCAGTACTGGGCGGGAATGTACTCATCCTGATCAACCTGCTGCTGGTTACCACCCAACTGTACAGAATTGTCTTCAAGCAGGATAGCACCACGGAGGTTGGCAAGGTCATTGCCTTTTACCTGCCGGCCTATTTTGTGTGGGCCATCATTGTAACGTTTCTGTTCCCCTTTCTCTTTGGCTTTGCCTAAAGCACAAGTACAAATACACCCTCACTTTCCTCGGGGTATAAAGTCACTCCTGAACTGGGGATAGAAGGAAATAGGGGTGTCAGCTGCTCAAAACACCAGCACTAAATCGCTACGGAACACACATCTCCAGGGACTCACACGCTATGGAACTAACCATCTCCAACCTATCCAAAACCTACACCAACGGACGGCCGCTCCTCGGCGGACCCACCGAAAGCGTACAGGCATTAAAAGGCGTAAGCCTGCGCATTCCCAGGGGCATGTTTGGCCTGCTGGGCCCCAATGGGGCCGGCAAATCTACGCTGATGCGCATTCTGGCCACCCTGCAGGAGCCCGACAGTGGTAATGCCCGGCTGGGCGAGCTGGATGTGATCAACCAAAAAGAAGAGGTGCGCAAAACGCTTGGCTACCTGCCGCAGGAGTTTGGCGTGTACCCCAAAGCAAGCGCCGAAGAATTGCTGGACTACTTTGCCATCATGAAGGGGATCATAAGCCGAAAGGCCCGCCGGGAGGTAGTGGAATCGCTGCTGCGGCAGACCAACCTCTGGGAAGTGCGCCGCCAGAAGCTGGGCGGCTACTCGGGGGGCATGCGGCAGCGCTTTGGGGTGGCAGTGGCCCTGCTGGGCAACCCCCGGCTGCTGATTGTAGATGAGCCCACTGCCGGCCTGGACCCGGCCGAGCGGGTGCGCTTCCTGAACCTGCTGAGCGAACTGGGCGAGAACAGTGTGGTGATCCTTTCTACCCACATTGTTGAAGATGTCTCCGAGCTGTGCACCAATATGGCCATCATCAACAAGGGCGAGATTCTGCTGGAAGCCCAGCCCCTGCGGGCCGTAGAGGCGCTCAAGGGAAAGATCTGGCGCAAGCTGATCCAGAAACAGAGCCTGCCGCAGCTGGAGCAGGAGCATCAGCTGATCTCCACCAAGCTGCTGAGCGGGCGCACCCTGGTGCATGTGTACAGCCCCGAAGACCCCGGTCAGGGATTTGAAGCGGTAGCCCCCGATCTGGAAGATGTGTACTTCAGCACCATGGGTGGATTTTACGGCTCCGGTCAGCGAAAGCAGGAGCAGGTGCTATGAGGCTCTGGACCATCTTTCGCTACGAGTTCGGCTACCAGCTGCGCCTGCCCTGGCCCTGGCTGTTTGGGGTAGTGCTGATCATTCTCAGTTTTCTGATGACCCGGGACGGCTCCCTTTCTGAGGTGCTGTATGCTGATTTCTTTCTGAATTCCCCCTTTGCCGTGGTGAAAACCACCGTTTTTGGCAGCCTTATCTGGCTGATGATGGCAGCAGCCATTGCCGGCGATGCCGCTGCCAGAGACCGGGCTACCGGCATGCACCCCCTTAGCTACACCACCCCTGTGGGCAGGGGCGCCTATCTGGGCGGGCGTTTTTTAGCTGCGCTCCTGCTCAATGCCCTGCTGCTGCTGGCCGTTCAGCTGGGCATTCTGCTGGGGGTGTACCTGCCTGGGGTAGATGCGGCCCTCATTGGCCCTTTCAGGCCGGCGGCCTTTCTTAGTGCCTATGCCATTATTTCGCTGCCGAATGCCGTTGCGGCTACGGCCATACAGTTTGCCCTGGCCAGCGGGAGCGGACGTGCCATGGCGGGCTACTTTGGCAGTTTTCTGCTGGTTTTCATGGGGTTTTTTGTGGCTTCGGTGCTGCTGTACGGGCAGGGGCTGGGTACACTGGCAGACCCCATCGGCATCCGCATAATTGTAGAAGATATTGCCCACCTCTGGACAACGGCCGAAAAGAACTGGCGCCTGTTGCAGCTGGAAGGCATGCTGCTACAGAACCGCCTCTTCTGGCTGGGCATCGGGGGTATAGCGCTGGCCGGTACGTACCTGAGCTTTCGCTTTGCTCATCCCAGGGAGGGCGGCTGGGGGTGGCGCAAAGGGAAGAAACAGGCGCTTGCCCCGCACTCCCAGAATCCTGAGCGTAATGCCCTTTCGATTCCCCAGGTGCCCCGGCATTTTGGGCTTGCCCTTCAGGCCCGCCAGACGCTGCTTATTGCCCGTACGTCCTTCAACGCACTTGCCTTTAGCTGGGGCGAGTTTGCCCTGCTGGGTATGCTGCCCCTGATGACACTGCCGGTGCTGCTCGATCAGATGGAATCAAGGGGTGTTCCGCTGGTGCCCACGACCATCAATATTATTTATGAATTAACGGGTTCGCTTTCAGATGAGCTTAGCCGCTGGGTGATCGTTCCTTTTCTGATTGTCTACTTCGCCGGGGAGCTGGTATGGCGGGAGCGCGAGGCCCGCATGGGGGAGATTGCCCACAGCATGCCCGGCTCTGATTGGGCGCCCCTTTTGGGCAAGTTCCTGGGGCTTGCCCTGATGCTGTTGCTGTTCCTCTGCCTGCAGAGTGGGGCGGGAATGCTTGCCCAGACCCTACTGGGCTATAGAGAGTATGAACCCAGCCTGTACCTGAAGATCATGCTGGGCATACAGTTTCTGGACTACCTGCTGTTTGCCCTGCTGGCCCTGGTGCTGCATGTGGTGGTAGACCAGAAGTACATTGGTCACCTGGTGGCCGTTATTGCCTTTGTGTTCATTGCCATGGCCTCGCTCTTTGGCATCGAGCATAACCTGCTGATCTGGGGTGCAAGTTCGGGCTGGTCGTATACGGATATGCGCGGCTTTGGCCCCTCCCTGGAGCCCTGGTTCTGGTTTAAGGGCTACTGGCTGGCCTGGGCGCTGCTGCTGGCGGTGGGGGCAAAGCTGCTCTGGGTACGGGGCAGAAAAAACAGTCTGCTGCTGCGGCTTCGGCAGGCTCCCGGACGCTTCCGGGGCGCAACGGCCTATGCGGGTATGGTAGCGGCAGGGGCTGTGCTGCTGCTGGGGGGATGGATCTTCTACACCACCAATGTGCGAAACGAGTACCTCACCACCTCCGAAAAGAAAGCCCGGCAGGCCGCTTATGAGCAGCGGTACGGCCGCTTTGCCGCCAGCGCCCAACCCCGTCTGAGCGCCGCCCGTCTCCAGGTAGCCATTTACCCCGACGAGCGTAGGGCGGAGATCCGGGGTACGTACCGCCTGCTCAACAGCAGCCCGGAGCCGATTGATTCCATTCATGTGGCCACTGCAGGGGCTGTTGAGACCCGCGCCCTGGCGTTTGACCGCCCGGCCAGCCAGCTGCTTGCCGATGAGCAGCTCCACTACCGCATCTACAGGCTAGAGACCCCCCTGCAGCCCGGGGACTCGCTACAGCTGCATTTTCAGCTGCTAAAAAAAGCAAATGGCTTTAGCGAAAGCGGCATTGATCCCTCCCTGGCAGCCAACGGCACCTATTTTACCAACAGCTGGCTGCCGGCCATTGGCTATCAGTCCGGTAGGGAACTGCTCAATGCCCCTGACCGGCGGGCGCATGGCCTGCCCCCGCGCCCCATCATTGCCTCTCTGTATGATGAGAAGGCCCGGGAAAGGCGCGGAGGCGGCATCGCCTTTGAAGCCGTAGTGAGTACCAGCGCAGAACAGGTAGCGGTAGCGCCGGGAGCGCTGCTGGGTAGCTGGACCAAAGGGGGACGCCGCTTTTTTCACTACCGTACCGATGCCCCCCTTGGGGGCGAATGGGCCTTTTTTTCTGCCCGCTATGCCGTGCAGGAAGCACTGTGGACAAACCCCGACAGAAGCGGGCAAACCATCACCATTCGTCTTTACCACCAGCCAGGGCGCACGGCACAGCTTGAGCGCATGCTGGAGAGCATACATGCTTCTCTTACCTATTATACCCGTCACTTCGGTCCGTATCCCTACAGCTTTTTAACCTTTGTAGAGCGCCCGGGCAGGGGTACGGGCATGCATGCCGATGCCAGCATGATCACCTATGCCGAGGGCTTTTCCCTCTGGCAGCCCATGGGAGACGAAGAAACTCCGGATGTGCCATTTGCAGTAGTGGCGCATGAACTGGCGCACCAGTGGACCGTGCCCTATGCTCCCGTAGAAGGGGCCCCGGTGATGTCCGAAAGCCTGGCCTGGTACTATGCCATGAAGGTGGTGGAAACCGCAAAAGGGGAGGCGCATTTCAGGCGATTTCTGAGCTGGATGCACCAACCCTACCGGAAGGAGATCCGCCGGGGCGAACCCCTGCTGCGGGGCCTGGATCCCTACATGTCCTACCGCAGGGGTCCTTTTGCCCTCTATGCCTTAAGCGAGTACATCGGTGAGGCGCAGGTAAACAGGGCCCTGCGGCGCCTGCTGGAAAAGTACCAGGCACCGGCCGCCCCCCTGGCCACTACGCTTGATCTGTATGCCGGGCTGCAGGCCGAAACACCCGATTCGCTGCAGTACCTGCTGCATGATCTTTTTGAGGTAAATACCCATTGGGAGCTCAAGGTGGAGCAGGCCACGGCAAGCCCCACACCCGAGGGCAACTGGCAGGTTAGGCTGGAGGTACAGGCCCGCAAGCTGGTGTTTGACAGCGCAGGGGTAGAACGCGAGGTACCCATGATGGATTGGGTAGACCTGGCCCTCTTTGCCTCTCAGAAAGGGGGTGCCGCACAGGCGCCGCTCTACCGGCAGAAACATCGGATCCATACCGGCCGGCAGACTCTTACCCTAAGCCTGCCTGAGCAACCCGCGCGTGCCGGTCTGGACCCCTACAACCTGCTGATCGATCCAAAGCGGGAAGACAATGTGCAGCCGGTAGTACCTGAGCAGGCGCAGGCACCGGCAGCCGCTAAGCGCCTAAGCCAACAAAAAAAGGAGTAGCCCATGAAATTCTGGACAATCATTCGATTTGAACTGGCCTACCAGCTACGCCAGGGGGCTACCTGGATCTATCTGGGTTTAGCTCTTCTGTTTCCGCTCTTCTTCTCAGCCATTGGCAATCCCTCCGATAGCAGCGTTTTTCTAAATGCTCCCTCTTTCCTGATCTTTGTAACCGTATTTACCAGCGTACTCTGGCTGCTGACGGCAGGGGCCATTGCCGGCCATGCGGCGGCACGGGATGTGCACACCCGCATGCACGCCCTTACCTACACAGCCCCTGTGCACAAAGCAGCTTACCTGGGCGGTCGCTTTGCAGCGGCCTTCCTGCTGAATGCGCTCCTGCACCTGGCCATTCCCCTTAGCTTTTACGCCAGCTTTACCCTCAGGTCGGTCGATCCCGCATTGCTTGGCCCCTTCAGGCCCGAGGCGGTGCTAACCACCTACGGCTACCTGTCCCTGCCGCTGGCCTTCATTGGTACGGCCTGGCAGTTTTCTGCTGCCGTACTGGAGCGCAACGCTATTGTGGCCTACATTGCCAGCATTCTGCTCTTTCCCGTTGCGTTCCCCATCATGGGTACGCTGGCCGGCAAGCTCAGCGGTAATTGGGAACTGGTAAAGCTGATCGATCCCCTGGGAATCACCCTTATTGGCGGGCTGGATACGTGGACGAGCTATGAAAAGAATAACCGCCTCCTGGAGCTGGAGGGCTCATTTCTCTGGAACCGTCTGATTTGGCTTAGTCTGGCGGTGGGCGCCCTTGCCGTTGCCTACCTCCGTTTCCAATTTGTTCATGCGGTTTCCAGTCCCTGGTGGAGCAGGATCCGCTTCCGAAAAAATGGGCCTAGCCCCCTGGCAGTCCCGGTCAATACCAGGGAAGGAGCTGCCCTCCTGGTTCCTCCGCTCACCCCTTCCTTCGGGCTGGCCACTGGGCTGCGGCAGACAGCAGCCATTGCGGGCTCATCCTTTCGAATGATTGCCAAAAGCAGGGGTGGACTCCTCATCGTGGGCCTCTTAACGGCGCAGATGATCCTATTTGCCGTGGAGTACCTGGAGTTCAGGGGGGGGCCGCAGTATCCCACCGTCATGAACCTGCTGGGAATGCTTACTGCTCCCCTGAGGGATAGTCAAACGCCGCTCCTTATCATCCCGGTCCTGATTGTCTTTTATGCCGGGGAGCTGGTCTGGCGGGAGCGGGACTGGGGCATGCACAGCCTGTCCGATACAGCGCCGGTATCGGAGTGGAGCCTGTTGCTGGGCAAGTTTTGCGGGCTTGCGGGGATTGTACTGGTTTGGCTTGGCTTTTTGCTGCTGGCCGGCCTGCTCATTCCGCTCAGCATGGGGTATCAGCAGCTGCAGCCGGGGGTGCTGCTGCAGGCGCTTTTTGGCTTTCAGCTAGTGGAGTACCTGCTGTTTGCCCTGCTGGCCCTGGTGGTGCATGTGCTGGTGAACCAGAAGTACCTGGGCCATGGGGCAATGCTGCTGATCTACCTGGTGCTGGTGTTTCCGGCAAAGATTGGCCTTGAGCATAAGCTGTTGATCTATGCCTCTGATCCGGGCTGGTCCTATACGGACATGCGCGGCTTTGATCCCCATCTGGGTCCCTGGCTCTGGTTTAAGGGCTACTGGCTGGCCTGGGCGCTATTGCTGGCCGTTGGGGGGCGTCTCTTGTGGATGCGTAGTGCAACGCCCAGCCTCCGCATGCGCCTGCAGCTAGCCCGCCAGCGCCTTAGCCGCTTCACACTTGCAGTGGCGGCTGTAGCTTTAGGGGGTATAGGGCTTACTGGCGGCTATATCTATTACAACACCAATGTGCTGAATGCCTATACAACAGCTGCTGAGCGCACAGAACGCAACGCCCGCTACGAGCTGCAGTATGGACGGTATAAGCACCTGCCGCAACCCCTGCTACGGGCCGTCAGCCTGCAGCTTGATCTGCATCCCAGCCAGCGGAAAGCCGATGTGCAGGCTACCTACCTGCTGGTAAATGAGAGCGGGCAGGCGATTGACACCCTGCACCTGGCTACGGCTGAGGGGGTCATAACCTCTGACCTGCATCTTGACAGGCCCTTTACCCCCCTGCTGGAAGACAGGGTGCTGGGCCACAACCTCTACAGGCTGGAGAGGCCGCTACAGCCGGGCGATTCCCTGCGCCTCAGCTTCCGGGTCCAGTACCAGGCACAGGGCTTTTCGCATAGCGGAATTAGGGCTTCGGTGATCCAAAATGGCAGCTACCTCATCAATTACGAGTGGTTGCCGGGCATAGGCTATCAGCCGCAGCGCGAGCTCCGGGATAACGGGCAGCGCCAGCAATACGGACTGGGGCCCTGGAGTATGCCCTCTCTCTACGACAGCACCCGGACATGGCAGATCATGCCCGGCCAGGAGCTGATTGATTTTGAAGCGGTGGTGAGCACTGAAGAAGGTCAGCTGGCGGTGGGCCCGGGCCAGCTGCTGCGGCACTGGACCGAAGGGGGGCGGCCGCTTCTTTCACTATGCTACCAGCGCGCCCATCCGCAATACCTACTCCTTTTTCTCCGCAGCTTATGCTACCCATGAGGTGCAGTGGAAAGATCCTGCGTCGGGGCAGCTGGTGGATATCCGCCTCTATTACCACCCGGGGCATGCCGAGCACATTGCCCGGATGGCAACCAGTGCGCAGGCTTCCCTTACCTACTTTAGCCGGATGTTCGGGCCCTACCCCTATCGCCACCTGACCCTTGTTGAGCGCTCGGGCTATGCAGGAGAACTGAACGCCGAGCCTACTACCATTGATTATGGCGAGTCGTTTACCTTCTCCAACCTGAAGGACAACCCCTGGGCGCTGGACCTCATCTATTTTCCCATAGCGCACGAAGTTGCACACCAGTGGTGGGGTGCGGCACAGCTGCTGCCTGCACAGGTGGCAGGGGGTATAGTCGTGTCTGAAACCCTTGCCAACTACTCCGCCCTGCAACTTGTGGAAGAAGAATATGGCGAGGCCCATGCCGAAAAACTGCTGAGCATGTGGCGAAAATCATATGAAGTGCCCCGCTCCCGCGCCACAGCTCCGCTGCTGCAGGCGGCCGATGCCTTCATAGGGTATCGCAAAGGACCCCTTGCCCTGCATGCCCTTACCGAATACATGGGCAAAGCGCCGGTACATGCAGCACTCCGGCGGTTGATTGCACAATACGGTTCGGGCACTCCCCCTTTTGCCACCTCACTCGATCTTTACCGGGAGCTGCAGGCCGCTACCCCAGACTCGCTCCAGAACCTGCTGGAAGATTATTTTGAGAAAAACCTCTACTGGCAGCTAAAGACCAGCCAGGCGGAGGTGCAGCAGCTTGAGTCCGGCAGCTGGCAGGTTCACCTGCGCCTGCAGGCCCATAAAGTGCTGGTCGACAGCACCGGTGCTGAGACTGGCGTACCCATGAATGACTGGGTAGAAGTGGGTGTTTTCGGATCGGGCGAGGCTTCCGGCACCCCCCTCTACCTGCAGAAGCACCGCATCCGCTCGGGGGAGCAAACCCTTGTCCTGACCGTGCCGGCCAAGCCTGTCCGTGCCGGGCTTGACCCCCGCTACCTGCTCATTGACCTGAACCTGGACGATAATATCCGGAAGGTACAGCAGGCGGGGATAGCCGAGGAGCCGCCCAGTATCATTGACTAAGCAGGCCAGGTAATTCCTTCAACCAGGATAGCGTGCTGCCGCTCCAGGGGAAGGGGATGCGGAAAAAGTGCCGGAATTATCAGCAGGGAGCCCCCTGCACCAGCCAACTTGTGCAGATAATCATTATTTTGCGAGGCTCGCCCACAGCAGCCCAGGCTCCCGGCTATCTGGCTTTTGGAAGGGAGCAACAAGTATTGGTTTTTTTATCTCTATACACGGTTTATGGCTTCTGGACTTCTGGCCTTATTGGATGATGTAGCTGCCCTGGTGAAAGTAAGTGCGGCTAGCCTGGACGATGTACCCACGCAGGTGGCAAAAACAACGGGCAAAGTATCGGGAATTGTGATAGACGATACGGCAGTTACGCCCAAATATGTGGTAGGCCTGGATCCCTCAAGGGAGCTGTCCATTATTTTTCAGATCGCAAAAAAATCCCTGTTCAACAAACTAGTCCTGCTCAGCCCGGCGGCCCTGCTGCTGGGATTCTTTGCTCCCTGGGCAATTCCGCCCATATTAATGCTGGGCGGCGCCTTTTTATGCTATGAGGGCTATGAAAAGGTCCACTCCATGTTCAGCACGTCACATGCTGAAAACCCTGATAGCCAGCAGGCAGCAGTAAAAGTGATCACCCCTGAGGAGCTGGAAAAGGAGCGGGTGACAGGCGCAGTGCGCACAGATCTGATCCTGTCTGCGGAAATTATGGCCATTGCGTATGCCACCGTAGCGGAAGATGCCCTGCTTACCCAGATTGTGGTGATGATCTGTGTAGCGCTTTTTATCACACTGGCAGTATATGGGTTTGTAGGGCTGATTGTAAAAGCCGATGATTTTGGGGTGCACCTGGCCAAAAGGAGCCAACGTCCGCAGCTTAGAAAGCTGGGGGAAGGCATTGTGAAGTTTATGCCCCATTTTCTGAAAATTCTTGGCTATGTGGGAACGGCTGCCATGCTTTGGGTAGGTGCCGAAATCATTGCCCATGGCATTCCCTACACCAGCCATGCGCTGGATGATATAGGGCATTCCCTGGCCGAGTGGCCGGCGCTGGGCTGGCTGGCCAAGGTTGTTGTTTCGGCCATAGGGGGTCTGGTGCTGGGATTTTTCATTGATAAGGGGGTAACACTTTTGAAAAAAGCTCTTTAAGGGAGCACATGCCACACAGCCCTAAGCCTGCCCTGGGTGGTCAGCTCAGGTGCTGCCTGAAAAAATCAATGGTGCGTTGCCAGGCGAGCTCGGCAGCCGCTTTGTCGTAGCGCGGGGTGCTGTCATTATGGAAGCCATGGTTTACCCCGGGGTACATATGGGCGGTATAGGCCTTGTTGTTTGCCTTCAGGGCAGCTTCATAAGCCGGCCACCCCTCGTTTACACGCCCATCCAGCTCGGCATAGTGTAGCAGCAGCGGCGCCTGTATGGCAGGCACGTCTTCTGCAGCGGGTTGCCCCCCATAAAAGGGTACGGCTGCGGCCAGTTCCGGCAGGCGCACGGCCATCATGTTGGAGATCCAGCCGCCAAAACAAAAGCCCACCACGCCCACCTTTCCGTTGCAGTCGGGATGTGCCTTTAAATGCGCATAGGCGGCGATAAAATCTTCCAGCATTTCATGTCGGTCCCGCTTGCTTTGCAGGGCCCGGCCCTCGTCGTCATTTCCGGGGTAACCGCCCAGGGGGGTAAGGGCATCCGGAGCAAGGGAGATAAAGCCGGCCAGGGCAGCCCGGCGGCCTACATCCTCTATATAGGGGTTCAAGCCGCGGTTTTCATGTACCACCACAATGCCGCCCAGCTTTCCAGTTGCGTTTGCCGGTTTTGATAAAAGGCCTTTGATGGTGCCACCCCCTTTTGGGGAGGGGTAGGAGATATAAGAAGTGCTCAGCCGCGGATCATCCGTAGAGATCTGCAGCGTACCCGTATAGTTGGGCATTACAAAGCTCATGAGCGAGGCAACTGTAAGGCCGCCTACGGCATAGGCCGATAGTTTTTCCAGAAATTCCCGCCGGTCTATCTGGTTGTGGGCATAGTCATCATAGAGGTCAAATACCTCCTGCCTGATGTTTTCTTTTTTGATCTCGTCCATAAAAAAGAGGGGCTTGGTGGGGAAAAATCGTGCCGGGCAGATCCCGCTAGCGTCAATATCGGAAAGATTGGGCTGAAAATCGATAAACTGTTCCGCTATTTCCCGGGCTGCACTGGCTGGTGGACGTGGCGGATACCTTTCTATGGTCTGGTGATGAGGAGAAGCTAAAACTTTGCCGAAAGCGGCCGCTATGCGGAGTCAACTGCTCAGCACCTCCAGCCCCTTGGGAATAAGACTGAACTGGATCGTAAGCGCAGAGGGGCTATCGTGCATCTCAATGCCATCATAATGGTGGCGGCCGCTCCAGCGTATGCTCAGGCTTTTGGCTCGGTGTACGGGCAGGGAGCCGCGGGGCAGATCGCCCTTCTGAATGGCGGAGAGGTACTGCTGCAGCAGCTGGCGTTCTTCTTCCCGCACCAGCACCACATCCAGCAGGCCATCGCTGGCATCGGCACCCGGTGCCAGCGCAAGGCGGGGGCCGGTATAGCCCATGTTCATGACCTGTACCAGCAGGTAGCGCCCCTCCAGCGGGTACCCGTCAAGCACTAGCCTGGCGGTATCGGCCTGTTGGGTACGCAGCAGTTTCAGCAGCTGCTGGCGGGCAGCCTGCAGCTCGGCTTCCTGTGTGCGGGTGCCGGATGTATCTTTGGAGTGTTCTGCGCCCAGGTGAGGAAGCAGTCCAAAGCCGGCCGATTCCAGGAAATAGTCCTGTGCGCCGGGCTTTTCCATTAGCCCTACATCCAGGGCTTTGCGGCGGGAGAGGTCCCAGTGCCGGATGAGTACTGCGGGCGGCCCGCTGATACCCAGCTGGGTGGCAATATTATTGGCAGTGCCCAGGGGTAAAAAGGCCAGGGGTACCCCCTTGCCTACCAAATGCCTGCTCACTTTCAGAAGGGTGCCGTCTCCGCCTGCAATCACCACCAGCTGGCCCGGATCCTGCAGCTGCGCCTCGTAATCGTCGGTCTTGTAATTACAATAGTGCGCCTGAAAGCCTTTCTCTTCCAGAGCAGCCAGAAGTTGTTGAGCGGGGTTACTGATCAAAGCCCGCTTCGGGATTGTGAACAAGGGTTATGGGGATGGCCATGCGCAGCTGACTAGGGAATGGGGAGCAATGAGATAAACGAAACCGGAGCAGTCAGGTTATCGCTACAGGAGCTGAGCCAATTAAACGAAATGCTATGCGAATATTGATTGCAAATGATGATGGGATCTACAGCCCGGGCCTGCTGGCCCTGGCGGAGGTAGCCCGGGAGTTCGGACAGGTGCGCATTGTAGCCCCCGATGTGGAACAATCGTCCATGGGCCATGCCATATCGGCCCATACCCCCCTGCGCTATCGCCCTACGGCCATAGGCGATTTTGAAGCGTACCGGGTCAATGGCACCCCGGCCGATTGTGTGGCGCTGGGGCTTTTTCATTGGGAGCAGCAGGTAGATATTGTGCTGTCGGGCATTAACCTGGGCACCAACCTGGGCAATTCTGCCTGGCATTCGGGCACCCTGGCTGCTGCCAAGCAGGCCGTGCTCTTTGGCTTCAGGGGCATTGCCTTTAGTACGCCCGTAAGCCGGGAGGAGCCCGACTTTAGCGCCATCAAACCCCATGTGCGGGAATGCCTGGAGCTATTGCTGCCCCAAAAGGATCTTTCCCTGATCAATGTGAATATTCCCCGCAATGCAAAGGGGCTTCGCTGGGTGCGGCAGTCGCTGCGCCATTACGATGGCAAGGTAGTGCCCGGCACCGACCCCATGGGGCGGCAGCATTACTGGTTTACGGTGGTGCCGGTAGAGATTACGGAAGAAAATACCGATCGGTGGGCAGTAGAAAACGGCTGGGTATCGCTCACCCCTCTGCGGCTCGATCTTACCCATGAAGAGGAGCTGGAGCGGGCCCTGAAACGGGCAAAATCCTGATCAAAATCTCTTTGCTGGTATACACTGCCTGCCTTGGCTACCTTCTGGCCGGCGCAAAATAGTCCCTTAGGAGAAGCGCCGCTTTAGCTTTTTCACCCGTTTGTGATGGGGGTTCTTCCTGGGGGCTGAGCTAGATTTTGGCCGAAGCTGAAACAGGGGCTTTTTCTTTTTGGAAATGGTTGTGTTGGAGGTAGCGGGACGGCTGGTAGCAGTTGTGCTGCTTTTGCTGCTTTGTGGGCTTCTCGCTATCCGGTCTGGCTTTTTTGCAGGGCCTGTGGCAGGCGTTGTGGCTGCCGGGCGGGCGGCTGCGGCTGAAGGCGCTCCGCCAGCTGCTGTGCCGGTGTTGCCGCTCATCTCTTTGGGAACCAGCAAGGGCTTTTCGGCAAAGCGGGTGCTGCCGGGCTGTGCAGAAGACCGGCTGGCTTGCTGCCGGGCAGGCTCCTGATGCCGGCCAGGGGGCTGCACCCCTTTTTTTGCTGGGCTGCTGCTGGCGATAGGGGGGGTGATTGGTTCCAGGCTAACCGACTTCCCAGGCTCCTGTATGCGGCTGTCATGAGCGCTTCCAGCTGGGTTTCCAGCCAGGGACTCTTCCTGACCAGGCGTGGGGGAGGCTCCTGCAGGCTCCAGCTCATACAAAGCCACACCTGCGGTAGCCACCAGGGCCACCGCCGCAGTGGCCAGGCCTGAAACCAGCGTCTTGCTCAGGGGGCGTATGCGGTTTTTCTTTCCTGCTCCGGGCCAGCTACCTGTTTCAAGATACTGGCTGCCCAGCTTGCAAATAGCGCTGGCGCTGGGCCTGTTGCTGGGATCGGCTGCCATGCAGGCTTCCAGAATGGCACTTAAGGCAGGGGAGTAGGCAGGGGGCAGGGCGGGGATGCGCGCGCCCTTTAGCAGGCACTGGCCTCCCGCCCCTTCCCAGGGTACGGTACCGGTGCACATCTCATACAGGCTTACGCCCAGCGAAAAGATGTCGCTGGCGGCATCGGCGGCTGGGTGCCGATCGAAACGCTCGGGTGGGGCATAGGCAACGGTTATGGCCTGCAGAGAAGCTGCCGTGTGGGTAAGGGTGGTGCGAAGGCGGCTGCTGATGCCAAAATCGGCCAGCATGAACAGGTCCGGCTGCAGCAGCAGAATATTGTCGGGCTTGATGTCCTGATGGATGATGGAGGGCTGCTGCCGGTGAATTTCTTCCAGGGCCGACCCGATCTGGCTCATGACCAGCGCTACCTGCCGCTCGCTGTAGGTTTCTCCCTTGCGCAATCCTTCCCCCAGCGATCCGTAGGGGCAGTAGGTCATCAGCAGATAGGGTGACCCATCGGCCACATCAAAATGGTTTACCTTTAGCAGGTGCGGATGGGAGAGGTTGTGGGTAAGGGCGAATTCGTTTCTAAACTGTTGAAGACCCCATTCATCCAGCCCCTGCTGAGGCGCGTAGATCTTCAGGGCTACTGTTGCCTCATGGGCCATCAGGTCGCTGGCTTTCCAGACCTCCGAGAATCCACCTTCACCCAACAGGTGCTCTAAGCGATATCTCCCGGCAAAAATAGTGTTCGGCTCAAATACAGGCATAAAAATTTACTACGTCCAACCCAAAAAAAACAGTAGCCGCCTGAGGAAGGGGATGCACCTGCGGGTAAGCAGCGCCTTCTGACCACAAAAAAATAGCAGGGGTCAGCTACTAACGCACATTATATATACTGAAGGCTGCCGGTTTTATTGTCCGGACTGCTCATACTTCTTCTGCCGGCGCTTGCTGTGTCTGGGGCGGAGAAGGGGTCTGCTTCTGCCGGGCCAGGATCTGGTAATAGAGGTAAGGGCTCTGAGATGCAGCGCTTTCCTTGCTGAACTGTGCATTTGGCTGGGCTACTATGGCGCCATGCAGCACATAGCCCTCCGGTAATAACTTTTCTACCTGGATTTCAATCTCTTCCTGATTGGCGCCATACACAATTTTAAATGAATTCGCATCAAAGGTCATGGTAAGGGGCTGGTCCTGTAGGTGCTCAACAACTTAAGAGAATCTTCCAGAGGCGGCTAAGCATGTCGCCCAGGGCCCTGCCGGCATCCGCTCCTGCCTTCTGTGGCTGTAGCAAAGGTGGGTGATGGCTGCTGGCCAGGCAGGGATAGTCTTGCTGGACTACCCCTAATACGCAGCGGGAAGGGCTTAAGTTGTAATAAAAATTAAAATTAGATTAAAAAAATCCCGCAGCTGACTTTGTTACTTTTGTGCTGTACCCATTGTTGCAGAAATTGGTTTTTCGGCTAGATGGATAGAGCGCTGGTCGCCAGTGGGCTATGCTTTCGGGTGCGCTGCTGCACAACAGCCTGCCCTGCGGCGGCCGAATGTTTCCGGCACTGCCGGTGTTCTCCTTTCAGATCCATTGTACATGTCAACAATAAATACTTCCATACCCTACTCCCTGCTGGAACTGGCCACCGTATCGGCCGGCAGCAGCCCTGCCGATACCTTTAAAAACAGCCTGGACCTGGCCCGCAAGGCTGAGGCATGGGGCTATACCCGCTTTTGGCTGGCCGAGCATCACAACATGCTCAGCATTGCCAGCTCGGCCACCTCGGTGCTCATGGGCCATATTGCCGGTGGCACCAGCCGCATCCGGGTAGGCTCCGGGGGCATTATGCTGCCCAACCATGCACCTCTGATCGTAGCCGAGCAGTTTGGCACCCTGGGGCAGCTCTATCCCGGCCGCATCGACCTGGGCCTGGGCCGGGCGCCCGGTACTGACCAGCTGACGGCGCATGCCATCCGCCCGGACCGCATGCAGGCGGTTTACAATTTTCCCGAGGAGGTGGGGCAGATCCAGCAGTATTTTTCACCTGCCAACCGCAGCGCCCGGGTGCGGGCCCATGTGGCCGAAGGGGTGGAGGTACCCCTTTACATCCTGGGCTCCAGCACCGACAGCGCCTGGCTGGCGGCCAAAAAGGGCTTGCCCTATGCCTTTGCCAGCCACTTTGCTCCGGCGCAGCTCTTTGAGGCCCTGTCGATCTATTATGCCAATTTTCAGCCCTCGGAGCAGCTACAGGAGCCCTACAGCATTGCCTGCATCAATGTGATAGCGGCCGATACCGATGCCGAGGCAGAGCGGATCTCCAGCTCGCTGGTAAAAATGATGCTGGGGGTGCTCACCAACAAGATCGACTACATGCAACCCCCTGCGGAGCTGAGTGCCGAGCTGCGGGCCCTGCTGCAGGAACCAGCCTTTCAGCGCATGCTCAAATATGCCTTTATCGGCAGCAAAAAAACCGTAGCGCAACAGACGGCCGACTTTCTGCAGGAAACGCGGGTAAATGAGCTGATGGTGGTCTCCCACATCTACGATCATGCCGACCGGCTGCGCTCCTACCGCCTCTTTTCCGAGATCATGCAGGAAAAAGAGGTACTGTCTGCCTAAGCTGAATCAGGGATTAGCAGGATACGCTGCGGCGGCAGGTTCGTATGAAAAGCTGCTAACGGGCTGGTGCTACAAGCTCGCACCAGCGAAAGCGGTAGCTGCTCTTTTTGTTTGCTGCCTGAGCTATAGGGCGCTTATCTGTTTTGATGCTTAATAGCCGGAGGTATACTTCAGCAGTACCCCTTTGCCTTTTTTACCCCCTTCACTGGAGATGTAGAGCGCCCCATCCGGGCTAAAGGCAAAGGCCTCGGGCTGGCGCAGCTGCCCCTTATCCAGGGAGATCAGTTGCCGGATCTGCCCCTGGGGGTCAAGGGTCAGCAGCAGGTGGTTTTTGGCATCCAGCAGGTAGAGTGTTCCGTTGGTTTCGTTTATTTCCAGGGAAGAAGGCTGCAGCACATCGTAAGGGTCCTTCTTGCTGCTGCCCGCCAGTTTTTCCTGATCCAGCGGGATGGTGATCACCGGCTTGGGCTGCATCTTTTTATCGGCCAGCGAAAAGGCATAAAGGCCCTTGTAATTGCCCAGCTTCTTGTCGTAGCCCTTGGGGGCAATAAGCAGGCGCTGGTTGGCCTTATCGTAGGCCAGGCCTTCGGTATCCTGGCTTTTGGCCAGTACCGAGGGGTGCAGGGTGGTGGTGGGCTTGCCCTGGCGCAGGGGGCTAACTTCAAAGAGGGCGCCATCGCTGCGCAGTACAAAGGCTGTGTTGTCTACTACGACAAGTCCCTCGTAATCGCCCTCTTCGGCAAAGGGGATGGTTCGGGTAATGGCTTTTTTGCTGAGGTCGTAGAGGTAAATAATTCCCTCCTCATCCTGCACACAGGCCAGCACCCCCTCATCCAGAAAGGCCATGCCGGATATTTCCCGCAGCTCAGCGGGCAGCTCCCAGCTGCTTTGAGGGGCGGTAAGGGTAGAAGGTCCTTCGGTAGCAGGTGCGTGTCTGCTAAGGAGCGAGGCCTGCTCCAGCTGCGATGTGGGGCCGTTGGCAGCAGCCTGCTGTTCCAGTAACTTCCCCTGCTCATCAAAGAGCAACAGCAAATCATCTTTATCTTCCAGTTCTACCTCGTAATAGGTTTGCTGATCCTGCTGCACACGTGCAACCTCGTCTATTTTGTACTGCGTATAGCGGCTTTGCAGCAGCGCCAGGGCAGCAGGAGGCAGGTAGCGGTCGTCTATCTCTTCGCTGTAGCGCAGCAGCCGGCCATCGACGCTAAAGTGGGCAGTGCGTTCCCAGCTGCTAAGCTCAAATTCTACTTGGTAGGTATCGCCCTCCAGCTCCCACTCTACCCGCTCGGCGGTGGGGTATAGCTGTACAAACTGCTGCTCTACGGCATCAGGTATGGTGGGCTGTCCCCACCAGTTGCCCTCACAGGCAGTCAGGGAGAGGATGCCAGCCAGGGCAGTATATATCATCTTCGTTTTCATAGGTAGTATGGGTAAGTTCCAATACAAGTATACTTCCCCAATCTGTAGGAAATCTGGAGATGAGGCAGTTAGCCGGCCGTTGGCGGAAAATAAATGCAGAGAATGTGCTGCCCCTCGCTATAGGTATAGCTTGGGACAAGGGCATAGTGCTCACAGATCTTTTTGACCAGTGCCAGGCCAATGCCAAGGGACTCGGGGGCCTGGTGGCCGCTGGTAAAGCGGGTAAAGTACTGCTCGGTGGTGGCGCCGGCATAGGCCTCGCCGGTATTTTTGATGCAGAGCTGGCGGGGGGTAAGGCTAATGGAAATGCTGCCGCCGGTATGGTTGTGGCGAATGGCATTCACCAGCAGGTTCGAGATCAGGATCTCGGCCAGGCCCCGGTTCATGCGCCTGTATACCGGCTCCAGCAGGGGGGGCTCTACCACAAGCTCCCGCATGCCGATCATTTCCTGCAGCTGCTCCAGCTGCTCCTTCACCAGGCTATGGAGGGGCAGCTCTTCCTGCTCGCTGAATTCCTGATTCTCAATGCGGGTGAGCAGAATAAGGGTCTTATTGAGCCGCCCCAGGCGGTTGATGGGCGCATAGAGTTCCTGCAGCAGCTGGGCCTGCTGTTGGCTGAGGGCATCGGACTGCATGATCAGCTCCAGCTTGTTGTTGACAATGGCCAGGGGGGTCTGTATTTCGTGCGAGGCGTTTTCGGTAAATTCCTTCAGGTTCAGGTAATCCCGGTGCATCTTGTGGGTCATGGCTTCCAGCACGGCATTAAGCTCCTGAAACTCCCGGGTACTGGTAGGGGTAAGCTGCAGGGGCGGGTCTTTGGCCAGGCTGTAGCGCTTTATTTTGCTGAGGGTATCGTAAAAGTGCCGCCAGATAAATTTGTTGATGTAGTAGTTGATAAAGACCAGCCCCACCAGCAGCAGCACAAAGATTACCCCCATGGCCAGCATGGTGCTTTCAAACAGATCCTCAAAATCGGTGAGCGACTTCAGAATGGTGTACTCATAGGGCCGGCCATCCTGGTAGGCGGTAAAGGTAAGGCGGCGAAAGTATACATACTCCTCGTCGTAGCTGCTGTAGATCAGCGTATCGGCCAGCTTTTCCAGGGTGGGGCTGGCGGGGTTTGCCTCCTTTACCAGAATGGCCTCCGAGATGCCAGAGGTAACGCTGGGCAGGCGGTTGTTTTGCCGGATAAAGGCAAGGATGTTTTCTTTGTCGGTGAAGAGCTGGTCATCTACCTCATCGTAAATTTCCTGCTGCATGATCCAGTAAAAATTGATGCCTCCCAGCAGAAACACCACGGCAGAGAGCAGCAGGTAGTAGTAGCTGGTTTTGGTGAGTACCCGCATCAGCAGTTGAATTTATAGCCCAGCCCGTATACTGTCTGGATGTAGTCTTCGCCACCCCCTTCCAGCAGCTTGCGGCGTAGGTTTTTGATGTGGGTATAGACAAAATCAAGCGAGTCCAGAAATTCGGCATGGTCGCCCCAGAGGTGCTCGGCGATGGAATCTTTGGTGAGCACCCTGTTTTTGTTGGAGATGAAGTAGAGCAGCAGGTCGTATTCTTTCTTGGTAAGCGCCAGTTTGGTTTCGCCTATGGAGGCTTCGGCGGCATCGGGATAAACCTTCAGCGAATTGATCTCGATCACCTTCATGCCCTGAAAGCTCCGCCTGCGGATAACGGATTTGAGGCGGGCGTTCAGCTCCGAGAGGTGAAAGGGTTTGGTCAGGTAATCATCTGCCCCCAGCTCCAGGCCGCTGATCTTATCGTCAAGCGCATCGCGTGCTGAAATGATGATAATACCGGTCTCTGCACTTTTTTCTTTTAGCTGGCGCACCAGGTCCAGGCCATTGCCGCCGGGCAGGCCCAGATCTACCAGCACGCAGGCATAGGTGTAGAAGGCGATCTTGGTTTTGGCCTCCCCATACGCATCGGCCCATTCGCACACATAGCCCCCCTGCTGCAGGTAGGTACAGATGGATTCCCGCAGGGCCTGTTCATCTTCAATCACCAGAATTTTCATATGCTTTTGCTCAGAAGGCGCTACAGCCTATAACCGTTTTTTGGGGGAAAGGGTGGTGTGCAGGGCAGATTTTTGGCCATTTGCCGTACTACAGGGGGCTGCCCGGCTATACGCTGGCTTAGTCCCCTGTAGTGGAGGTAGCGGATTTGCCTTTCCCCTTTTTAGCCTACTGTAGAGCATGTAGCCCAGCAGCGCTGCTATGCTGATGGCCGATACCCAGATAAGACCGGTTTTGAGCCGTTCGTTGTTCTCGCCCAGCCAGGCCAGCAGGATGGTCAGAGGGGTAATGCCCGCCAGGGTGGCGCCTATGAATTTGAGATACGACATGCGGGCCAACCCGGCCACAAAGCTTACCGCATCATTGGAGAGAAAAGGGGAAACACGGGCAATAATGATGGCCCAGACGCCCCAGCGGTCCATAAAATGGCTCACCTTTTTTTCGGCTTTCTGCCCGATGAGCCGCACCACGCCGGCCTCGCCCAGGCTTCTGCCCAGCGCCCAGCCAATGGTAGAGGCAACCAGCACCGCTGCAATGGCCAGCGCGGAGCCCCAGAAGGGACCATAGGCCAGAATGGCTACCAGCATCAGCGCCACTACATTTACCACCAGCAGAAACATTTGCGCCACCATGGCCAGTATGATAAAAAGCGGACCCCAGGCGCCAAACTGGCTCACCCATTCAGAGATTTTCTCTTCCTCGCCGCTGCCAAGTACCTGCCAGCCCTCCTGCAGGCTTTGCTGAAAGGACGGGATAAAGAAGTAGGCCGCTATACCGCCCCCTATCAGCAGAACGGTCAGCAGCAGGGGCCAGCGGCTCTGTTTAGGACTGGCTGCATCCGCAGCTGCCTTTTTATCCTGGCTGGCGGAGGGGGCTGCCTGGGCCCTGCGGGCCTGTCCGTTAGCGGAGGGTGCAGGCCGGATTGAGGGGGAGTTGGATGTATTGTGGGGGGTAGCGCTGTTCTTCATTGTAAAAAATATGGGGTAAGAGGAGCTATTTCATATAGGCGGGCTCGTCCAGCTTTTGGCCGTCTGCCGAAAAGACCAGCCAGTAATCCCGCCCCTTCCCATCAAAGGCCAGTTGGTAGTAGGTGGTGCCCCCCTGCTTCAGCACCTCTATATCGGCAAGGGGAATGCCGGCATAGTCCCGCTCCAGGCTAGCCCGTACGGCCTGGGGCAGCTCCTCTTCCAGGATGTCGTATTTATATTTGACGATGGCGCCCGTGCGGTCCAGCAGCACTTCATAGGGAATGTTGTCAAGGTTGAATTCGGCGGCGTAATACTGATCAATTTCCTCCCATTCCAGCACCCGAACATCGGGAAAGTCGGCTGCCAGCCCCTGGCGAACCACCTGGGGTACATTTTCTTCGGCCAGTTCGTTGTCGCAGGCGCTCAGGCTGAGGCCAATCAGGAGCAGGAGTAAGGGGAGCCATTTCATAGTGGTGCCAGTTAAAAAATACAGGTCTAGTTCCTGAAGCTACGGCCCGATTCTGTGCTAATTCTGAAGTTGGGGGGATGGCGGGAATTTGCCCATAAAAAAAAGCGCTTCGGGAAACCGAAGCGCTAAAGGAGAGGATAGCAGTAGCCGCTAAGTGATCAGGTTTTCTTCCCGGATCAGGCACTCCAGCCGGCTGGCTACCGTAAGGCAGCTGCAGACCTTGGGAATATCCGCGCAGCCCCGGCTGTTGGGCAACTCTGAGCGGCAGCGGAAGGCCGAAATGTCAATGCGGTTGAAATGAATGTTCATAAAAGCACATTCATCAAAGAGCTCTTCCAGCGTGGTAAACTCAGACGGATCAAGGGATTCATTCAGCAGGTATCCCCGCAGAAAGTGCTCTACGGCAAGCTGGGCATTCTGGCAGATCACATCGGGTGACAGGTCTTCCTGCGGCCTGAAAAACTCGTTCTTGGCTTGATTTAATTTATCGATTGCTTCGCTAAATAGCTGGTTGGCGGTAGGTTCCATCTTTGTTCAGGTAAAAGGGTGGAGTGCCATGGAGTTGGTAGGGAAAATAGTGCTGCTCAGCTGCTCATGAGGTGGGCTGGCCCCTACAGCATCCGGCTGATGCTGCAGGGGGGGTGCCCGCTTCATTAGGCTGCTCAACAGGGGGCTGGCGCCTTAGCTGTTTTTCAGCAGCTCCAGTTTTTCCCATTTTGCTTCAATCTCTTCCTGTGCCTGCTGCAGCAGTTGGGCGCCCAGTTCTGCATCCTCCTTCACCACGCGGGTAAAGCGGGTCTCCTGGTACATGAAGTCGCTCACCGGGGCTACAGGGGGTTTGGAATCCAGCTTAAAGCGGCTGCCTTTTGGCTTGGAAGGGTCGTAGCGGAACAGCGGCCAGTAACCGGTTTCCACCGCTTTCTCCTGGTGGGCTACCCCATGCTTGAGCTCATAGCCATGCTCGCCGCAGTGGGAGTAGGCAATGATCACCGAGGGGCCGGGATAGGCCGCCGCTTCCTCAAAGGCCTTGAGGGTTTGCAGGTCTTTGGCGCCAATGGCCACCTGGGCTACATACACATTCTCGTAGGAGATGGCCTGCAGGGCCAGGCTCTTTTTGCTGTTGCGCTTGCCGGCTACCGCAAATTTGGCACTGGCACCCAGGGGGGTCGCTTTTGATTTCTGCCCGCCGGTATTGGAGTAGACCTCGGTGTCCATCACCAGGATGTTGATATCCTCGCCGGACGACATGATGTGGTCTACCCCGCCAAAGCCGATATCATAGGCCCAGCCGTCGCCACCCAGGATCCATACCGCTTTTTTGCGCAGGTACTCGCTCAGCTGCAGCAGCTTCTGGGCATTGGCATCCTGCGGATAGCTGGCCAGCAGGCCGTTCAGGATCTGGATGTCGGTAAGCTTCTGCTTTTTGAGCCCTTCGCTTTCCTCCCCATTGCTTAGGATGGCCTCAACCAGGGCAGGGCCCACCAGGGGTTCCAGCGTTTTCAGGAGGTCTTGGGCAATTTCCTGCTTTTTGGAGAGGGCCAGCTTCATGCCCAGGCCAAACTCGGCATTGTCCTCAAAGAGCGAGTTGGCCCAGGCCGGACCCCGACCCCCTTCGTTTTTGGTGTAGGGGGTGGTGGGCAGGTTGCCGCCGTAGATGGACGAGCAGCCGGTGGCGTTGGCAATCAGGATGCTATCGCCATACAGCTGGGTAAGCATTTTCACATAGGGGGTTTCGCCACAGCCCGAGCAGGCGCCGGAGAACTCAAAGAGCGGTTGCAGGAACTGCGAGCCCTTGATGTTGGTGGTCTGCAGGGCCTCCCGCTTGTAGTAGGGCAGGGTGGTAAAGAAGTCCCAGTTGGCATTTTCCTTCACCTCTACTTCCAGCTTGCGGTGCATGTTAATGGCCTTAAAGTCGGCAATCTCCTTGCTTTCGGCCGGACAGACCGCCACGCAGAGGTCGCAGCCGGTGCAATCCTCGGGCGATATCTGCAGAATGTAGGATTCGGTTTTTTCATTGAAGGGGCGGCCTTTTGCAGGGGCTGCCTTCAGCGAAGCGGGGGCGTCGGCCAGCGCTTCGTTCAGCACCACTTTGGCCCGGATGGCGGCATGCGGGCAAATGGCCACGCATTTGTTGCACTGCGTACAGAGGCTGGCATCGTCCCAGACAGGGATAAAGTCGGCAATGCCGCGCTTCTCAAACTGCGAGGTGCCGGTGGGGAAGGTGCCGTCTACCGGGAAGGCGCTTACGGGCAGCTCTTCGCCGGCGCCGGCCAGTATCCTGCCCAGCACGTCGGTCACAAAGGGGTCGGTGCCGCCGCTCATTATGGGCTTGAAGGCCCGGCTGTTGGTGGTCTGGCGGGGGTAGTCTACCTGCTGCAGGTTGTCCAGGGCCGTATCTACCGCATCAAAGTTCATCTTAACGATCCGCTCCCCTTTGTGGGAGTAAGATTTGATGATGGCATCCTTGATCTTCTGGATGGCCTCCGCCTTGGGCAGCACGCCCGAGATGGCAAAGAAACAGGTTTGCAGTACCGTATTGGTGCGCTTGCCCAGCTGGGCCTGCTGTGCCACGCGGGTGGCATCAATTACATAGAAGTCGAGCTCATTTTCGATGATCTGCTGCTGCACTTTTTGAGGCAGCTGGTCCCAGATCTCGTCTTTGGAGAAGGGCGCATTCAGCAGGAAGGTACCCCCTTTGCGGATCTTCTTGAGGATATCATACTTATCAATAAAGCTAAACTGGTGGCAGGCAATAAAATCGGCCCGTTCGATCAGGTAGCTGGAGTAGATGGGTTCCTTGCCGAAGCGCAGGTGCGAAACGGTTTGTGCGCCGGCTTTTTTGGAGTCGTACACAAAGTAGCCCTGCACATAGTTATCGGTGGTTTCGCCAATGATCTTGATGGAGTTTTTATTGGCTCCCACGGTACCATCGGCCCCCAGGCCGTAAAACAGGCAGTTGATGGTGGATTTTCGGGCCTTGAAGCCGGGGTCGTAGGCCAGGCTGGTGTGGGTTACATCATCGTCAATGCCAATGGTAAAGTGGTTTTTGGGCTTGCCCTTCAGCAGCTCGTCGTAGATGGCTTTTACCATGGCAGGGGTAAACTCCTTAGAGGAGAGGCCATAGCGGCCGCCGATGATCAGAGGCATGTCCCGATCGCTTTCGGCAAAGGCCGTTACCACATCCTGATAGAGGGGCTCGCCAAGGCTGCCGGGTTCCTTGGTGCGGTCCAGCACCGCAATGCGTTTGGCGGTTTGGGGCAGCTTGTCGATAAAGTGGCTGAGGGAGAAGGGCCGGAACAGCCGTACCACCAGCACTCCTACCTTTTCGCCCTGCTGGCGCAGCGCCTCCACGGTTTCCCGCACGGCCCCTTCGCCGGAGCCCATCAGGATGATGACCCGCTCGGCCTCCGGATCGCCCAGGTAATCGAAGAGCTGGTACTGCCGGCCGGTGTAGCTGGCAAACTCGTCCATCACCCCCTGTACGATCTGGGGCACTCTATTGTAGTACTGGTTGGCGGCTTCCCGGGCCTGGAAGAACACATCCGGGTTTTGGGAGGTGCCGCGGATTACGGGATGGTCGGGATCCAGCGAGCGCTTTTTATGCTCCATCACCTTATCCTCAGGCATCATGGCCCGGATGGTGGCATCCGGAATTCCATCGATCTTGGAGATCTCATGCGAGGTGCGGAAGCCATCGAAGATGTTCAGGAAGGGGATGCGGGCATGCAGGGTGGCCACCTGCGAGATAAGGGCAAAGTCATGGGCCTCCTGCACCGTGCCGCCAAAGAGCATGGCAAAGCCGGTCTGACGGGCGGCCATTACGTCGGAATGATCACCAAAGATGGAGAGGGCATGGGTGGCCAGCGTACGGGCCGCCACATGGATCACCGAGGGCAGCAGCTCGCCCGCCATCTTGTACATGTTGGGGATCATGAGCAGCAGGCCCTGCGAAGCGGTAAAGGTGGTGGTGAGGGCACCGGCCTGCAGCGCACCATGCACCGCACCGGCGGCACCGCCCTCGCTTTGCATCTCTACAATTCTGGGTATGTTGTTCCAGATGTTCTTCAGGCCCTTGGCGCTGTACACATCCACATGCTCGCCCATGGGCGATGCCGGGGTGATGGGGTAAATGGCGCAGACCTCGTTGGTTTTATGGGCAATGATCGCAACGGCCTCGTTGGCGTCACAGATCAGTTTTTGGGATTCTTTTTCCATCACGGGTAGTATAAGCGTAAGCGATGTATATTCTAAAAGGGGGTCACCCTGTGGACATATATTTGCAGATAGTAAGCTCTTTTATTGCAAAAAATGCCATCTAATAGCCGGTGGGGGTATCAGATGGCATTGTTTGCATGGCTTCTTACTGTTATGCGCCGTGTAACCAGGCCTTTTTCTCCATAAGCTGCTCCTCGGTTTCGAGATGACTTTCGTCAAGAATGCAGCAATCTACCGGGCAAACCGATGCGCATTGTGGTTTTTCGTGGAAGCCCTTGCATTCCGTGCACTTGTCGGATACAATAAAATAGTATTCGTCCGATAAGGGGCTGTTCTTGGCCTCTGCATCAACTTCTTCTCCGTTTAGGGTGCGGATCAGGCCGCGCAGGCTGGTTCCGTCGGCAAAGGTCCAGTCCTGGTCCGGCTCCTGAATTGCGTTATTTGGGCATTTTGAGATGCAGGCATCACAGTTGATGCATTCCTCAGTAATGATAAGTGCCATAGCTAGTGTGTTTTGAGTGGTGGGATAAATGTAGGCACACTTGAGAGAGGATAAATATGACAGTTGTCAAGTTTAGGTATGATGGTAATCAGGAGGCCTTACATGACTGAAGTCATTTTTGCAGGTGATGGGAATCATTTTTATTGCTTTAGGCGAATTCTAGCTTTGAACAAGCGAAAAACTGATAAAAGTCGCCTCTTCCATTCTTAATCAGCGCCCCCCATGATCACAGAAATCCCTGTTCTAGAAAAGAAAGAACCGCAGCCCGAAGTACTGGAAGCTGTGGTGGTACGCTTTGTTGGCGATTCCGGCGACGGCATGCAGCTTACCGGAACCCAGTTTACCGATACCTCGGCCATGTTTGGCAACGACATTGCCACCTTTCCCAACTATCCTTCTGAGATCCGGGCGCCGCAGGGCAGCCTCTATGGGGTATCGGGCTTTCAGGTACACATCGGCAGCATTGAGATCAGCACCCCCGGCGACAATGTAGACCTGCTGGTGGCCATGAACCCGGCGGCGCTCAAGACCAACCTCTATTCCGTAAAGCCTGGCCATACCATTATCGTAGATACCGACGCTTTTACTAAAAAGAACCTGGAGAAGGCCGGCTACACCGCCAACCCCCTGCACGATGGCAGCCTGGCCAATTATAAGGTGATTGAGGTAGACATGACCTCCCTCACCAAAGAGGCCTTAAAGGATATTGAAGGGCTGGACAACAGCGCCATTACCCGCAGCAAGAACATGTTCTCCCTGGGCATGATCTACTGGATGTACAACCGCTCCACCGAGCATACCATCGATTTCATCAATAAGAAGTTCAAGTACAAGCCCCATCTGATCGAGGCCAACACCAAGGTGCTGAATGCCGGCTTCTACTATGCCGAAACCCTGGAGCTGATCCCCAACTCCTACACCATTTCGCCGGCCAAAATGCCGCAGGGCACCTACCGCATCATTATGGGCAATACGGCCACCGCCTGGGGCCTGCTGGCAGCTTCCGAAAAATCGGGGCTGGAGCTTTTTCTGGGCTCGTACCCCATTACGCCGGCTACCGATATCCTGCATGAGCTGGTAAAGCACAAGCACTTTGGCGTAAAGGCCTTTCAGGCCGAAGATGAGATTGCGGGCATTACCTCGGCCATCGGCGCTGCCTTTGCCGGCGATCTGGCCGTTACCACCACCTCGGGCCCCGGCCTGGCGCTGAAAGGCGAAGCCATTGGCCTGGCAGTCATGATGGAGCTGCCCCTGGTGATCATTAACGTACAAAGGGGTGGCCCTTCTACCGGTCTGCCTACAAAAACAGAGCAATCGGACCTGCTGCAGGCCATGTGGGGACGCAATGGCGAGAGCCCGGTGATCGTTATTGCCGCCAGCACCCCGGCCAACTGCTTCAATTATGCCTACGAAGCGGCCCGCCTGGCCCTGGAGCACATGACCCCCGTTATCCTGCTCACCGACGGCTACATTGCCAACGGCTCGGCCCCCTGGAAGATCAAGACCGTGGCCGAAATGCCACCCATCCGCAACCATAAGATTACCCTGGCTTCCGAAAACGCCCACCCCTACGGCCGGGACGAGCAAACGCTGGCCCGCAGCTGGGCTGTGCCCGGCACCCCTGGCCTGGAGCACCGCGTAGGGGGTCTGGAAAAAGACATTGTGAGCGGCAACGTATCGCACGTACCCGAAAACCACCAGAAAATGACCGACCTGCGGGCCGAAAAGGTGCGGCGCGTGCAGCAGAACATTCCCGACCAGAAGGTAGAGTTTGCCTCAGAGGGCGATCTGCTGGTAGTGGGCTGGGGGGGTACCTACGGCGCTCTTTACTCGGCGGTGAAGCAGATGAAGCGGGAAGGCTATACCACCATTGGCCTGGCGCACTTCAACTACATCAACCCCCTGCCTGCCAACACAGGCGAGCTGCTGGGCCGCTTTAAAAAGATCCTGGTCTGTGAGCTGAACGCGGGGCAGTTTGCCAGCATCCTAAAAATTCACTACGGCAAGCTGGCATTCGACCAGTTCAACAAAGTACAGGGCCTGCCCTTTGCCAACGACGAGCTCATTCAGGAATTTAAAAAACATGTGTAAGTATGGAACCTACAGCAGTACCCCCATATACCTTTAAGGATTTTGCCAGCGATCAGGAAGTGCGCTGGTGCCCCGGCTGCGATGATTACGTAGTGCTGCGGGCCATGCAAAAGGCGCTTCCCGAGATGAATGTGCGCAAGGAAGATGTGGTGTTCATATCCGGCATTGGCTGCTCGTCCCGCTTTCCCTACTACATGGATACCTATGGCATGCACAGCATCCACGGCCGGGCGCCGGGCGTGGCCTCGGGCGTTAAGCTGGCCAACCCGGCCCTGAGCGTATGGGTGATCACCGGCGATGGCGACTCCATGGCCATTGGCGGCAACCACCTGATCCATGCCCTGCGCCGCAACATCGACCTGAACATCGTGATGTTCAACAACGAGATCTACGGCCTTACCAAGGGACAATTCTCGCCCACCTCGCTGCTGGGCCAGAAAACAAAATCCTCGCCCTACGGCAATACCCAGCCCCCCTTTAACCCCGGCGAGCTGGCCCTGGGCGCCAATGCCCGCTTTTTTGCCCGCATTGCCGGCAACAGCCCCAAGCTGATCTCGCAGGTACTGGTAGATGCGCACAAATTCAAGGGCACTACCCTCATCGAGGTGCTGCAGAACTGTGTGATCTTCAACGACGGCTGCTACGATGCCATCACCCATAAAGATGTGAAGGAAGACAAGCAGATCTTCCTGGAGCATGGCAAGCCCATGCTCTTCGGCAAAAACCGGGAAAAAGGGCTGGTGCTGCGCGGCCTGAAGCTGGAGGTGGTGACCCTGGGCGAAAATGGCATTACCGAAGCCGACATTCTGGTGCACGATGCCAACGAAAAAGATCCCACCCTGCACGGCATGCTCATTCGCCTGGAGTATCCCATGGCTACGGGGGTGATCAGAAGTTTTGAGGATTATACGCTGGAAGAGCGGGAAAATGCCCTGACCGAACAGATCAAGGCCAAATCGAGCTTCACCAAGACCGATGATCTCTTCTTCTCCGGCGAAACCTACGAGGTAAAATAAACGAGTGCGGCGCCCCTGCTGGCAGGGGCGCTGCTTTCACCCCAACACAAAATCGCTTACCCTTTAACGCTTAGTACGATGGGTGCAGAAGCCTTGATCGTTTTCTTCCTGGCCGGTGTGGTGCTGGTTGCCGGCGGCAATTTCATCTCCAACCTGCTTTCCCACAAATCCGACAACCTGCAGAAACGGGAGCCTTATGAAAGTGGCATGACCACCATAGGGCCTACCTGGGTGCAGTTTAAGGTGGGCTACTACCTCTTCGCCATTCTCTTCCTGATCTTCGATATCGAGATGGCCTTCCTGATTCCCTGGGCGGTGGTGTACCAGACCGTAGGGGTGGTAGCGCTGGTGGAAATTCTCATTTTCCTGCTCATACTGGGAGCGGGGCTGTTGTATGCATGGAAAAAGGAGCACTAAAATGGCAGTAGAACCCATCACCCCCCCGGCCTGCCCCTCAGGCAATGGGGCCAAACCGGCAGGCACCCCCGCTGTTCCGGCCGATTTTCCCGGCAAGGTTATTCCGGCCGGCAATGGCGCCAACATCATCGTCACTACCCTGGACAAGATCATTAACTGGGGGCGCGCCAACTCGCTCTGGTCGCTGTACTTCGGCACCAGCTGCTGCGCCATCGAGATGATGCAGACCGGTGCGGCCCGCCACGACTATGCCCGCTTTGGCTTTGAGGTAGCCAGACCGTCACCACGCCAGGCCGACCTGATCGTGATTGCCGGCACCATTACCCATAAGATGGCCCCGGTGCTGCGCCGCCTCTATGATCAGATGGCCGAGCCCAAGTATGTGATTGCCATGGGCGCCTGCGCCATCTCCGGCGGTCCTTTCTTTTACAACTCCTATTCGGTGGTAAAAGGGGCCGACCACATCATCCCGGTCGATGTGTACGTGCCCGGCTGCCCGCCCAGGCCCGAAGCCCTGCTGGAAGGCATGCTGCTGCTGCAGGAAAAGATCAAAAAAGAGCGCCTGCGGGATAAGGTAAACCCCATTGAGGGCTTTGACGAAGGCTATTTAAACACCTGATGCCATGAGCAACGACGCATTACAGGCCCTGATCGGCAGCTGGTTTCCCGAGCCCGAAGCGGACAAGTTGCAGTGTAGCACCGAAGGCAGCCAATACCTCACCATCAGCCTGGACCCGGCCTACCTGTCGGGCCTGATGGAGCGGCTGAAAAGCAGCCCCGAAACCCAGTTCGATTACCTCTTCTGCCTTACCGGGGTAGACTGGGGCAAGGAGCTGGGGGTGGTCTACCACCTGGAATCCACCACCCACCGCCACATCCTGGTAGTAAAAGTGCAGACCGCCGATCGGGAGGAGCCCTGCTTCGATTCCGTTTCGCACCTCTGGCCCACGGCCAACTTTCATGAGCGGGAGGTATTCGATTTCTTCGGGATCCGCTTCCGCAACCACCCCAACCTCAAAAAGCTCTTCCTCACCGACGAGTGGGAGGGCTACCCCCTGCGCAAGGACTATACCGACGAAGTGAACATGATTGTTAAATAAGGCAGCATGGAAACGGCAACAATCGCTCCTCCTATCAAATCCGAAGAATACTTCATCAACATGGGGCCGCAGCACCCGGCCACCCATGGGGTGCTTCGGCTCCTGCTCACCCTGGATGGGGAGATCATCAAAAAAGTAGAGCCCGACCTGGGTTACATACACCGCTCCATCGAAAAAATGTGTGAGCGCAACAGCTACCAGCAGATCATTCACCTGACCGACCGGCTGGACTACCTCTCTTCCCACATCAACAACGAGGCCGTATGCCTGGCCGTAGAAGCGGCCCTGGGCGTGGAGGTACCCGAGCGGGTAAAGGTGGTGCGCACCATTCTGGACGAGCTCATCCGCATCTCTTCCCACTGCCTCTGGTGGGGGGTCATGGGCATGGACCTGGGCGCTCTTACCAGCTACTTCTATGCCTTCCGGGACCGGGAGATGATCAACGACATCTTTGAGGAGACCTGCGGCGCCCGCCTCACCATGAACTACAATGTGCCGGGCGGCCTCATGCACGACATCCACCCCAACTTTGTGGCCCGCACCAGGGAATTTCTGGCGCACTTCAAAACCAAACTGCCCGAGTACGACCGCCTGCTGACCGACAATGTGATCTTTCAGAAACGGACCAAAGGGGTAGGGGTGCTGAGCCGCCAGGATGCCATTGCCTTTGGCGCTTCGGGTCCGGTGGGCCGTGCCTCGGGCTACTCCTGCGATGTGCGGGTGCACCACCCCTACAGCGCCCTGCCCAAAGTTACGTTCAAAGAAGCCCTGCGGACCGAGGGCGATTCCTTTGCCCGCTACCAGGTGCGCATCCAGGAAATGTGGGAGTCGGTGGCCATTATCGAGCAGCTGATCGATGCCATCCCGGAAGGCCCCCACCAGGTGGCCACCGATGCGGTGATCAAGCTGCCCAAGGGAGAATTCTACCAGAAGGTGGAGACGGCCCGCGGAGAGCTGGGGGTGTTCATCATCAGCACCGGCACCAAAAACCCCTACCGGCTGAAATTCCGCTCGCCCGGATTCTCCAACCTTTCGCTGCTCAACCACATTGCCGTGGGGGGCAAAATCGGCGACCTGGTGGCCACCATGGCTACCCTGGACCTTGTGATCCCTGATATAGACCGTTAATCCGCGAAGGCTATGCTTACCTCCTCCTTACTCTTTATTCCAAGCCTGCACGACTTTCTGTTCTCGCTCCTGCCCCCCGGGCTGGCCAAAGGGGCAGAAATGGTGCTGGTAGGCATTATCTACTTAACCATCTTTGCGGTGGCCGGGCTGTTTCTGGTGCTGCTGGAGCGCAAGGTGGCCGCCCGCTTTCAGCTGCGCCTGGGTCCCAACCGGGTGGGCTACGGGGGCTCCATGCAAACGCTGGCCGATGCGCTGAAGCTGCTCTCCAAAGAACTGACCGGCACCGTGCGGGCCGATAAATTCCTCTTTAACCTGGCCCCTTACTTTGTGATCATAACCGCCCTGATGGCGCTGGCCGTGCTGCCCTTTTCCCAAAGCATGCAGGTGTTTGATATCAACATCGGGCTGTTCTTTCTCATTGCCCTTTCCTCGGTAGGGGTGATCGGCATCCTGCTGGCCGGCTGGGGCAGCAATAACAAATATGCCATGATCGGGGCCATGCGCAGCGGGGTGCAGACCATCAGCTACGAGCTGTCGGTGGGCCTGTCGCTGGTAACCATGGTGCTGCTGGCCGGCAGCCTGCAGCTGTCGCAGATCGTGGAGGTGCAGAAGAGCGGCTGGCTGATTGTGCAGGGGCATATCCCGGCCCTAATCGCCTTTATGATCTTTATGATTGCCGGCACTGCCGAAACCAACCGGGCGCCCTTTGACCTGGTAGAGGCCGAATCGGAGCTGGGCGCCGGCTTCCACACCGAGTACTCGGGGATGAAGTTTGCTTACTTCTTCCTGGCCGAATTCATCAACATGTTCATCATTGCCGCCATTGCCGTGATAGTATTCTTCGGCGCCTGGCTGTCGCCCTTTGGCATTACCGAGTCGCTGCCCTGGCTGGGGGTGTTCTGGTTCCTGGGCAAAACCTTTCTGGTGGTGCTGCTGATGATGTGGTTCCGCTGGACGTTCCCGCGCCTGCGGGTAGACCAGCTGCTGACCCTGGAGTGGAAGTACCTGCTGCCGCTGAACCTGGCCAACCTGGTGCTGATGGCTGTAACGGTGTGGCTGAACCTAACCATTCAATTCTAAGTGCCATGAGCTACTTTACAGAAATATACCATGGGGTGAAAACGCTGCTGACGGGCATGCGTGTGACCGGCAGGTACTTTATCACCTCCGGCAAAAGTGCCATTACCCAGCAATACCCCGACAACAGGGCCAGCCTGAAGATGTTCGATCGCTTTCGGGGCGAGGTGGTGATGCTGCATGATGAAAACAACGAGCACAGCTGCACCGGCTGCCAGAAATGCGAGCTGGCCTGCCCCAACGGCAGCATCGAAATTATCTGGGACAGGGGGGTAGATCCCGAAACGGGCAAGAAGAAGAAATTCATCGACAAGCACATTTACCACCTGGGCATGTGTACCCAGTGCGGCCTTTGTGTGCAGGCCTGCCCCTCCAATGCCATTGTGTGGGCGCAAAAATTTCGAAAAACTCGGTCTACGACAGAACCGAGCTGACCAAAGTACTAAACCAGCCGGGCTCCAAAGTGCGGGCCGGCGTAGAGGAGTAAGCCATGGAAAAGCTCTTATTTTACACATTTGCCCTGCTGATCATTGGTTTTGCGGTGGCCTCGGTGAGCAGCCGCAACATGCTGCGCTCGGTGGTATACCTGCTCTTTGTGCTCATAGGCATAGCAGGGGTATACTTTATGGCCGACTACTACTTTCTGGCAGCGGTGCAGCTGGCCGTGTATGCCGGCGGCATTATCGTGCTGATCATCTTTTCGGTACTGCTGGTGCACCACATCGAGATGGAGCTGGAGGTGGCCAAACTTTCCCGGCGCCTGCTGGTGGGGGCTACCTGCCTGCTGGGCCTGGGGGTATTTCTGGGCACCATTTACACCCATCCCTTTGTGGAGGCCAGCACGACCGCCCCTACCACGGTAGAAGCCATCGGCCTGCTGCTGCTGAGCTACGAGGCCGGGGGTTTTATCCTGCCCTTTGAGGTGATCAGCATTCTGCTGCTGGCCGCCATGATTGGCGCCATTACCATTGCCAAAGGGGGCGGGCCTGTGGCCGAAGAAAGCAAAACCCCTGCTCCACGTACCGAAGAGGTGCCCCTGGTGGCTACAGCCCGGCAGGCCGAGCCTGCGCCGGCGCCCGTCCTGGATGCGCCCGAACTGGTGGCTCCCTAACCCCTTACCCTTTAACCTGAACGCCTTATGATACCCGGCATCAGCATTACAGAAGTACTTACGCTCTCGTCCATCCTCTTCTTTATAGGGGTGTACGGGTTCATGACCCGCACCAACCTTATCTCCGTGCTTATCTCGGTAGAGCTTATCCTAAATGCCTCTGTCATCAACTTTGTGATGATCAACAAATACCTCTTTCCCGAGCTGTTGCAGGGGGTGGTCTATTCGATCTTCATCATAGCGGTGGCCGCTGCTGAAACTGCGCTGGCCGTTGCCATCATCTTTAACCTCTACAAGCAGGTAAGCTCGGTAGCGGTACGGGAAACTGAAACCATGAAGTATTAACTCAGGAAACTATGAATATTGGCTATCTCCTCCTGGTCCCCCTAATTCCGCTGCTGGTCTTTCTGCTGCTGGGGGTGTTTAACAAGCGCATTACGCCTGCTGTTTCCGGCCTTATAGGGGTAGCGGGCCTGGCGGTATCTACAGGGCTCTCCTATTATGCGGCTTTTCAGTACTTCTTTGTAGCGGCTAAGGTGGAGGGCGCCTACCAGGCCTTTGTGCTAAAAGGGGTCTGGATGCGCTTTACCGAAACGCTGCACATCGACATGGGCCTGCTCATCGACCCCATTTCGGTGATGATGCTGGTGGTGGTCTCCACCATTTCTCTGATGGTGCATATTTACAGCCGGGGCTATATGAAAGGGGATGCCGGCTACACCCGCTTCTTTGCCTTTCTCTCGCTCTTTACCTTTTCGATGTACGGGCTGGTGCTGGCCACCAACCTCTTTCAGATCTACATTTTCTGGGAGCTGGTGGGGGTATCGTCCTTTTTGCTGATCGGCTATTACTATACCAAACACTCGGCGGTGGCGGCGGCCAAAAAGGCCTTTATCGTTACGCGCTTTGCCGACTTCGGCTTCCTGATCGGCATCCTGATCATTGGCTTCTACACCGGCACCTTCGATTTTGAAAGCCTGAACGACCCGCAGGGGCCGGCCATTCTCCACTGGGCCTCTACCTCCTTTATGGGGCTCTCGGCTATTAGCTGGGCGCTGATCCTGATGTTTATGGGCGGCGCCGGCAAATCGGCCCTATTTCCGCTGCACATCTGGCTGCCCGATGCCATGGAAGGTCCCACGCCGGTGTCGGCCCTGATCCACGCCGCTACCATGGTGGTGGCGGGGGTGTACCTGGTGGCCCGCCTGTTTCCGCTCTATTTCTTCGTGGATGAAGGATTTGTGCTGCAGATCGTGGCCTATGTGGGGGCCTTCTCCTCGCTCTTTGCGGCTATCATCGCCATTACGCAAACGGATATTAAGCGCATCCTGGCCTTTAGTACCATGTCGCAGATCGGCTTTATGATGATGGCGCTGGGGGTATCGGGCTTTGCCGGGCACGAAGGGATAGGCTATATGGCCTCCATGTTCCACCTCTTTACCCACGCCATGTTTAAGGCGCTGCTCTTCCTGGGGGCCGGCTCGGTGATCCATGCGGTGCACAGCAACAACCTTCTCCAGATGGGCGGCCTCCGTAACTACATGCCCATTACCAACATTACCTTTTTGATAGCGGCACTAGCCATTGCCGGGGTGCCGCCCCTGGCCGGCTTCTGGAGCAAGGACGAAATTCTGGTGGCTGCTTTTGCCGCCAGCCCCCTGATCTATGGAATAGGGGTGGTGGTGGCGGGCCTCACCGCCTTCTACATGTTCCGGCTCTACTTTGGCATTTTCTGGGGCAAAGAAACCCGCTATGCCCATGCCCCGCATGAGTCGCCCCTGTCCATGACAGGCCCCCTGCTGGTGCTGGCAGTGCTGAGTGCGGTGGTAGGCTTTATCCCCTTCAGCCAGTTTGTGGCCGCCGACCGCATCGGTTTTGTAGCACAGCTGCACTGGGAGCTGGCCGGTGTAGCCGTGGCGGTTGGCCTGCTGGGCATTGGCCTGGCCTGGCGCTTCTACAAAACCGAAAATGCGCTGGCCGGCCGTTTTGCGCAGGGTTTTGGCCCGCTGTATACCTGGGCCAGCCACAAGTTTTACCTGGATGAGCTCTACCTCTTTGTAACCCGCCAGCTGATCTTCAAGCGTATCTCGGCCCCCATTGCCTACATCGACAAGAAATGGGTAGATGGCAGCATGGAAGGCATTGGAAATAAAACCGTACTGATCGCCTCCAAGATAAAGGGCCTGCAATCCGGCAGGCTGCAGGATTATGCCTTTGCCTTTATCGGCGGGGTGGTGCTGCTGGCGCTGGTGTTTGTGTATCTCTGGACCCTCTAATTGCATTGATATGGACATTTTATCATTATTCGTCCTGGTGCCGGTACTGGTGGTGGTGGCCCTGGTGTTTACCAAAGGATTGCCCCAGGCCCGCCTGGTTTCCATGGTGGGAGGGTTGGTGCAGCTGGGCATGGCCATTAACCTCTTGTTTGCCTACCTGCGGGAAAGCGCTGTGAATAGTAGCATCTTTCTTTTCACCCGGGATATTGTCTGGTTCCGGCACTTCAACATCCACTACAGCATAGGAGTAGACGGCATTTCGGTGGCCTTGATCCTGCTGACGGCCCTGGTGGTACTGGCAGGGGTGTTCATTTCCTGGAAGATCGACGACTTGCCCAAAGAGTTCTTTATCTCGCTGCTGGTGCTGGCTACGGGGGTGTACGGCTTCTTTATCTCCACCGACCTCTTTACCATGTTCCTTTTTTACGAGGTAGCGGTAATTCCCATGTACCTGCTGATCGGCATCTGGGGCTCCGGGCCCAAGGAATACTCGGCCATGAAGCTGACGCTGATGCTGATGGGCGCCTCGGCCCTGTTGCTGGTGGGCATTCTGGGCATTTACTTCCATTCCAATGCCGATGGGGGTGCGCTCACCTTTAAGCTGCTGGAGATTGCCCAGGTAAACATTCCGCTGGAAGCGCAGAAGCTCTTCTTCCCCCTAACCTTTATTGGCTTTGCGGTGCTGGGCGCCCTGTTCCCCTTTCATACCTGGTCGCCCGACGGCCACGCCTCGGCCCCTACGGCGGTATCGATGCTGCATGCCGGGGTGCTGATGAAGCTGGGTGGCTATGGGGTGTTCCGGGTGGCCATGTTCCTGCTGCCGGCGGGGGCACTGGAGTGGTCCTGGTTCTTTATCATCCTCTCGGCCATGGGGGTGGTGTACGGGGCCTTTGCGGCCATTAAGCAGACCGACCTCAAGTACATCAACGCCTATTCTTCGGTAAGCCACCTGGGCATGGTGCTCTTTGCCCTGTTGATGCTGAACAAAACCGCCTGGAACGGGGCCATTCTGCAATCGCTCTCCCATGGCTTTATGACGGCGCTGTTCTTCGCCCTCATTGGCATGATCTACAGCCGCACCCCATACCCGGGACATTACCAAACTGGGCGGGCTGCTGAAGGTGATCCCCTTTATTTCGGTGGTGTATGTAATTGCCGGTCTGGCCTCGCTGGGCCTGCCGGGCTTCAGCGGCTTTGTGGCCGAGATGAACATCTTTGTAGGCGCCTTCCAGCAGGAGGCCCTGTTCTACCGGGTAGCCACCATCCTTTCGGTATCGGCCATTGTGATTACGGCGGTGTACATTCTGCGGGTGGTGGGCATTATGCTGATGGGGCCGGTCAAGAACCCCGAGTTTGCCAGCCTGCCGCAGGCCACCTGGTATGAGACCACCGGCATTGTGCTGCTGCTGCTGCCCATTGTGGGCATCGGTGTGGCGCCTCTCTGGCTCAGCGATATGATCTTAAAAAGCCTGCAGCCCTTTTTACAGGGGGTATTATAATCTTTAACACCTACGGAGATGGATCTGAGTACTCTACTACTGATGCGGCACGAGGGGATACTGCTCCTGATTACGCTGCTGCTGCTGGGCGCCGACCTGTTCATGCCAGCAGGCAAACGGAGCAGCCTGGTGCACCTGGCCCTGCTGCTGTTTGGCCTGCATACGGCCCTGGGCTTTTTGCCGATGGAAGAAAGCAGCCTGTTTGGCGGCATGTTCCGCAGCACCCCCCTTATCTACTTCTTTAAAAATGCACTGAACATCGGGGTATTCATTCTGCTGTTGCAGTCGGCCGACTGGGTAAAGGAAAAGATCCTGCAGCAGCAACGGGGCGCCGAGTTCTTTCTCCTGCTGTTTTTCTCCCTGCTGGGCATGTACTTCATGATCTCAGCCGGCGATTTCCTGATGTTCTACATCGGCCTGGAGCTCTCTACCCTTCCCCTTGCGGCCCTGGCGGCCTATGAGATCGGCAAGCGCCAGTCCAGCGAGGCGGGCATTAAGCTGGTCCTGTCGGCCGGCCTGGCCTCCGGGGTATCGCTCTTTGGCATCTCGATGCTCTATGCGACGACGGGCTCCATTTACTTTGAGGCCATCATAGGGGTACTTAGCAGCTCCCCCCTGGCCATTCTGGGCATGCTACTCTTCTTTGCCGGCCTGGCCTTTAAGATCTCGCTGGTGCCCTTCCATTTCTGGACAGCCGATGTGTACGAGGGCTCGCCCATTCCGGTGGCCTCATTCCTGTCGGTGATCTCCAAGGGGGCGGCGGTCTTTATCCTGATGATCCTGCTCTTTACGGTGCTGAAACCCCTGATGCCCGTATGGGAAAACCTGGTGTATGGGCTGGCGCTGCTAACCATGTTTGTAGGCAACCTTTTTGCCCTGCGCCAGCAGAACATGAAACGCTTTCTGGCCTTCTCGTCCGTAGCGCAGGCCGGCTTTATCCTGCTGGGCCTTATTACCGGCAGTCAGCTGGGCACTGCCACGGTGGTGTACTTTGTGCTGATCTACATCTTCTCCAACCTGGCGGCTTTTGGGGTGGTGCAGGCCATTTCGCTGCAGACCGGCAAGGAGAACATGGATGATTACGAGGGCCTCTACCGTACCAACCCCCTGCTGAGCCTGGTGATGCTGCTGGCCCTCTTTTCGCTGGCGGGCATACCACCGGTGGCGGGTTTCTTCGGCAAGTTCTTTCTCTTTACGGCAGCGGCCAGCGAGGGCTACTACCTGCTGGTGTTTCTGGCGGTGGTAAATGCCACCATCTCGCTCTACTACTACCTGCTGGTGGTGCGGGCCATGTTTGTGCGCAAGGGGGAGCATCCGGTTCCCTACTTCCGCAATGCCGGCTACATGCGGCTGGGCCTGGCCATCACCGTCATTGGCATACTGGTGCTGGGCCTGTACAGCCCGCTCTACGACTACATCTTTGAACTAAGTGCAGCATTAAAATAGCAACCCCATGGCACTGGAAGGAAAACATAGCTTTGGCAGCATTGGCGAAACCCGGGTGAGCTTTGTGGAAAAAAAGGCAGACGCCGCCCGCAGGGACTTCTTAAAAGCCCTGCTGGAGCACAACGGCTTTGAGGTGGTGCTGGAAGAAGAAAAGCGCAAGACGGAAGAAGAGCCGCAGCTCTATACCGTTGCCGTAACGGACATGCTTTTTAATCCTGCAACCTACATTTTCGAGCGCCGGCTGCGCACCCCCGACGGGCGCCGGGTAACCCAGGACTACTGGCTGCAGAAAACAGAGGAGACCCGGCCGCAGTACTGGAGCCGGACCCATTAGCTTTTGCTCCTGCTTTTTGCCGGCCAGCAAAGCAGGAGCAAGGGCCTGTGATGGGAGTCATGCGGATATATATTTTTTATGGAAGCTCCCAACAGCGCCTGGGCTGCCGGCCTGCTGCTTTCGGCAAGGCAGCCTTTACAAGTAGTGTAGCCGGCACTTAGCCCTGCTGCTTCTAAGCACGGCTATTACCGGCGGCAGGGGTGCACATTGGCCGGGCAGGCTGCGGGGATCATTTGCTCCTGGCGTTGCTGCTTAACTTTTTCGGGTATCCTGCGTATTTTTTTAGGGCTGCAATACCAGCGATCTGTTTAGCAGGATTGGATGCGGAGAATGGCTGAGGTTGAAGCAAAATGAGAATAAAGCAGAGAACGTAGGCAAGCTACCCCCTTTGCCCTGGTGTTTGGGGCGGCCGCTGGCTTTGCAATTTTTTGATAACAGGAAGACTCAGCCACCGTGAAAGATCCAAAAGAAATCATAGACCACCGGAAGATTGCCTCTGAAGATGTGCTGCTGCATGAGGTGATCGAAAACATCAGCGAGTATGCCATCTTTCTGATGGATACCAGGGGGCACATAGCCAGCTGGAACAAGGGTGCCGAAAAAATAAAGGGCTATAAAGAAGCTGATGTGCTGGGCCGCTACTATGGCATGTTGTTTCCCGAAGATAAGCAGCAGGAAGGCCTGCCTGAGCGGGAACTCCGGATTGCCATTGAAAGCGGGCGCTTTCAGGATGAATCCTGGCGCAGAAAGAAAAACGGAGAGCTGTTCTGGGCCAATGTGATGCTTACGGCCATCCCCAACAAGCAGGGGAACGTTACCGGCCTGATCAAAATTACCAAAGACCTCTCGGAGCGCAAAAAAGCCGAAGATGCCCTTTACAAGCACAACGAGTTGCTCATCAAGCTCAATGCCGATCTGGATAACTTTGTGTACACCGCCTCGCATGATCTGAAATCGCCGGTGCTCAACCTGGGCAGCCTGCTGGAGGTGCTGGAGAAAGAAACGGATCCGCAGAAAAGTGCTCAGATCCGCCAGTACATGCGCACCTCTATCCAAAAGCTGGAGCAGACCATTTCTGAGCTTACCAACATTGCCAAGGTGCAAAAAAGACCTGGAAGACGGAAACGAGGAAAAAGTATCACTTCCGGATCTGCTGGAGGATGTCAAGTATTCCATTACCAATAAAATGCATGTGGAATGCCCGGGGATCGAAACCGATTTTCGGGTAGAGGAGCTGATGTTTTCCAGGCTGAACCTGCGCAGCATTTTCGCCAACCTGCTCACCAATGCCATGAAGTACCGCTCGCCCGAGCGGGAGTGCCGGGTGAAGATCTCCAGCTGGGCAGAAAAGGACAAGGTGGTGCTGGAGGTGGCCGACAACGGGATTGGGATGCCCAAAGGCTATCAGAACAAAGTGTTTAAAATGTTTACCCGCATGCACACCCATGTGGATGGCTCCGGGGTAGGCCTTTACATCATCAAACGGATTGTAGACAATGCCAACGGACAGATAGAAGTAGAGAGTGCCGAAGGCCGGGGCACCACCTTCCGGGTACATCTGCCGGTCTGTTCCTAGCGGCTTCTCCAATATCCTTTAAATGCTGGTTATCCCCCTGGTGCCAGTGTCTGGATAACCAACGGCAGGCCGGGCAGCGCCTGTTTATTTAACGTGAATTATGGATTAGCTTTTTTAAAGAAGTTGAAAAGCGGTACGAAAATCCCCCTACGCGGGCCGCCCTTCGCCAAGGGGGATTTAGGACCATATGGAAGCTTTGCAGTAAAACAAGCCCATATTTCACCCTAAATTACCTCACCCCATTCAGGCGGCTGGCGGCGGCTCTGCCAACCAGCCAGATGGGCTCTCCCGCTTGTGGCTTAATGAGCTGGGCGGGGTAGTGCTCCGGCCTGTAGGGACCCTCCAGCACCTGCTGCAGGGCCTCGGCTTTTTTCTCTCCAAAGACCAGGAACACAATTTTGCGGGCGGCATTGATCACCGGAGCTGTCAGGGTAATGCGGTGCATCTGCTGGGCGGGCAGGTAGTAGGCCTGTACCCAGCGGTTTTGCTCCTGCAGCACCTCGCCCGGAAAGAGGGAGGCCGTATGCCCATCCTCGCCCATGCCCAGCAGCACCAGG
>NZ_AODQ01000028.1 GCF_000348925.1 Cesiribacter andamanensis AMV16 | reverse complement strand
ACGTTTACTGTATGGGTCCTGGGCGGCCGCCGGTCAGGCGAGACCCGCGCGGTTCGAATCCCAGCCCGCGTGGCCCGGCGGAATCACCAAAGTAAAAACGTTTTCCGGGAAGCGGAAAATATAGCACTCTGAAAATTTAATTGTACCAGATTCTGCAGGCTGCCTGTAGGAATGTATAAAGATCCTGATTCCGTAGCTCAGCTGGTAGAGCAATACACTTTTAATGTATGGGTCCTGGGTTCGAATCCCAGCGGGATCACTAAAAAAGCCTCTTAGCGTATGCTGGAGGCTTTTGTGTTTGTAGGCGCTGGATGGGCTGCGTTTTAAACGAGCGGCAGTTGATGGGCCAGTTTATGGGAGCTTGTAGGCCTCGTCTACCTTACTCCTTCATTCCAGAATAAATTCGGCTGCTGCCTGATAGGGCGAAGGAAAAGGCTCGCAGGGTACTTATCCTGCTTCAATCTAATTTTTTTCAAAAAATAGTCAAGATAAGGGGCGTCAATTCAGCTCTTTTGTTATCTTTATCGTATGCACTCTCCGGGTGAAAGGGTGTGATAGTGAGGAGGTTGAACGGTGTGAGATCTCCTGAATAGAGTGGTCTGCTGGTACGCATTCCGGAAGCTTGATCTGCGTTGTAGGCAAATTCTCTTTATACGCCATTTCTTTTAACAGTAGCATTTGCTGGCTCTCTGCTTCAGACAGCTGAGGGGACGGGTTGTGTGCGCTACAAGGGGGGTACCTTTGCTGGTGGTGCCGGGAAATTTTTTGTCCGTATTCTACGCATTTAGTGCGTTTGCCATCTGGTAAAAAGGTTGCATTCGCTGATTTTACTTTTATTTTTTAAAACAAGCTACCCTAGTATGAAAGCATTTTTACATTTACCCGCCATGGCGGCCCTACTGGTGTTTGCCGCCTGCCAATCGGATATGGATGAGCCGCCTGCGCCCCTTTCCGAAATACCCGACCCCTTCGCAGGCGAAGTAGCCTATCCCGGCCAGGAAGGAATACTGACCGAGGGCCTTCTCTATGGTGCCCCCATTACCTACAGCCTTATCGACAACAAAGCCGTCTTTCAGGGGGATATTCTCCTGAGCAGGGAACAGCTGACAGCCCCTGCACCGGAAGAAGGGCAGCGGGTAAAAGGCACCGGCCGAAGCCTGCAGGCCGTACGCTGGCCCGAGAATACGGTCTATTATGCCATTGATCCTGCCCTGCCGGCAACGTATCGGGTGCTGGAGGCAATTGCTCACTGGGAGGCAACTACCCCCATTACATTTGTAAAGCGGACTACCCAGAACAACTATATTTATTTCGGCGAGGGCGACGGCTGCTACTCCTATGTGGGCATGATAGGCGGGGGCCAGTTCATCAGTGTAGGCCGGGGCTGTTCTACAGGTAGCACCATTCATGAAATAGGGCATGCACTGGGCCTGTGGCATGAACAAAGCCGGGCAGACCGGGATCAGTTCGTTACTATCCATTATGAGAATATCCAGCCTCAGTATTACCATGCCTTCATGACCTACACCGAGCAGGGGTATGATGGTTTCGATCATGGTGGATTTGATTTTAATTCAATCATGATGTACCATCCCTATTCCTTTTCCATAAATGGCCAGCCCACCATTACCCGGACAGATGGTTCCCTCTATTCCTATCAGCGGAATCGGCTTTCGGCAGGTGATCTGGCTATCATCAATCACATGTACCCAGCCCCTGTTGAGGAGCCGGTAGAGGAGCCCCCGGTGGAGGAACCAGTTATGACGATAGCGGCGCTGCTGCAACATTTCCAGGCCTTTGTGGCCGAGGGGAGCCTGCAGGGCAGTGGGCCGGGCAAATCGGCCGGCAACAGGCTCAACGCCTTTACAAACAAGTTAAAGGGCGTAGAGGAGCAGCTTAAAGCCGGCAATACCACCACCGCCATTGCCCGGCTTTCGGATGCGCAAAAGCATATCCATAGTAGTGGCAGGCTCAAACCCTCACACTTTATTACGGGCCCTAAAGCCTCTGCATTCAATGCCATGATCGATGCGCTGAAAGAGTCCCTCAGGGCGGAATAAGGAGCCGTCATCTCATCCATAGGATGACTCCATGGGCCCTCCCGGCAGGGCTGCCACCCCCTGCACCACCCAGCTCCGCCGGGAGGGCAAACATACGCTCAGGCCTTTAGGAGAAAGCTTATGCCAGTCGGGGTAAGGGGTCAGCAGCACAGCCAACAGGACCTGAAGTTTTAAACCCTGCCCAGTGCCTGGCTGCATGCCGGCCTGCTGTATAAGCCAGCGCAGGAAAAGCCCCGATCTTTACGATTTGGGGCTTCTTTTTGTTTACTTTTATACGGGCTTGCCTATTTTGCGTACGCTCTGTGGATGGGCGGATCGATCAGGCCCCCTTCCACCCCCAATTTATGTAGCCCTTTTTTTTATTCATGGATACCTCTACCCCTGCCGTTCGGATTGACCTTCCTGTTACCCTATCGTATGCTGCCCTGGAAGCGGCCGCCCGCAAAAAAATGCTGGGGCAGGTGCTGCCCCCCTCCACCGCCGAAGGCGAAGAACCCTATGCCCGCCTGCTGGACCTGCGTATGGCTCCCAGCCCCAGCCCCGACTATGATCTGCTGCTAAAAGTAAAGCTGGACATGTTGCGCACCCTTTTTAAGCGGGAGGGGGTAGATCTGTATGTGCTGGCCGAGCTGGGTTACGATAATCAGCGCCAGCTGCTCTGGGTGCGCAAGTACAAAGTGGATGCCCGCACCCAAAGCCGCCTGTATAATGGCTCGCTGGAGATGCTGGCCAACAGTGTGGGCTATGAGCAGGTGCTGAAACGCGCCCGTTTTCGGGTAGGGGATATCATTGCCCGCGAACTAGGCAAAATCAATGAGCGGCTTGCTGCGGGAATGGAGCTAAAGGGGTTGCAGCTGCAGGGGGGCGTTGACACACTGCAGGTGGCCGATGTTAAAGCCGGGCCGGAAGGCATTAGCCTTACGGTAGTGGTGCAGGCACAGCTTGAGGCCAGGGTGCAGGACCTGCTGAGTCTCATGCCCCAAGACATGGCCCATGAGGCCTGCCGCCACTTTAGCGCAGCTGAATGCCGGCGGCAAAGCGGTCCGCGATCTCCCTTGCGGGCCGAGAAAAGCGGGCATTGTTCTGTACGGTGCACAACTTGGCCAGCTCTATCTGCTGCTGGGGCACCCCAAAGGCTTCCAGCTGCAGCACATTGGCCTTCCAGAGGTCCAGCCGGGCTTTCTCATCAGGCTGGGGCAGCAGCAACAGCCTGCTTTGGCTGCCAAAGGCTTCTTCTACTGCCTGCACTACTTCCTGGCCCACCTCATAGGCCTCCTGGCACACCGAGGGGCCAATGCCGGCCAGCAGATCTTCTCCCCGGGTGCCAAAACGGGCCTGCATTTCCAGCAAGGTTTTTTCCAGAATGCGGGCTACTGTGCCCCGCCAGCCTGAGTGTACCGCTCCCACAGCCCCATGGCGCCGGTCGTAGAGCAGGATGGGCACACAATCGGCCGAGAGTACGGCCAGGCCAATGCCTCTTTCCTGGGTAATGAGTGCATCGGTTTCCTGCAGCTCGGCAGCTGTGGTCTGGCTGCTTACGGCCACAATGCGGGTCTGGTGCACCTGCGAGGGAAAATAGAGGCGATCTTCGGCCAGGCCCAGGGCGACTGCCAGCTGGCGGCGGTTGCTGCGCACAGCCTCCCGGTCTGGACTGCTGGAGTAGCTCAGCGTAAATTCTTCTTCATTGGGGGTGCTCCGTTCGCTTACAAAATGCCGGATGCCGGGCTCGGCGGCCAGCTGGTCAAACTGCCAGAGGGGCAGCGTTTGAGGGTTGATGCGCTTCATGGGCTGGTGATAGGGGGGAAGGGTAAAGGGGGTAGGGTCAGCGCTTTTTGATCTGCTCACAGGGGCCTTCATAGTGAATAAAAATGCTGATCCAGAGCGAGCGCGAAAGCCGGAAAATAATGGGGAGCAGGCCTACCACCACCCCAACCACCGTTACAAACACCATGAGCATGGTAATTTCGTCGGCCAGCAGCGATAGCACAAAGAGGGCTACCAGAAAAATGGCGGTGCTAATGGCGTAGCTAACGAACATAGCCCCGAAGTAGTAGCCCGGTTCCGGCTCAAAGGACTGGCCGCAGCAGGCGCAGCGGGGATGCATCCGGGCAAAGCGGGGGGTATACAAGCTCCCGGGCAGAAACATGTTTCCCTCCCGGCAGCGGGGGCATTTGGTCGTCAGTATGCTATAAAGCAGAGATCGTCTGGCACTCATGCTACTTTGAGCTAATTCCTTACATATCTGCAAGTATAGTATACTTTCTTAAGTTACAGGAGAAGCAACATGTGTTTATTGGCCTTCAAGGGAGAATTCAGCCCCTTTATCAGAGATTTGAGGCCTGGCAAGTGATTTGTTAAGGTAAGTACTTTCAGATCAGGCAGTTGTGAGCGTGCGCAGAGGGTATCAATTTCGTAGAAAAATCGCTGCTCTGTCTTTGAAATATTCAATTTGCAACAGAGGGTTGGTGTTTGCGCACGGCTAGAGAAAGTTGAAAAGAGCCTCTATGGGGCTTTGCAAACGTTTGTATTGGGATGATGCAATTTATAGGCCCATTTTAACAAAAAAATGTTCAAACAAAATAGTAATATTATGACTTGAAAAAGGGTTCGGGTGCGTTTTCTTCAGCCAGAAACTTTTACCTGAGCTCCTCATAATCAGTTGCTTTGTGCAAACGTATAAAAGGATTGTAGAACAGAACTAAGAAGTGTATGTCTAAGTACAACAAGTGGTATCACCCCTACGAGATAAACGAAAAATACAATACGCGTGTAGCTTACTTCTCCATGGAGTTTGGCATAGACCAGGCCCTGAAGATCTACTCGGGCGGCCTTGGCTACCTGGCCGGCTCGCACATGCGCAGCGCCTATGACCTGCGCCAGAACATGATTGGCGTGGGCATGCTCTGGAAGTTTGGCTACTATGACCAGACCCGCACCGAAGATCAGCGTATGGGCATTCAGTTCCAGAAGAAATACTACTCCTTTCTGGAAGATTCCGGTATTAAGGTAGAAGTGATCATTCATGGCAGCCCCGTATGGGTAAAGGCCATGGTGCTGCGCCCCGATACCTTTGGCACGGTGCCCATGTACCTGCTCACCACCGATATTCCTGAAAATGATCACCTGGCCCGCACCATTTCCTACAAACTGTACGACCCCGTGCAGGAGACCCGCATTGCCCAGAGCATTGTGCTGGGCATAGGGGGCGCCAAGGTGGTAGAAGCCCTGGGCGGCGCCGATATTTACCACATGAACGAAGCCCATGCCCTGCCGCTGGCCTTCCACATGTACGGCCGCATGCGCAACCTGGAGGAGGTAAAGAAACAAATTGTGTTCACTACCCATACCCCTGAGAAAGCCGGTAATGAGGAGCGCGACATCGAGCTGCTGAACCGGATGTCGTTCTTCGGGCCGGTTCCGCTGGAAGAAGCCCGCTACATCAGCGGCATGCATGGCGAGCAGTTCAACTATACGCTGGCAGCCCTGCGCCTTTCCAAAATTGCCAATGGGGTATCGCAGCTGCATGGCGAGGTATCGCGCCAGATGTGGTACGGCAATGAAGGCATCTCCGAGATCAAGGCCATCACCAATGCCCAGAATGTGCCCTACTGGCGAGACCAGAAGCTGCAGGATGCCATAGACCGCAACGACGACAAAGCCCTTACCCTGCGTAAGGAAGAAATGAAGCGCGGCCTGTTTGAAATAGTGGCCGACCAGACCGGCAAGCTGTTCCGTCCGGATGTGCTTACCATTGTATGGGCCAGGCGCTTTGCCGGCTACAAGCGGGCCGATCTGCTGCTACGCAACATTCACCGCTTTATGGATTTTATCAGCCGGAGCGATATGCCCGTGCAGATCATCTGGGCGGGTAAGCCCTATCCGTTCGATTATGGCGCCATTGAGGTATTTAACCGCCTGATGGAGATGTCCTACCAGCGGCCCAATGTAGCCGTGCTCACAGGCTATGAAAAGAACCTGTCTAAGAAACTGAAGCAGGGAGCCGATGTGTGGCTGAATACCCCCCGCCGGCCAAGGGAGGCCTCAGGTACCAGCGGCATGACGGCCGCCATGAATGGCGCCATCAACTTTACCATTCAGGATGGCTGGATTCCGGAGTTTGCCCGCCATGGCGAAAACAGCTTCCTGATCCCGATCTGTGATACCTCTCTGCCCGATCATGTACAGGATGATATCGACTATGATCACATGATGCGCATTCTGGAGCAGGAAGTGGTGCCTACCTATTACCGCAACCACGGGCAGTGGCTGGCCATTGTAAAACAAGCCATGAAGGATGTAGTGCCCCAGTTTGGCGCCGACCGCATGGCCGATGAATATTACCGGGAAATTTACCACGCCCCCATGAGCCAGCCCAATGGCCATGCGGTGTCACAACACAGCCAGAGCATGGCGCACTAGTGCCTGCTCCTGAGCAGGGAGTGCGGCCAGGGCCGGAGACGTATCCAGCCGGGCAGCGCTGCTGCCGCCATACAGCAGGCCATTGACCCTGGCGGTTACCGTGGCGTCAATAAAGTCCTCCTGTTGGGGGGTAGCGCTTCCTGAAATGGGCCAGTAGCTGCGCATGGCGCTGCAGCTGGTATTTTGGTGGCGCAGCTCGGCCAGGTAAAACCCTTCATAGGGGTAGAACAGCGTATGAACCCTGGTGTTCAGCCGCTGTTCTACCCTCTTTTTTGGCCAGCGCCTGCTGGTGCTGGGCAGGTGTATGGTAAAAAATGGCCGAGGCATACTGCCGTTTGTAGGGCGGACGGGTAGGGGTGTGCCAGCTAAAGAAGAAGTCGAGCAGCTGCTCATAGCCGATCTGCTGCGGGTCATGCTCCAGCTGCAGACTTTCGATATGGTTGCCCAGGCTGCGGTAGGTGGGAGCGGGGCTGCTGCCGCCAGCATAGCCTACGCGGGTGCGCACTACCCCCTGCTGCAGGCCAAAGAGGGCATCGGGCTTCCAGAAACACCCCAGGGCAAAGGTGGCGGTTTCAGTAGCAGCAGCAGGGGGCGCAGCATTGGCGGGCATGGGTGGTCTGGGAAAGCTGTAGTATCTTTGCAGGAAGCATGGCGCATGCCTCCCTCCCTGCTGTACGCTCAAAAGGGGCAGCGCGTTGTGCCGCTCCCTAGCTGCAATTGCCTATGAAAGCTCCCTTAAAATGGGGTGTTACAGCCCTTACCCTTTTACTTGTTGGCTGGATGCTGCTGGAATTGCTGCGCCAGCCCGGCGTGCAGGACCTGCCCGGGGGCTTTCAGGAAGTAGCTTTTTACCGCAATGAGAACAATACCGGACCCATCATTCGCCTCTATGCCGTAAGCGTGCGGGATGCCAGCCCGGAGCAGCTGCAGCAGTACGGCAATTTTATGCCCCACACCAAGTATGGCACCACGCGGGTGTATTTTTTTAAAGAAGGAAGCCCGGTACCCCCTGCGCTCTATCCCGGAGATGTAAATGTTGATGCTGCCTACCAGCCCTACTGCATTGCCATGTATGAAAAGAGCTCAATGGGGCAGGTAAGCCTGGTTTTTGAACCGTTCTGATCCATATTTTCCCTATTTCCGGGCCCCGGTGCTGCTCCTGCTGCCGGGCTACCTCTGCAGGCCGTTTAGTCCGGAAGTGGGTTGGTTTATGTGTGAGGGGCGCACCGATCACATCTTTGGGCGGGTTCGTCACATTTTTTTTTAAGGCTGCCGGGGGGTGCCTAACTAGCATGGAAATCAGCCGGAGAAGGCGCATGGGCCATTGCCCGCCTGCTTCTGCCTGGGCCGGGCAGGCCCAGCGACTATAGCTTCTACTTTACACCTCCTTGTAGCTTGTACAGAAATGATTACTTTATCCTCCACATTGCAGCCTTCTTTTATGAAAGACGATCTGTCAAGATCCGAAAATTTCAACCGGGTAGAATTCTGGGCCGTCACCACCTTATTTGTCTTTGCGGTCTTTTTCTTTATCTCCGAGGGCATTCAGAATATTGCCCATGTGCGCACACCCAACCGCTACTACTTTGATCAGGCACTGATCTACTTTGACTATTACAGGCACTACTTCTGGCCCCAGCTGATCCGCTACAGCTTTTTGTTTGTGGCCTTTTTGGTGCTCAACTTCCGGGTAGTGCCGCAGCTGATCCGCCGCAAATCCCTGCTGCGCAATGTGCTGCTGGTGCTGGTGTTTTTTGTGCTGGGCGGGTTGGTCTACAGCATTACCGATACCTATCTGAAAAATTACCTCTTTGCCCAGTTTGGGTCAGAGCAGGAAGCCTACAACAGCTTTTTTCTCAATGGCTTTCTGTACGCCTTCTGGCTGCTGCTGATGCTGGCCCTCTATACGGTGATCAAGTACCTGGGCATTTACCTGCTCTCCAATGCCGAGACGCTGAAAGCCCGCTACCCCTTTATCACACAAGGGGGGCTGGTGATTGTGGTGCTCTGGATGATCGGGATATTTCTGCTGCTGATGGGCGATGCCGACCGGGAGCTCATCATAAGCTGGTGTGTGCTGGTGCCTTCAGGCATTATGATCTACTGGTACTCCTTTTATGCGCTTATTCCGCAATCGCTAAATAAAAAGCGCCCCTTTCTGATGTACCTGAGCAAGGTATTGCTGATCATGGCAGTGGCCTTTTTGCCTATTGCCCTGTTGGTCCTGATCCTGGTAAGATACGGCGATCTGGCCTTTGTGCTGAGCATGTTCAATGTGGCCTTTCAGGTACTGGTGGCTGCCCCCCTTTGTTGGGTGCTGTACAAACGGCAGCGCAAGGGGGAGGAGCAGCTGTTTGTGCTGCAGCGGGAGCTGGGGCACAGCCATGCCACCTTTGATTTTCTGCGCTCGCAGATCAATCCCCATTTTCTCTTCAATGCCCTCAACACCATGTATGGCACCGCCCTGCAGGAGGGGGCCGAGCGCACCGGCGAAGGCATACAGAAGCTGGGCGATATGATGCGCTTTATGCTGCAGGAAAACATGCAGGAGAAAATAGCCCTGGCCCGGGAGATTGAGTACCTCCACAACTACATTAGCCTGCAGCGGCTGCGCACCGATTCCATCCCGGGCATTACCATTCATGAAGCCATTGAGCAGCCGGTGCTGCCTGTGCAGATTGCCCCCATGCTGCTGATCCCCTTTGTGGAAAATGCCTTTAAGCATGGCATCAGCTTCCGGGAGCCTTCTCACATCAGCATTACGCTGGAGGTGCGGGAGCAAACCCTTTATTTTGATGTGCACAACAGCAAGCATACCCGCCCCGAGAACGATCCCGAGCGGGACAAGAGCGGCATTGGCCTGAGCAATGTGCGCCAGCGCCTGCAGCTGCTCTACCCTCAGCGGCACGAGCTGCTGATCCGGGAAACAGGCAAGGAATATTTTGTGCATCTTACCGTTCAGTTATCTGCCTAATCACATGGCCTACCCCTGCTGCCTATGAACGCCATTGCTGTAGACGATGAACCCATGGCCCTGGAGGTAATCCGGGCCCATGCCGCCAAGGTGCCCTTTCTGGAGCTGAAGGCCCAGTTTACCGATGCCTTTAAGGCGCTGGAGTACCTGCAGAAGGAATCCATTGACCTGCTTTTTCTGGACATTAAGATGCCGGATATCTCGGGCCTGGATTTTTTCAACAGCCTGAGCAAAAAGCCGCTGCTCATTTTTACCACCGCTTATAGCGAGCATGCCGTTACCAGCTTTGAGATGGATGCAGTGGATTACCTGCTCAAACCTTTTTCGCTGGCCCGCTTTCTGAAAAGCTGCAACAAGGCCTACGAACTTTATACCTACCGCAATGCCGGCGAGGCGGCCGATTTCTTCTACATCAAGACTGGCTACGAGCAGCTAAAGGTGCAGTACGAGGAGATCCTCTACGCCGAGGCGGCCGGCAATTATGTGACCTTTGTGCTGAAGGACAAGAAAATCCTTTCCCGCAGCACCTTTGCAGAAGTAAGTGGCCTGCTGCCCCCTGACCGCTTTGTACGGGTGCACCGCTCCTATATAGTGGCCCTCAACAAGATCGATAAGGCCGAGCGCCACCAGGTGACCATTCATGCCACCCCTATACCGGTGAGTGAGGCCTACCGCCAAAACCTGATGGGGGTACTCAATAAGTTCTGACAACCATCTGCCAGAGGGCTTGCTCCGGCAGAAGGGCGCCCAGGCACCGGCTCCCGGCTTACAAAACGTACAGTATGGGTTGCTCAACCTGGAATGTTTCTATACGGAACGAATCCCCCTTCACCAAGGGGGATTTTTGTATGTCTTATCAACTTAACTAGAAGGTTTGATCCATAATTCACGGTGCAAAAGGCTCCATAGTCCGCCTCGGCTACCCGGCCGGGGCTATTTTATTTCCGCTGGCAACCCTTTCTGAAGAGCCCGACGCCTGGTCGCTATCGGCAGTTTAGCGGACTGGGAGAGGGGATGCAGGCTTGTTTCTGCCCCCTGTTCTCTTTGGTACAAGGCGTAAAAGCAGTTCCGTCACCTTTTTTCCTGTGCTCATCACATTTTATTTGCCGACTGCCCCTGGCATGCTAACTAGCTGATGATACGCACCGGAACCCCTTTTAATCAATCGCACCATGAACACATTTAGCACTACCTTCGCCCCCTTTTTCAGCTGCCGCCGGGGACGCTCGCTCCTTAGTACCTATATGGGGCTACTGCTATTTTTTATGCTGCCCATCGCGCAGCTGCCACTGTCCAGCCCGGCAGAGCCTAGTCTGTCGGAGCGGGCGTTGCGCCGGGACGATCCCGGCCCCTGTGGCGCTGACCCCCTGCCCGTAAGCCAGCCAGAGGTTGCCCTTACGCAGGCCTTGGCTGCTGAGAGTACCCAGCTTCCCTACCCCCGGCTGTGGACGGTTTGGCAGTTGTGGCAGTAAGCACTCTTCAGCGGGCCCGGATCCTGTAGCCCAAAGGAGCACCGGTATGTTGGGCAGCGGTTGAGCAGCGGGGCAGCAAGCCCGGGATCTGTTCAGCCGATCCTTTTTTTAGTGGAGTTAAATCAAAATAGTCTTAAACGAAAGGGGCGTTTATGCGTTAAAGCCTATAGGTCTTGTCCTTTTTTTACTCCGGCTTGCCCAAGCAGCGATCAACCCCCTTTTTATGCAGTCCGAATCTCCAGCCATCCTTTCGCCTACGCAATCCGATCTTCTCAGCCGGTTTAAACATGTACGGGCCACCACCGAAAAGCTGTGTGCCCCCCTGCAGACGGAAGATTATGTGGTGCAGCCCGTAGTAGATGTAAGCCCGCCCAAATGGCACATTGGCCATACCACCTGGTTTTTTGAGGAGTTTGTGCTGGATGGCAACCTGCCGGGCTATGAGCGATTCGATCCTCAGTACGCCTACCTGTTCAACAGCTATTATGAGGGGGTAGGTAAGCGGGTGGTGCGCACCGACCGCGGCAACATGACCCGCCCCTCGGTAGAAGAGGTGTATCAGTACCGGGCCTATGTAGACCAGCAGCTGGAGTGTTACCTGCAGGAGCATTCGCTCCCGGCCGAGGTAGCCGAAAAGCTGGAGCTGGGCCTGCAGCACGAGCAGCAGCACCAGGAGCTCCTGCTGTACGATATCAAATTCATACTGGGCGGCAACCCCCTGTTTCCCCCATACCGTGCCCGAAAGGCCGCAAAAGAAGCAGCACAGCCGGTAGGCGAACTGCAGTTTCTGCCCATGGAAGAAGGGGTGTATGAGATTGGGTGGGGGGCAGACACGCAGTCCGCAGACGCGCAGTCCGCAGACGCGCAGTCCGCAGACGCGCAGTCCGCAGACGCGCAGTCCGCAGACGCGCAGTCCGCAGACGCGCAGTCCGCAGACGGCCCCGGAAGGAGGGGATTCTGTTTTGACAACGAGCTGGGCCGGCACAAGGTATACCTGCAGGCCTATGCCATTGCCGACCGGCTGGTGACCAATGGCGAGTGGCTGGAGTTTATGGAAGCGGGTGGCTATCGGTACTTCCGGCACTGGATGCAGGAGGGCTGGCAATGGGTGCAGGAGCAGGGCATACAGGCCCCCTATCACTGGCACCGGATCGACGGGCAGTGGCAGCGCTTCAGCCTGCACGGGCTGGAGCCGGTAGACCTCCAGGAGCCCGTTACCCATATTAGCTTCTATGAGGCCGATGCCTATGCAAAATGGCGGGGGCTGCGCCTGCCCACCGAGCAGGAGTGGGAAGCTGCCTGCCGCAAGCACAGCCCGGCACCCCCTGCCTATGCCAACTTTCAGGACAGTGAGCTTTTTGAGCCGGCAGTCCGCAGCAGCGGCAACCGGCAGTTCTGGGGTGATGTGTGGGAGTGGACCGGCAGTGCCTACCGCCCCTATCCCTACTTTAGCGAAGCGCCGGGTCCGGTAGGGGAGTACAATGGCAAGTTCATGATCAACCAGATGGTGTTGCGGGGCGGCTCCTGCGCCACGCCACGGGATCACATCCGGGCCAGCTACCGCAATTTCTTTCACCCGCAGCTGCGCTGGCTGTTTAGCGGCCTGCGCCTGGCCAAGCAGCTGTAAGCTAGCTACTGCTGGCCCGCTGGGCTGCCCCTTTTTTCCATTCATACCATACCCCTTTATGTCCTCATCTCATCGCTCAGCCAACACCAAAACCACAGCTGCAGGCGGAAGCAACGCACCCAGCCAGGATGCCGGCCACCGGGATGCCGGCCACCGGGATGCCGGCCACCGGGATGCCGGCCACCGGAGTGCCGGGCGCAGGCCTGTTCTTCCGGCACCCCTTTTGCAGTTTGCGTGGGATGTGCGCCAGGGGCTCTCCGCCAGCCCTAAGCAGCTCTCCTCCAAATACTTTTACGACAAGCAGGGCGATGCTCTTTTCCAGGCCATTATGCACATGCCGGAGTACTACCTGACCCGCTCCGAGTACGAGATCCTGGACATGCACAAGGAGCGCCTGCTGCAGCTCTTTTGCAATGATAGCGGCCGCTTTAACCTCATTGAGTTTGGCGCGGGCGATGGGCTCAAGACCAAGCTGCTGCTGCGCCATTTTACCGGGGCAGGCATTGATTTTCGCTACATCCCGATCGATATTTCCCAAAACGTGCTGGAAACCCTTACGGCTGATCTGCGGCAGAGCATCCCCGGTCTGCAGGTGGAGGGCATTTGTGATGATTACTTCAGGGCGCTGCACCAGCTGGGCCAGACCAGCGACCGGCGCAATGTGGTGCTTTTTATGGGTTCCAACATCGGCAACTTTTCCGAGCCGCAGGCCCTGGACTTTCTCAGCCGCCTCTCCTCGGAGCTCAACCCCCATGACCTGATCCTGATAGGTTTTGACCTGAAGAAGGACCCCGGGCAGATCCTGGCGGCTTACAATGACCGGGCCGGCATTACCAGGGCTTTCAACCTTAACCTGCTGCAGCGCATCAATGGGGAGCTGGGCGGGGAGTTTGACCTGGACCAATGGGAGCACTACCCCCTGTATGATCCCATAAGTGGCGAGGCCCGTAGTTACCTGATGAGCCGCCGGGCGCAGCAGGTGTACATTGAGGCGCTGGACGAAACCTATCAGTTTGCTGCCTGGGAGCCTATACATGTAGAAATCAGCCGTAAGTACGATCTGGCCGCCATTGGGCACTACGCCAGCAACACAAACTTCAGGCTGGTGGAGCATTTCTTTGATTGCCGGCATTATTTTGTGGATTCGCTCTGGGAGAAAATATAAGCGCTCCTGCCCCGGATACTTGTATAAGTCTGCGCCAAGCACTACTTTTGTAACCCAAACCTGCGCATGTGGTGAAACTGGTAGACACGCCATCTTGAGGGGGTGGTGCTCGCAAGGGCATGGAAGTTCGAGTCTTCTCATGCGCACACAAAAAAGGCCTTTTTCTTCGGAAAGAGGCCTTTTTTTATTTCTATGCGCACTGGGAGGAGAAGAAAGTTGTATCGACAGAACTCTAGCTATAGAAGCTTATATGCAGCTTCTGCTCTTTACTGCAAAATGAGTGCGTATTTAAAAGAACTGTCGTTGCTTTAATAGGCTCGTTCATTATTTAATTTTTCTGCTGAAATATTAAATAGCAATCTATATTATTTAAATTTTTGGCTAAAATTTTAAATAGATCATCAGTCTGTTTAAATTACGCACCAGATCTTTAAATAGGTCCTATAATGAAAGAGTTCAAAGCAGGTCAATACATAAAGCAGGGTTCCTATAAAAGTTTTCAGCCGAACTCCATTAACCGCCCCTGGATCATGGATGATATGGAGGTACTGCAGTTATTGGGGATAGCAGACAGGGAGCTGGGGCGACTGGATATGTATTCTGAGTATATCCCGAATATAGAATTGTTTATTAGCATGCATGTGTTGAAGGAGGCCACCCAGAGCAGCAAAATTGAAGGTACGCAAACCAATATGGAGGAGGCACTGCTCGATAAGGAAGATGTGCCGCTGGATAAGCGCAATGACTGGGAGGAAGTACAGAATTATATTCAGGCCATGAATCATGCCATGGGTGCGCTAGATAGGCTTCCTTTTTCCTCCAGGCTTATTCGCGAAACGCACAAAACGCTGATGCAGGGGGTACGTGGGGAACAGAAGCAGCCGGGTGAATTCCGCACCAGCCAGAACTGGATCGGAGGGGCCAGTATTAACGACGCAGTGTTTGTGCCTCCGGTACATACCTCTATTCCGGAACTGATGGGTGACATCGAAAAGTTTGAGCATAATGAAGAACTATATTTTCCAGAGTTACTCAAAATAGCCCTTATTCATTACCAGTTTGAAACAATTCACCCTTTTCTGGATGGCAATGGGCGTGTAGGGCGTCTCATGATTACCCTGTATCTGGTAAGTAGGGGGATTTTGAAAAAGCCAATTCTCTACCTCTCTGATTTTCTGGAGCGGAACCGCAGGTATTACTACGATAACCTGATGCGCGTTCGAGAGGCGAATGATTTGAGCAGGTGGTTTAAGTTTTTTCTGCAGGGTGTTATCGAAATCGCACAAAAAGGGATTAGCACCTTCGATGGAATTTTAAGACTTCAAAAGGAGATTGACATTAAGATCAAGAGTCTCGGCAGTAGAGCAGTGAATGCTCAAAAGGTGTTGGAATACCTGTATCAGCGGCCAGTCTTGAATGCAGAAAATGTACGGAAGGTGACTGGTCTTTCCATGCCCTCAGCCTATAGCCTTATCAAAGAGCTGGAGGCTCAGGGAATTCTACGAGAGATCACAGGTGGGCAGCGGAGTAGGGTGTATGAGTTTAGTGATTATCTTAATCTGTTCCGTTCCTAAAAGGAAGACCAGGATTCAAATCACGCAGGTTCTGTAAAGGGTACGTATATAAAACTTCCTTCGGCTCAAATGAAGGCAGTTAGGCCCTATATAGGCCCTGCATTTCGTAACTATCTGACATTCATAACTTATGAATAATCTTGAGGTGGTGGTGCTCGCAAGGGCATGGAAGTTCGAGTCTTCTCATGCGCACACTTAGGCCTTTTTCTTCGGAAAGAGGCCTTTTTTGTTTGCAGGGGCAGGGAGGGGAAGAAAGGTATAAGGACAAAATGCTAGCTGTGGAAGCGTATAAGCGGCTTTGACGCGTTACAGCAGATTGAGGACGTATTTAAAAAAATCAGCCATTACTTAAATAGACCCAATCCTTATTAAAGTTTTTTGTTGAAATCTAAACTAGCCAAATGCCTTTTGTAGGCATTTGGCTATACTTTTAACCAGCTTGTGGTCCTGTTTACTTATGCACAAGATCTTTGGATAAGTTCCACTATGAAAGAATTCAAGGCTGGTCAATACATAAAGCCGGGTGCCTGTAAAAGCTTTCAGCCAAATTTTCAAGGAGCAGGTCAGGCCAGTGCTACTGTTCCACTTCATCAAAATAGATCATGAAGGTAGTGCCTGCGCCGGGCTTGCTCTCCACTTTAATACGGGCTCCATGGCTTTGCAGAATGCTGCGCACATTGGCCAGGCCTACCCCCAGACCGGAGGGCTTTTGGGTGTAGTAGGCATCAAACATCTTGCTTAGCTGTTCCTGGTTCATGCCGCAGCCATTGTCCTTGATGAGCAGAGCCGTGTAGCGCTGCTCATTTTTGCGCACCACCACGCGCAATACTCCCTTATGGGCTTCCATGGCGTCAATGGCATTATGGAAAATGTTGAGTATGGCAATCTTCAGCTTTTCGGGATCGGCCTTTACCTGGCAGTCTTTGGCATAGGTTTCTTCTACCTGTATATGTTTCAGAAAGAGGCGGTCCTGTGCCTTGGTCAAGGTCTCTTTTACCAGTTGCTGGAGGGAGTGCACCGCAAATGCGGCATTCTGATTTTTGGTGAGGCTGAGCAATTCAGTGATAAAGGCCTCGATGCGCCGGGTGCTTTTGCCAATAATGTCAAAATAGGTTGTGGTGGCCTGCGTTTTTGTAGCGGCCTGCTCCTGCTGCAGCAGCTCCAGCACCATATTAATGTTCACCAGCGGCCCGCGTACTTCATGGGCAATGGTACGGGCCATATGGCCTTTTACGGAGAGCTTTTCGGCTTCCAGCAAGGCTTGCGTGCGCTCCTCAACCTGCTGCTCCAGCAGCTGGTTGTAAGAAGCAAGGGCTTCTTCTATATGCTTGCGGTCTTCGATGTCGGTAGCCGTTCCAAACCACTCCAGCAGGTTTCCGGCGTTGTCTTTGAGGGGCATAGTGCGGCAAAGGTGCCAGCGATAAGCGCCGGTGGCATTGCGCAGGCGGTATTCGGTTTCGAAGGAAGCGCCCTGGGCCAGGGCCTGCTGCCACTTTTCTTTTGCCGCGGGGGCATCGCTGGGGTGCACAATGGCCTGCCAGCCGGGGCCGGCAGAGGTTTCGGGGCTCAGGCCGCTGTATTGGTACCAGCGCTGGTTAAAGTAGCTGGCCCTGCCTGCAGCATCGTTGGTCCAGATGAGCTGCGGTATGGCATCGGCCAGGGTGCGGAAACGGGCTTCACTTTCCTGCAGGGCTGCTTCAGCCCTGGCTCTTTCTGCCGCAGCCCAGATACGTTCGGCTACGATTTCAATCAATTCCACTTCTTCTTTTGTCCAAACCCGCGGCGTAGCGGTTGCTGCGGCAAGCGACCAGATGACGTTGCTTTCGCCTTTGCGAACACTGGCGCAAATGAACGCCTGCAAATCCACTGCATGAAGGGATGTCCTATTTAAATCAGAAAGTCTGGTATCGCCATCAATGTCATTGAAGACAATCGTTTGGTCTTCGATTTGCCGAACTGTTTCAGGAAAATCAGACATCCGAACTTCGCCCAAAATAGATACCAGACTACCTTTTCGATGCTCCGCTCTGACCACCGCACGGTCGTCATCGGGATACAAGACAAACACATAAGCCCGATCCAGCTCCAAGAATTCAGCGAGCATCTGCAATGGGGTCTCTTCAATTGCCTTCTCGTTAGACAGGGTTCGTAAAGTGTCGGAGAATTTCAATAGAAACGCCTGTTGTTTCTCCCGTTTTTTGCGTTTGGTGATGTCTTCGAAAACCACTGCCACCTGCCTGGCTTCTGCTTGGCCTATCCGTGATGCATAAACATGGTACCATCGCTGCGTAGGCTCATGCCAATTTTCGAAACGAACCGTATCTCCTGTTTTAACAACCTGATCAAAGGCATTAAACCAGTACTTCTCTGTGGCCAGCCCCAGCTCGGAGTGCAACTTTCCTACCACACCTTCCAAGCCTGTTTGTTTGTTGTAGGCTGGATTTACTTCTAACCAGCGCAGGTCTGTCGGCGTTTCCTGATCATCATACACTACTTCATAAATACAAAAGCCTTCGTCTATGGCATTGAAAATGGAATAGTATTTATCGGTTGCTTTCTGTGCGAGTTCCTCTTTCAGCCGAAGGATTTCTTCCTGAGATAGTATGCGTTCGGTAATGTCTAGTGCTGTAGCCACCAAACCATCTCCCAGCTTTACGGCCATCAGGTGAAACCAGCGTTCCCTGCCCATCAGCTTCAGCTGCACTTCTGTGTTCAGCTCTTTGCCTGTCTCTACCACCTGGCAATACAGCCGGAACACGATCGTGTCTTTGATTCCGGGATAGGCTTCTGAGTAGCGATTGCCGGTGCGGTTCTCCAGTGCGTATTTTCTGGCTTCCCGGTTTTCCAGCTGAAATTCAAAATCAACAATCTCTCCAGCCGTATCCCGAACAGCTTTGTGGTAAGCAATCGGATTCAGCGAGACATCAAATACAGTTTTGATCAGGTTTCGGTTTTCCCTGATTTCCTGCTCGGCAATTTTTCTTTCTGTTACATCTTCCCAGGTATGCAACAGCCGATCACCCTCCAGGGGACTATTGGTAATAGCGAACCATACCTTTTGCCCCAGGAAATCGGCTTCCCGTACATAGTTGTTTCTTTTCCCGGATTCAATCACTTCAATGAATTGCGGCAGTTGTACCAAGGCATTTTCTCCGTGCGCGCTAAAGGGTTTGCCGGTAAAATCCTCACCCTCCAGCATCTCCAGGCTTGCCCGGTTGATGAACTCATGCACAAAATCAAAGATCTCCCCTTTTTCATTGCGCAGGGCTTTGTAGACTGCCATGCCGATTCGGGGTGCATCAATCACATCCTGCAGCAGTGTTTTGCTTTGCAGCAGGTCCTGCTGGGCTTGTTTCAGGAGGGTGATGTCGGCAGTGGTGGTGGCCACGCCGTCATCGAACTTCACCACCGACTGGTAATACCAGCCCTTAAACTGCTCATGCGGATAATACCGTTCCTGCTGGTCGGGAATGCCGGTTTCCACTACCCTGACAAAGGTATCGAAAATGCCTTCCTTTTTTACGCCGGGGTTGTGTTGCAGCAGGCACTGGCCCACTACAGGCCCGAATATCTTTTTAGAGGTTTCGTTGATGAGTATCCACTCAAAATCGATGATAGTGCCTTTAGCGTCGCGCACGGCTTTAAATACCTGAATCATGTCCAGCGAGCTGTCGATGGTGGCTCTCAGCAGCTGGTCGTCTCCAATATTGCCGGTACTTTGCCGGGCTTCCTGCGGCAAGGGGGGCTGCTGCCTGCGAAGGGTCAGCAGCAGCAGTTGGGAAGGGGCGGTTGCTCCCAGGGCCGTGCAGCAGATGCTGAAGCAGTGCCAGTGTCCATTGGCCCCTTTCAGCTGTGCCTGCCACTGCCGCTGTTTGCCCTCGGGCAGGCTTGCCGCCGCCTGCACGTGCGCGGCAAAGGCCTGACGCCCGGCGGGTTTCAGCAGCTCCTCCAGAAAGGAGAAGCCCTGCTGCAAGGCGGCCTCCGGCGCATAGCCCAGCTGCTGCCGGAGCTGCTGGTTGGCGTAGGTGATGGTGCGTGTTTGTGGGTTGGCCAGCAGCAGCAGGTCGGGGCTCAGCTCGGCCATGGCCTGAAAGGGGGCCGTGGCCTGCAGCGGCGATGGGGTGTGATTACTACGGCTGCGGTCTGTAGGGGTAGGCATAAAAATACCGTAAGCGGATTAAGTATTTGCAGCCCTTTGGCGCTGAAGGGCGCGAAAGAGCCGGGGGTAGGGCAGGTGTTTAAAAAGTACTTTCAGCGCCGGAGGCTGAAAAAACAATATACTCAGGCAGAGGCCATGAGTGCAACTAGAAGGATGGATTTTATATGATTTTTTTCGCTTTCTTTCCCGGGAATGCTGTCAATGCGCTTTTGTTTACTGGGCATTGCTACTGGCTGTATGCTGTCTGTAAAGCTATCAGAAGGGGAAGATATTATCAAAATGGGAGTGTTCTGCGGCGAAACTCTGGCTAGCACAAAAAAGTAAATCAAAAAAATGGGGCCCTGCCTGGCCCTACGGGCATTTTAGGGCAGAGACACTATTTCTGGCCCGGTATCTGTCCTGTACCACAGCAGATCCTAGTATTTTTTAACCTCCGTTTGGCTGATTTTTTAAACTAGATCCCAGAGGCCCGGACCTGTGCCTTCCTTCCACCCGGTTCGGGCCTTTTTCTTTGTGAGTGGACCGGCCTCTCCAAACCCGGAGAGGCTCTTCTGGCTGCAACACGACCGCTGCAGCCCTTTTTTAAGTCCTGCGGCAGAATGCTTTTTTCCTGGCAGACTGCCGACAGGCACAAAGGAAACCCACTCCCTTCCTTTATGAAGAAAGAACCAGGGTGGATTTTGGAGGATATTCTTCGGCCTTCCAGAAGCGCAGTAGAAAATCAAGGTCTTCCAGGTAGTGTTGCCGGGCCACACCCGGAAGGTAGCAAAAAAGCAGTGGCCACGCCAGGCCCCCTAACCGGACTGGTTGGGAAGGAGAGCTAGCCCACCGCCCCCTCTACCAGCTAAATTTCCTGCTGGCTCAGACCCTAAAGCTGGTAGACCAGCTGGTCAATTTCGGATTCAGGGGGGGCTATTTTTTTTACTGCTTTCTAGCCTGTGGAATTCGATCAACATTCAATACGGCTAACAAGGTAGAGTACTAGAACCAAAAGGCAAGGGTATGTTTTCAGATTTGAGCCAGGCATTGTAGATAGCAATTGGTGTTTTTTGCTCTGTTTTTCAACAATTGTTTTGATACAGGCTTTATCTAATGATAGCAGCACGTATGCGCTGTACTACCCCCCCCCGCCATAAGACAGTTATGTAAGTAACACGCATGGAATCACTTACTCTCACCATGGTCAAGACCAGGATTCATATTAAAAACATGGTTTGCCCCAGATGTATTATGGTAGTAAAGGAACGCTTACGCCGTGCCGGCCTGCAGGTAGTACATGTGGAACTGGGTTATGCAGAAATCGTACAACCAGCTCGTTTAGACACGGCCAGGATCAGAAAAGCATTGGAAGCGGTAGGATTTGAATACATACAGGGAAAAGATGAGATCACTCTTGAAAAGATCAGAACCGCCCTGCTCGATTATATTCATCAGCTTGAAAATGGGAGTAATGAAACCTTATCTATTTACCTAAGCCAAAGCCTGGGCATCAACTATACGTGTCTTAGCAGATTATTTTCCAAGGCTAAGCATATTTCCATCCAAAAATATCTGGTGCTTCAAAAAATAGAACGTGTAAAGGAGTTGCTGGAATATGGTGAGCTGACCTTGAGCCAGATAGCTGCACGTCTTGGGTACAGCAGTGTTCACTACCTATCAACTCAATTTAAGAGTGTTACAGGCAAATCTGTTTCTGAATACAAAGCATTGCAAAAGCCAAACCGCAAGTTTCTAGACCAGCTATAGCGATCATTCGCTAACATCAGGCCTTTACCATCCTTTTTTCATACATAAAAAGCAGAATCTTGTACAGCATTTAGACGATCTATCCCTGCATTTCATAAACACAACCCCAATGAGCGCGTTAAAAATATAGTTGATTTTTTAAACCGTTAAAACTTTTTAATCATGGCTCACGATAGAGAATTGCTTCAAAAACTGGCCCAGTGTGCTGCCGCCTGTGAAATGTGTGCAGATGCTTGTCTGGATGAAGACAATGTGAAAATGATGGTCCGCTGCATTCGCCTGGACCGCGATTGTGCCAAAATTTGCCATACAGCTTCCAGCTTTGTTGCCTCCCATTCGGATAATGCAGGGGCTATTCTGCAGCTCTGTGCTGATATTTGCCGCCAGTGCGGCGATGAATGCGCACAGCATAAGCACGACCATTGCCAGGAATGCGCCCGTGCCTGCCGCGAGTGCGAGGAAGCCTGCCGCAGCTATGCCGGTGCCCGTATGTAAAACAAGCAGTATTTACTGATTGAAAGCACTGGCCACTTAGGGGTCAGTGCTTTTCTTCTTACGCTACAGAAGCCAATTCATGAATTTTTTAGCCGTTCAAGCATGAAGCATCAGGACAAAGATTCTCACGATAAAAAGGGGAATAAAGGGGGCATGGCCATGCGTGGGGTAAGCCGCCCCATGGCCGAAAAGCAAATCAGGGAGCACCAGCAGGAGATGCATTCCCGGGAGGATGAGCATCCGGAAGGTGCACACAAGGATAAGCAGGGCGGCGGCATGAAGATGGACCCGGAAATGCGCCAGAACATGCTGCACATGCATCACATGCAAACACTCTGGATCTACTGGGCCATTATCATGCTGGGGTGTGGATGCTGCTTTCGCCATTAACTTTTAGTTATGCCAAAGGGACGGTAGATCCCAGTGGGGGCCGGGATCTCTGGCTCTCGCTGGAGCAGCGCATCCAGTTCATGAAATGGAGCGACATTCTAAGTGGCCTGGGGCTGATCTTCTTTGGCTGGCGCTCCCTTACGCCCAACCGGCCCATCAGTCTCTGGATCTGCTGCTTTATCGGTATTTGGCTCTCTATTGCCCCGGTGCTGTTCTGGTCGCCAACGGCAGCTGGCTATCTGAACAACACGCTTATAGGCATGCTGGTCATCTCCCTTACCATCCTGATACCGGGCATGCCTAATATGATCATGTACATGAAAATGGGCTCTGAAATACCCCCTGGCTGGAGCTACAACCCATCCAGCTGGCCGCAGCGCTGGATCATGATTGTGCTGGCCTTTGCGGGCTGGGGTGTTTCGCGCTACCTGGGGGCTTTTCAGCTGGGCTACATCGACCACGCCTGGGATCCTTTCTTTGGCGAAGGTACCCGCCAGGTGCTTAACTCCAAGATGTCGCACTCCCTGTTTATTTCCGACGGCGCTATGGGTGCTTTGGCCTATACCTTCGAGTTCCTGATGGGCTTTATGGGCAGCCCCAGCCGCTGGCGCACCATGCCCTGGATGGTGGCGGTGTTCGGCATTCTGGTAATTCCCTTAGGGCTGGTGCACATCTTTCTGGTGATCTCCCAGCCAGTAATGGTAGGTGCTTGGTGTACGTTTTGCCTGCTGGCAGCAGCCATTATGCTGCCGATGATCCCGCTGGAAGCCGATGAAGTAGTGGCCATGTTTCAGCATATGAAACAGGCGAAAAAACGAGGCGATAACCTCTGGGAGGTATTCTGGAAAGGCGGTAAGCCCTTTGAGATGAACAAAGACGAGCGCTCACCTACATTAATGCAGTTTCCCCAGATGCCCGGAAAGGTGTACAAAGCTTCTATCTGGGGCATGAGCTTTCCCTGGACCTTAACCGTCTCTACCCTCATTGGCCTAGCGCTTATGTTTGCTCCAGGACTGCTGGGCTTTGATATACAGGCTACGCCTTCGGATATTTTCCACCTTAGCGGTGCACTCATTGTGGTGGTTTCAGTGATTTGTATGGGCGAAGTACTTCGCTTTGGCCGCTACTTGAACATTCTGCTTGGCCTGGTGGTAGCGGTAGGGCCATGGCTGGTAAACAGTGAAAACCTGATGCTGAACATTATCGGCACGCTTGCTGGCCTGCTGGTTGCAGCACTGGCAATGCCAAGAGGACCTAAAACGGAGAACTACGGCTTTTGGGATAAGTATGTTAAATAGAGATCGGGCTAGGTCTACTACACATACAGAGACAACAACCCTTTCTGTATCAGATCAGGAGCTTTTTGAAAGAGTACGTAAGCTGCTGCACGAAAACATGATCAAGGGGCAAAGCCAGGAAAAGAACATACAGTTTCACTATACCAAGCCTTCTCCCGGGCGCTACCCCTTTCAGTTCTTCTGGGATACCTGCTTTCATGTCTTCATTTTCAGTGCCCTGGGCGAGCACGATATGGCCAGGGAACACCTCACCAGCCTGTTTGCCCTGCAGGAGGAGGACGGCTTTGTGGGACATATGATATACTGGGACCGCCTGCAGCCTGGCCGAAGCACCGATGTGTTTCAGCTAAACCCAAGGCTGGGCAGGCGTTTTTTCCGGGAGCACATGTCAGCCTTGATACAGCCTCCCCTGGTGGCTCAGGCGGTAGCTAAAGTTTATCAAAATACCGGAGACACAGCGTTTTTAAGCAGCATGCTGCCAAAGCTTAAGAAGTACTTTGACTGGGTAAGCCACAATCGTGACTTTGAGGGGGATGGCCTGATTACGATTATCTCTCCCTTTGAATCCGGCATTGACTTTAAGCCCACGTTTGATGTTGCCCTGGGCATGCCGCAGCGTAAAGGAGACTGGCGGTTATTCCTGCGGTATGTTGGGGTAGACTTCCGAAATTTTGCCAATGGGTATAATCTTAAGAAGATTTACCGGAAAGGCTATTTTCTGGTGAAGGAAGTTGGCTTCAATACCATTTATGCGCAAAACCTCTTTGCCCTGGCTGATTTGTGCAAGGCCGTAGCGGATCCGGATGCTGCCAGGTATCGTTCCCTGGGAGGAAAGGTGGTAGGGAGCATCCTGTCCATTATGTATGACAGTGATCTGGGAGCATTCCTGGACACCTGGGGAAAAGACAATAAAAAATCAGGGTGCTTACCCCTACCATCTTTTATCCGGTAGTGCTCCAGGGCATGCCCAATGAAATAACAAAAAAGGTAATCGGCCAGCATTTGATAGACGGAAGTGAATTTGACACCCCCTTTCCGCTCCCCTCCCTGGCTAAAAATGCAGCTGCCTTTAACCCCACAGAATCAAAATATATCTGGCGCGGGCCTACCTGGATTGTGCATAACTGGTTCTTGCATCAGTTCCTGCTGGAAAAAGGGCATCAGCAAGAGGCAACAAAACTGGTAGAAAGCATTCGCACGCTCATCGGGAAAAGTGGCTTTAGAGAATACTATAACCCCTTTACCGGCGAAGGCTATGGTGCCAAAGAGTTTACCTGGGCAGGGCTGGTTGTAGATATGATGCAGATGGAAAAGCGGGCAAACTCAACTATCTCCCCCACTCACACCTGACATCCGCACCATCTTCCATAGCGGAACTAATAATCATCAAAGCGCTCCAGGTGTTTTCGATCAGATAGTTAACCGGTTTTATTACCCGCTGGTATATAAAAAAGGCTGCTACGGAATTTCTTCACTAGCAGCCTCTTTTTACTAAAAGTAACGTAGCTTACTGGACCACTTCAAAAGGAAAGCTGATCTTTTTGGTTTCCCAGGCCAGGGAAATAGTGCCTGCTGTCTCGCTTACTTTATTGACTTCATATGCAAGCTGCTCCTTAGATTCCTGCAGGGTCTCTGGCTTTATGGTAAAGCGAAACACATCTTCCGACTGCTCATACTCATCCTTGCCGTGCTGGTCCCAGTTGCGGTTAAAGATCACCGTCCAGTCGCCGGCCGAGGGGATGGTAAAAAGGGCATATTTTCCTGCAGGCAGGGTATTCCCTGCAATTTTGAGGGGTTTGTCCGTCTCCAGCCAGGTGGCATTATGCGCGCCCGATACCCACACTTCATCCAGGGCAACCAGCCCTCCATAGATCATGCGGTTGCGTACACTGGGGGCACTGTAATCAATATGAATGTGCGCTCCGCCCACCATGGCCATGGCGCTGGTGTGAGGACTCAAAGCTTTCTTTTGCGCACCAGATTCTGCGGAACCCGCTTCCGGAGCGCTGGTAGGATGCTGATGCTCAGCCGGAGTCTCTGCTTGTTCGGAGCCGGACGGCTCGCCCTGGCAGGCACTAAACAGTACTGCTGCCGCTGCAATGATCATTAACTTTTTCATGGATGATTCTATAAACTGCCGGCGCAAATATGCTGAAAAAAGCCAAGACTAGTACATAATAAGAAACCTGCGACCTTAGACCACGCTGCCTTTTGCTGATAGTAAAAAGATATACATCCATTACAAAGTTCTATAAATAGTACAAGCAGATACTTGGCTAACTTGGCTCCAGGCAAAGCATCATAACTTTTTGAACATAAATGGATTCATAATAATAGCTCATTGAGCTTTTTATGCTGCCCTGCCGTTCATAAAACTTTTTATATATGGACCACTCACATCACCACGATCACAGGCCTAAGGAAAAGGCCAACGATCAAGTCAACAGGACCCGGGACCATCTGGCGGAAAAAACGCTGCATGCGCACGAACAGGCTATTCCGGATAAAGAAAAGTTAGGTGATACCCCTAAAGATAGGCCAGCAGCGCATCCCAGGCATGGGGCACATCCCACGCATCAGGGACATGACATGCCAGCAGATCATAGCGGGCACGGCGATATGCACGAAGAGCATGGGGGCCATTCCCATGGCGATCATCACCGCATGATGATCCAGGATTTTAAGCGCCGCTTCTGGATCTCCCTGATCCTATCCATCCCGGTAATCCTGCTAAGCCCCATGGTGCAGCACATCCTGGGCTTTGAGCTTGAGGTGCCTTATGCCGGTTACATCGCCTTTGGTCTTTCCTCTGTCATCTATTTCTACGGGGGCTGGCCTTTTCTGACAGGACTGGTAGAAGAGGTGAAAAAGGGATCTCCCGGCATGATGACGCTCATTGGCGTTGCCATTACGGTGGCCTATGTCTACAGCACGGCCGTTGCTTTTGGACTGGAAGGCATGGATTTCTTCTGGGAACTGGCCACCCTGATTGTGGTGATGCTGCTGGGGCACTGGATTGAAATGAAATCCGTACTGGGTGCTTCCAAAGCCCTGGAGTTGCTCGTAAGCATGATGCCCGCCACCGCCCATGTGATCCGTGGGGGACAAATCCTTCAAATCCCGATCGGGGAGTTGCAAAAGGGCGATGTAATTCTGGTAAAGCCCGGCGAAAAAGTGCCAGCTGATGGCCTGGTAACCCAGGGGGAAAGTTATTTGAACGAAAGCATGCTCACCGGCGAAAGCAAACCGGTGCAGAAAACAGGGGGAGATAAAGTAATCGGCGGCTCCATCAACGGCAATGGCTCCCTGCAGGTACAGGTAGAGCATACCGGTGAGGAAAGCTACCTGAAAAAGGTCATCAATCTGGTGCAGGGGGCACAGAAGACAAAATCAGAAACCCAGCGCCTGGCCGACCGTGCCGCCAAGTGGCTTACCTATGTAGCCCTGTCGGCTGGGTTTATCACCTTTGCTGCCTGGCTCATTGCCGGAGCCGAACTGGACTTTGCCCTGGAGCGCATGGTCACCGTGATGGTGATTTCCTGTCCGCATGCGTTGGGCCTGGCCATCCCCCTGGTGGTAGCCATCTCTACAGCTGTATCGGCCAAGAATGGACTGCTGATCCGCAACAGAACAGCCTTTGAGAATTCCCGCAACATCACGACCATCCTCTTCGACAAAACCGGTACGCTTACCCAGGGATCGCATGCCGTGGCGCAAGTGGTCACCTTCGGAGAAGGGATCAGCAAACAGGAAATGCTACGCCTGGCTGCTGGCGTTGAGCAAAACTCCGAGCACTACATTGCACTGGGAATCCTGAAAAAGGCAAAGGAAGAAGGCATAACTGTACCTCCCTCTCAATCATTCAACTACCTGCCCGGCAAAGGCCTGGAAGGCCAGGTAGAAGGTAAGGATATTAAAGTAGTAGGTCCTACCTACATCAAAGAATATACCATAGCCGTTCCTGCCAATGCCGCCGAAGAAGGCGTAGAGACTGTTGTTTACGTGATGATAGAAGGCCAGGTAGTGGGCTACATCACCCTTCGGGATCAGATCCGGCCCGAATCGGCAGAGGCCATTCGGGTGCTGAAAGAAAACGGCATCAAAAACCTGCTGATCACTGGCGATAACGAGCGGGTAGCCAAAAGTGTAAGCCAGGCCCTTGGCATGGATGGGTATATGGCCAATGTGCTGCCACACGAAAAACTGGAAAAAGCAAAGGAGCTGCAGGCAAAAGGAGAATTTGTGGCCATGACCGGCGATGGGGTAAATGATGCCCCCGCCCTGGCCCAGGCCGATGTGGGCATTGCGGTAGGCTCCGGTACCGATGTGGCCGCCGAAACAGCCGACATCATCCTGGTAAACAGCAACCCGCAGGACATTGCCTCGCTGATTCTCTTTGGCAAAGCCACCTACCGCAAAATGATCCAGAACCTGATCTGGGCCACCGGTTACAACATCATTGCCTTACCATTGGCAGCAGGGGTGCTCTATCAGCAGGGCATCATGATCTCTCCGGCTGTGGGTGCAGCGCTCATGTCTTTGAGTACCATCATTGTCGCCATTAATGCACAGCTGCTGAAAAGGCAAATTAAGCGTTAACACGGCTATTGCTTCCTATTTTTTCAAATTCACCACTGGTTATGAGCATGAAAATTCTTTTATCAAGCCTGCTCCTGTTGACGATCCTTTCCCTCCCTTTAGCAGCCCAGCATGAGGGACATCAGCAGCATCAACAAAAACAGCAGCAGGATACTACTCAACACCTGCAGCAGGCCAGCCAGCAACATGGCCAGATGCAGCATCAGGGCACGCCTATGTCACACGCCTTCTCCCGCAACCTCCCCATGACCCGGAATGCCTCCGGAACCGGCTGGCTGCCCGACGAATCGCCCATGTACGGCAATATGTTCCATGCCCGGGAGTGGATGTTTATGCTGCACTACAATGTATTTTTCCGCTACAACAAGCAGGACGTTTTTGAAAAGGGCCAGCGAGGGGATACCCAGTTTGATGTGCCAAACTGGTTTATGCTGATGGGCCAGCGTCCTGTAGGCGCAAGGGGATTGTTTCGCTTCAGCGCCATGATTTCCTTAGATCCTCTGACGGTGGGTGGCAATGGGTACCCACTGCTGTTTCAGACCGGGGAAACCTATAACGACCAGCCCCTGATAGACCGGCAGCACCCCCACGATCTCTTTAGTGAGCTATCCATCGGCTATACCCATATGCTCTCTTCGGAGGCAGATATATTTCTGTATCTGGGCTATCCCGGGGAGCCCGCCCTCAGCAATGTAGCCTTTATGCACCGCCCTTCCGCCCTTAACAACCCTGATTCCCCTTTAGGCCACCACTGGCAGGATGCTACCCACATTACCTTTGGGGTGGCTACGCTGGGCTTTCGCTACCGCAATCTCAAGATTGAAGGCTCCTCTTTTACCGGCCGGGAGCCCGACGAACAGCGGTATGATTTTGACAAACCGCGTTTTGATTCCCGGGCCCTGCGGCTTACCTACAACCCCAGCCCGCAGTGGAGCCTGCAGGCGTCAACGGCCTATGTAAAAAGCCCCGAATCCATTGAGCCCGATGAGGATGTGTATCGCAGTACGGCCTCTGTGCTCTATGGCAAAAAACTGGCGGGCGATGATCATTTCTGGACCACTACCCTCAATTGGGGCTATAACTGGGTAGATGCCAACCACAAGGAACATTCGGTTTTGCTGGAGTCAAACCTGCAGCGCAATACTTATGCGCTCTATGCACGCTATGAATGGCTACAGAAGTCGGCCGAGGAGCTGGGTTTTGAAGAGGATGAATTCGGCCATGATGCTATTTTTGGCATTCATGCCCTTACGGTTGGTGCTAACCGCCAGCTGCTGAAAATCGGAACCGTAAAAACGCATCTTGGGGCACAGCTAAGCATTTTTAGGGGGGATAGCGATTTGCATCCGTACTACGGGAGCCTGCCGCTAAGCGCACAGCTCTACCTGCGGCTGTTCCCCACGGCCATGATGCCTTAGCGCCCGGGCAGTGTTTCCTGCATGCTGCGCCAGACCAGCACACCGGAGAGAAAGGTGAGCAGCCCTGCCGCATGTATGGCCCACTCCAGGCCCAATACAGCCGCCACCACCCCCGCCATCAGGGCGCCTACGGCATAGCCCATATCCCGCCAGAAGCGATACACCCCTACCGAAGAAGCGCGCCAGCTGGGGTGGGCCGCATCACTGACAGCCGCCAGCAGGGCCGGATACACCATGGCGGTGCCCATGCCCAGCAGCACCGAGCCCAGCATACCGGCCGCAAAAGGATGCGCCATGCCCAGCCCGATGACAACATGCCCCAGCGCCTGCAAAAACATGCCCCAGACGATCAGGGGCTTTCTGCCAATGCGATCGGACAGCGGACCGGTAATCACCTGGCCCACGCCCCACACTACCGGATAAATGGCCTTGATCCAGCCTACCCCCTCCAGGCCAACGCCAGCGGAGACAAACAGCAGGGGGAATACGCCCCAGGACATGCCATCGTTCAGGTTATTGACCAGTCCCGCCTGCGATACGGAAAAGAGCGTTTTGTTGCGCCAGCTGGTTTCGGCAAAGACCCAGTGTGTTTTGGGGGTATGCGCTTTTTCGCCAACGCTGGTTTTACTGATCTGGCGACCCTCCAGCTGAGCGTGTGCCCGTGTGTCGCGCACCAGAAACCAGGAGATAAGCAAGCCCGCCCCGGTATAGAAAATGCCGATGTAGAAGGGTTCGGGCCGCAGGCCGTAGGCCGACGCCAGGTAGCCGGTAAGCAGAGCCGTAAGGCCCACGGCCCCATAGCCGGCTGCTTCGTTCAGGCCCATGGCCAGCCCCCGTTTGCGAGGGCCTACCAGGTCTATCTTCATGTTCACCGTCATGGACCAGGCCAGCCCCTGGCTGATGCCCAGCAACACATTGGCCAGCAGAATCCAGTTCCAGGAAGGGCCCCAGCCCAGCAGAAAGGGCACCGGTATGCCCACCAGCCAGCCCAGGATCAGGATTCGCTTGCGGGTGTAGCGGTCGGCCAGCAAGCCCGAGACCAGATTGGTAACCGCCTTTACCACGCCAAAGGCAATAATAAAGGAAAAGATCACCACCTCAGAACCGATCTGAAATACCTCTGTACCAATCAGGGGCACCACCGTGCGCTCCAGGCCCACCATACCCCCTACGAATACATTGACCAGCACCAGCAGGGCAAACTGTTGCCAGTTTTCCTTTAGGCCCAACCGGATGGGCTGGCGGGACTCTTGTAGCGGTCGAGGGTGCGCAGGTGTAACAGGCATAGGGTCAAATTCGGAATTTATGCGGACAAACCATTGCCCTATTTTGGTGTTCCGCTATAAAAGAGTGTTTATGGAAACCAAAGACCGTGTACGAGAAAGCACCCCCGACAAGATCAATCGCCAGATCGATCAGCAGATAGAAGCGCAGGTGGCCAGCTACAGCGGCGCCTCAAAAGCCGCTATCCGGCAGCGCATTGACGAGCTCAACGGAGAGTGGGACCTGGAACGGGCCCTGGCCACCACGGCTGCCAGCTTTACCATTTCAGGGGTGCTGCTGGGCACATGGGTAGACAAGCGCTGGCTGATTCTGCCGGGTGTGGTGGCTTCTTTTCTGCTCCAACACAGCCTGCAGGGCTGGTGCCCGCCCCTGGCAGTCTTCCGGGCGCTCAAGTTCAGGAACCGTCGGGAGATAGAGCGGGAAAAAGTAGCACTGAAGGTTTTAAAAGGAGATTTTGATGCTCTTTCTTCCAGCTCCAGTCCGCAGGAAATCCTCCCGGTGCTGCAGGGGTAATTGGACTATAGACAATTGATATTAGACAATGGACTGGGGACAATGGGCTTTAAGTATGGAGGGGGTATTCCTATTAGATCATACTATCCAACACAAGTGTCACTCCTTTGCAAGCATCTGACTCAGAGCTTATTGTATCGCTTGTCCACGATCCCCCGTCCATTGTCCATTGTCTATAGGCTATTGTCCCCAGTCCATTGTCCATAGTCAATAGTCCATATTATTAGTGAGGCAGCCATTTTCGGAGCATGCCATAGGCCAGGGTACCCAGCAGCGCACTGGCCAATACTACCAGAATCACCGAAAAGCCCCCGCCAATCAGGGTGTACATGGGGCCAGGGCAGGCGCCCGTCATGGCCCAGCCAAGGCCAAAGAGCGTTCCCCCAAACAGGTAGCGTGGAATGCTCATGTCCTTGGGTGAAAAAGTAATGGGGGTGCCGTCGGTTGACCGGAGCTTGTACTTTTTGATCAGCGCCACGCCAATGACGCCCAGGGTTACGGCCGAACCAATGATGCCGTACATGTGGAAGGCATCAAAGCGGAACATCTCATAGATACGGTACCAGGAGATGGCCTGCGATTTGGTCATGATAATGCCAAAGAAAATGCCAATCAGAGCAAAACGTATGTATTTCATGGGGTAGTTGTCAGTTTATAAGGGTGTGGAATGTATAGGGTATAGTGTATTGTGAATTGGAACAAAAGAGGCCCCTCACTTTACCCTATGCCCATTTCTTTGTCTCAAAGATCCGCAGCAAGCGATTACAGCTGCAGAATTAGGGGTAAGAACAGATAGGTCATCAGCAGGCCGCCGATAAAGAAGCCAATTACCGCAATCAGGGATGGCAGCTGCAGATCGCTCAGGCCGCTGATGGCATGGCCCGAGGTACAGCCACCGGCATAGCGGGCACCGAAGCCTACCAGAAAGCCCCCTATTACGAGCAGAATAAAGCCCCGCAGGGTGAACAGCCCCTCCCAGCTAAAGATCTCGCTGGGGAGATACTCCTCGCCCGGATTGGTAATGCCCATCTCCTGCAGCTTCTGCACGGTATCGGGCGCCAGGGGTATGGGGTCGGGCTGCTGCAGCCAGGTGGCGGCAATAAAGCCCCCTACCACCATACCGCCTACAAACACCAGGTTCCAGATCTGGCTCTTCCAGTTGAAATCAAAGAAATCATTGATCTTTCCGGCCCCGCCAATGGCACACCCAGTGCGCAGGGTGCTGGATACGCCAAAGTTCTTGCCAAAGAATAAGAGTAAAAACATGGTGAGGGCAATGAGCGGCCCGGCAACGTACCAGGGCCAGGGTTGGCTTACAAATTCTAACATTATATATAGGGTAGTTTAGTGCTATGTTATATTTTAAAGGTCAGTACCGGGTAAAATACATGGTTGACCAGGGCTGAAGATACGTGTTTCTGAAACAGCTTGCTGAGCTTGTCTTTCTCAACACCAATGCAGATCATGTCCATTCCCCTATCCTGAGTAAAATGTAAGATGCCGGATTCCACATCCTTATCAGCCCAGATGTGGTGGGCTACGTTGGTAAGCCCGTTTGCCGCAGCAAAAGCCTCCATATGCTCCTGCAGGTAGCGGCTGGACTTAAAGTCGGAGGGGGTTACAATGCGTAGCAGGTGAATGGTGGCCCCAAAAGCCTGTTGCAGTTCCTTGATAAACCCGATTTGCCGGGGGGTGATGGCATCAAACTTGCTGGCCAGTACAATATTTTTGATCTCCAGATCGGAGCGGTCGCATTTGAGTGACAGCACCGGCACGGACGACTGACGCACCACCTGCTCGGTTACAGAATCGGCAATCAGCTCCCGCAGGCCGTTAAGCCCGTGGGTGCCCATCACCACCAGGTCAATGCCTTCCTTTTTGGTGCAGTGCAGGATCTGGTCGGTTAAGTTGCCTGCTTTTACAATGGGGGTGGCAGCAATGCCCGACTGGCTGATCCAGCCGGCCAGGCGTTCCCTGCTTTTCTGCATCTCCTTTTTTAAGGTGGCCAGGTCAAAATCTTCGTCCTCAGCCAGCTCGCCATCACGGGTAAAAACGGCGTCGGCAGGGGTAGGCACCACCGTAAGCGCCAGAATTTCGGCTCCGCTCTGGCGGGCAAATTTTTGAGCCAGCGTCAGGGCATAGCCCGACAGCTCGGAAAGGTCGGTAGGTACTACTATCTTTTTCATAGAACAAATGCTTGGGTTGAGGTGCTTTTGCAGGATTCTCCTGAATGCTAATGCAAAAGTAGACACTGCTCAGGGGGTATACAGTGATAAAAATCACAGAAGGGGGAGGGGTCTGGGTTTGGCGGATCTACCCGCATCGGCTGAAAGCAGAATTGGGCTAGTGTGAGCGTACAGCTCGTACTTCATAGTGTTTGAAAATTAAAAGGGCATACGAGCGAAACGCTCGCACCAGCGATGAGCAGCTTACTTCACTACCATTAAATTAAACTGCCTGCCCCCAGTCGGAGCAGGCAGTTCTTACATTGCTGCTTAGTAATCTAGTGATTTTTACTGCAGCTCGTAGGGCCAGCTGCCGATGCCGCCGTTCAGGTTATAGAGCCTGGTAAAGCCGCGCTCGGCCATGTAGGAACAGGCCTGGCCGCTTCGGTTGCCGCTGCGGCAATAGACCAGGTAAGGCTTGTCCTTGTCCAGGGTTTCGATGCGGTTGGCAAAATTCCGGTCCATGATGTCAATGGTAGTGGCGCCTGGGATCTTGCCGCCCCTTACTTCGCCAGGGGTGCGTACGTCCAGCACTACGGCATCGGGATTCTCCTCCTGCAGCTTTTTCAGCTCTTCTGCGCCAATATTTTTATACTTCATCGCTTTCTTGCTTTTAAACAGATTGAACATCGCATTATGATTTTATTTATCTAAAGATAGCCCCTTCCTAGAGCCTGGTCAGTGACTTACGTCACCTAATGCCAGCGGGTTGATGCGCTACATGCGGTCTGGTTGGCAAAGGGGGTAGGGCACTGGATAGTAAAAAAGGCACCCGCATGCAGGTGCCTTTCGGGGATCTATTTCTGCAGTTTCAGCTCGTTTACCGCCTCGCTCATGTCCAGTACCGGTACGGGCAGCTGGCTCTCCAGAATGCTGCTGCCTGCCGCAGAGCGATAGCCACCGGCACAGTGTACCACCACCGGCTTATCAGTCGGAATCTCACTGGCACGTTCGCGCAGTTCGGGCAGTGGTACGTTTATGGCTCCCTCAAAGAATTTACCCGCCTTGGTTTCGCTGCTGTTGCGGATGTCTACGATGGTGTAATCCTGCAGATTCTTCTCAAAGCGTGCTCTGTCAAATCCTTCGCTGGTTTCACCCCCTTGCTTGTCGTACACAAAGGCGCCGGCGATCAGCAGTTCATAGCCAATCTTGGCCGCTTTGCGGATCAGCTCTTCCAGCTCTTTTTCGGAGCCGGCTAGCAGGTAGTATTTCTCTGTGGGGGCTACAATGCTGCCCAACCAGGTTTCAAACTTGCCACCGTTCTGGATGTTGATGGCGCCCTTCAGGTGCCCCTTCTTGAACTGCTCCTGCGGGCGTCCGTCAACAATAACAGCACCGGCCTCAGGCGTAAAGTTCTTGTCCAGACGCTTAACGCCGGTCAGGGAGGGCTGGTAGGCAGGGGCGCCCTGCTTGTTCAGGCTTACATCGTAGCCAAAGTATTTGGGGATAAAGGGCTGGTCTTCCAGCAGTACCTTTACAAAGGCTTCTTCCGACATGGGCTGCAGGGCGTAGTTGCCTATTTTCTCAGCGCCTATGGTGCTGCTTTGGGCATCGCTGAGGGCCTTGCCGCAGAGTGAGCCGGAGCCGTGGGCCGGGTATACAAGCACATCATCGGCCAGGGTCATTAGTTTTTCGCGGGTGCTGTAGTATAGCTGGCGGGCCAGTTCTTCGCGCCTGGCCATGATGTTGCCGGCTTTTTCGCGCAGGTCGGGGCGGCCTACATCCCCAATAAAGAGCGTATCGCCGGTAAACACCGCTATATCTTTTCCATCCACTTCTGCCACAATGCTGATGCCGTCGGGCGAGTGGCCGGGAGTGTGCAGGGCTTTGAGTTTCACTTCGCCCAGTACTATCTCATCGCCATCGTCGTAGGCCTGGTGGGGGTAATCGGCGCCTACCAGCATGCTCACATAAATGGTGGCGCCGGTGGTTTTGTGAATCTCCAGGTGCGCGCTTACAAAGTCGGCATGCGGGTGAGTTTCGATCACCCCAACGATTTTGGCGCTTTCTGCCTCGGCCCAGTCATAGTACGGTTGGGGATCACGGGCAGGGTCTACCAGTACAATCTCCTTTTTCTCTTCGCTTAAAATGGCATAGCCGAAATGGGCCAGTCCCTTGTCTTCGAATTGTTTGATCTTCATGATGCTATTGTTTTGATTTTTTGTTGCTTTCTTATGACAGTACAAAGGTACGCCTGGCCTGTGGCCTGCACAGTGACAAAGGTCACATTGGAGCGCTGCCTAAAAAAGAAGTTCCTTAGCCAGGATATAGAGGGCCATCAGCAGCACAAACCAGCCAAAGGCTTTCTTCAGGTGGCTACCATGAATTTTGGTGGAGAGCCAGCTGCCGATGAAAATACCCACCAGCGAAAGGCCGGTGAAGAGCAGCATAAAGGTCCAGTCGATGGGCTGGTTGCCAATATCGCCCAGGAATCCAATCAGGGATTTTACGGCGATGATCAACAGCGAGGTGCCAACGGCCATTTTCATAGGTAACCTGGCCAGCAATACCAGGGCGGGGATGATCAGGAAGCCCCCGCCAGCGCCTACCAGCCCGGTAAGTACGCCTACAACGGCGCCTTCCAGCCCGATCAGGGGGTAGTTGTACTGGATTTCCTTCTCTTCCTGGCTATCTGCTTTGGCGCCATTCCGCATCATGGAAAAAGCTGCTGCCAGCATGATCAGGGCAAAGAAAACCATGATGCCGATGTTCTTGGTCATCACAAAATCACCTACTGTAAATAGGGTGTCGGGGATGGCAGGCACCAGCAACTTGCGCGTCAGGTACACGGCGATAAAGGAGGGGGTGGCAAATACGGCAGCGGTCTTGTAGTTGACCAGCCCCTTTCTCATAAAAGAAAAGGCGCCTGCCAGCGAGGTAGCGCCCACCACAAATAGGGAGTAGGCCGTTGCCAGCACCGGGCTAACGCTGAGCAGGTACACCAGGGCCGGTACGGTAAGAATGGAGCCTCCGCCGCCGATCAGCCCCAGGCTGATGCCAATGATGATGGCCGAGATCCATCCCAGAATAGTCATAACTTCCATGTGCGTGTCTGAATTTTACACAAAAGTAGTGAAGTGATAAGCCCGCTTCAGTGATATTTGTTACACAAGCCCTGTTGCTCCCGCCCTTTTTAAAATCCCTGAGAAGGGTCATGCCATCGGCTGAGGGGAATCATGTTTTTCTCCATCTATCCGCCGGAGTTTTGCATTGTCCGCTAACGAAGTCCCCTTGAAGGGGTAAATCTGCAGACAAATCAGCAAAGCACAAGTATAAAAAAAATCATATTTAGCGCATGAAATCCAGGAAAATTGTGATTGTAGGAGGGGTAGCCGGCGGGGCCACGGCAGCGGCCAGGCTGCGGCGCCTCAATGAAGGAGCCCATATCGTGCTGCTGGAGCGGGGCGAGCACATCTCCTTTGCCAATTGCGGCCTGCCTTACTACATTGGCGGGGCTATTGAAAAGCGGGAAAAGCTGCTGGTGCAGACCGTAGAGGGCATGTCCAGGCGCTTTCACCTGGACATTCGCACCCTTAGCGAAGTACTGCGCATCAACCGCAGCGAAAAAACCGTCAGCATCCAGAACCTGCTGAGCGGAGAGGTGTATGACGAATCCTATGATACGCTCATCCTGTCGCCGGGCGCCAAACCCATTGTGCCGCCCATCCCGGGTCTGGCTGATGCCCGTACTGTGTTTACCCTGCGCAACATACCCGATACGGATAAGATCAAAGCCTATGTAGCGGAAGCGAAACCTAAACGAGCCGTGGTGGTGGGTGGAGGCTTTATTGGCCTGGAAATGGCAGAAAACCTGCACCAGCTGGGCATACACGTAAGCCTGGTAGAGCTTTCGGCCCAGGTAATGGAGGCCATGGATGTTGAGATGGCCGCCATTCTACAGCAGCACCTGCGTGCCAAAGGGGTAGCCCTGTATCTGAGCGATGGCCTGAAAGCGGTTGAAGAAGGGGGTAGCCGGCTGGTGCTGCAAAGCGGCACCGAGCTGGCGGCCGATATGCTGGTGATGGCTGTGGGCGTGCAGCCCGAAAGCAGCCTGGCCAAAGAAGCCGGCCTGGCGCTGGGCAGCCGCAACAGCATCCGGGTAAACGAGTACCTGCAGACCTCCGACCCCCATATTTATGCCGTGGGCGATGCCATAGAGGTACAGGACTGGGTAAGCGGGCAGGCCTGCTTTGTACCCCTTGCCTGGCCGGCCAACCGCCAGGGCCGCATTGTGGCCGATACCATTTCGGGCAAGCCTACCCCCTACAAGGGTACCCTGGGTACGGCCATTGCCAAGGTGTTTGACCTTACGGCGGCCGTTACGGGCAATACCGAAAAAGTGCTGCAGAAGCGGGGTGTGCCCTACCTGACAGCGCACATCCACCCCAACTCCCACGCCGGCTACTACCCCGGTGCCAAACCCCTGGCCCTAAAGTTGCTGTTCTCGCCTGAGGATGGCATGCTCTTCGGTGCCCAGGCCGTGGGCGAAAAGGGCGCCGACAAGCGCATCGACGTGCTGGCAACAGCCATTAAAGGCGGCCTGAACGTATGGGACCTTGCCGAGCTGGAACTGGCCTATGCACCCCCTTTCTCCTCGGCCAAAGATCCGGTAAACATGCTGGGATATGTGGCCCAGAACATGCTGGAAGGAGAGGTAGACACCATTCAGTGGCACCAGATCAGGGACCTGGCTGCAGCCGGTGCGTTTGTGCTGGATGTACGGGAGAAAAAGGAGCTGGAGGGGGGCTTTATTGAAGGGGCTGTACACATTCCCCTGGACCAGCTGCGGGACCGGCTGGCCGAGCTGCCCGCAGCGGAAACCATTTACATTTACTGCCATGCCGGCCTGCGGGGTTACCTGGCCAGCCGCATCCTGCAGGAGTGGGGCTTTGCCGTAAAAAACCTGGATGGCGGCTACAAAACCTATTCCGTGGCCTGTCAGGAAATGAACAACTGTAGTCTGGCGACTCCTGAACTGGTGCTGCAGTAAGCAAACCTCTGTTTTCAGAAAAAGCCCGGATGTTGAGTCAGGGCTTTTTTAGCTTCTGGCCAATGGGCCTGACTAGTGAAATGCACAAGCTTGTGTAACCAATGTCACTGTAAATGCTAAAGGGGCGCCCCAATTTTGCTGCTACTTCGGCCGATGAGGTGCTGAAGCAACCGATGCAACCGCCCTTATGAAATCATTTCTCTTACTGGCAGCCTTACTTAGTTTAGGGAGCTGGCACATAGCCCTGGCACAAGACGCTCATCCTGCCGCCGGCACCCCCCCGGCAGCAGCCGATACCAGCAGCATCAAAAGCCTGAAAGACTTCTTTGCCAGGGGGAGCGTACACGGGCATGTGCGTAACTACTTTATGGCCAGCTGGAATTACCGGCAGCTTTCTGACAATTACGCCAATGCGCTGGGAGCCGGCCTTGCCTACCAAACGGCTGCGTACAAAGGGCTTCGGCTGGGTATTGGCGGCTTGTTTACCTACCGGCTTTTTTCATCGGGCATGAGTGAACGAGACCCCATAACGGGCAAATACCCCAGACTGGAGCTGGAGCTGTTTGATCTGGAAGATCCTGAAAACGGTACTGATCTGGACCGTTTGGATGAACTCTACCTCGAGTATAGGTACAGGCATCTGCTGGTAAGGGGAGGGCGCTTTAGCTTTTCTTCTCCCCTGATGAATCCGCAGGATACACGCATGAAACCGTATTCTTTTCAGGGAATCGCCCTTGAGGCACCTTTGGGGAAGAAGGCTGCACTGCACCTGGCCTGGTTCGATCATGTGTCTCCCAGAAGCGCTGTTTCCTGGTTTAGTACCGCCGAAAGCATTGGCCTTTATGCAGCCGGGGTGGATGTGGCCGGAAACCCCTCGGCCTACCGCCATCAGACCCGGAGCAGGGGGGTGGCTGTGGCGGGACTGCAGAGCAAGCTACTAAAGGGGCTGGAGGCTGACGTTTGGAATTACTGGATTGAAAACATCGCCAATACTACCTATGGCCGCAGCCAATGGCCTTTACATTCTCAGGTGTCGCTGGGCCTGGAGGGTCTGTACCAGTTTCGGGTAGGCACTGGCGGAAATCCCGAAAGCAGCCTGGCCTACTTTCCCGACCAGCAGCAGTGGCTGGGGGGAAGCCGCCTGGCCTATACGCCCGGAAGTTGGGAGCTCTCCCTTAACTATCTGCATATTGGCAGGGGAGGGCGCTTTCTGTTTCCCCGGGAATGGGGGCGGGAGCAGTTCTTTGCCACCCTGCCCCGGGGCCGCATGGAAGGGCTGGGGAAGGCTAATCTGCTGGTAGCCAAAGTCAAATATACTCTATCGGAGCATTTTTTGCTGGAGCTGGCCCTGGCTAGGGGCTGGACCCCCGCAACTGAAGAGTACCGGTTCAATAAATACGGCACTGTCAGCTACTGGAGCTGGGTAAGCGACCTGCGTTACCAGCCGGCCAATCCAGCCCTGAAAGGATTGAGTTTTCGCCTGCTCTACATTGGCAGGATTTCCCCCACTGATGCGCTGGCGGTAGAGGAGATGTACTACCGGACCAATTTTCACAACCTGAACCTTATCACACAAATAAGCTTCTAGCTGCTGCTGGAAGTTAGTGATGAAGCCGCCCCTGTGTGACTAAAGTCACAGACCTGAATCCTGGCTTTTTGTACCTTGCCCTTTCACTATCGTAGCTGGTCAATCCAAAAAATGAAGTCCTACCTGCTGGTTCTGTTTGTCCTACCCTTTCTGCTGTTTGCGCTGCCCACTGAGGCAGGTCTGCCAACCAGTGGGCCTGGTCGTGGCATAAACAGCAGCCTGCCTGGGAGCAGCCTGTTCTTTGGCGCGGCGCACGCCGGCGCGGTGCCCACCGGCGCCGTGCATACGGGCGCCGTGCATACGGGCGCCGTGCCCCAGGGAGCAGCACTAAAGGATGCTATGCCTACAGCTGCGACACAGCTGGAAGGGAGCAGCAGCTGCCAGAAAAGCAGCAAAGGGGCCAAAAAACCCTGTACCAAGCGTAAATGCTTGAAGCACCATCATCAGGATCCTGCACCGGCCGGATCTGTGCCGGCATCAGTATGCAGCCAGTTGCTGGTAGCCGTTGTGCACCAGCCCGAAGCACTTTGCCTGATACCCCCTGTACGTGCTACCCGGAGCGGAAGCTTTTACAGGGCCCATCTGACGGCTCCTGCTCTGGAGCTGGAGCCCCGTCCTCCACGCTTTTCTTAATACAGTAGCAGCGGCATCCCCTTTTGGAGCGGCGGCTGCGTGTACGGCAGCCCCGGCCCCAGGCCTGCTGCCGACTTTTTCTGATTGCATGGGCACTGGCTTTTGGTGACCTGCATCAAGCTGTTAAGAAAAAACTAACTACTATGGAATCCACCCCTCTTCAAAGAATATCCTATCTGGCGTTGCGCCTGATGGGCAGCCTTATCTTTATCATGGCAGGCCTTAACCACCTGTTTGACACGGCCGGCCCAAGCGCACGGCTCCAAAAAGCTCCCCTGGGCGACCTGGCTACCTGGATGGCCCCTGCCGAAACACTCGTTATGCTGGCAGGCATTGGGTTGCTGATCGGAGGCCTGGCCCTGCTGGCAGGCTTTATAACCAGGCTGGCGGCCGCTGGCCTGCTGGCCATTCTGATCCCCATTACCCTTACCATTCAGGTGGCGGCAGAAGGCAGCGGCCCACTTTTCAAGAACATTGCCCTAGGGGGTATTTTACTCTTTTTTATCGCCAATGGATCGGTCTGGTACGGACTGGACCAGTGGCTCCATCATCGAAAAATCACAAGCATGAAAACAAAGAATAACCATAAGAACTACGTAGCAGCGCTGGTGATTGGCCTGCTCACCCTCACCGCCTGTATTCCTACTGCGCTGCCCGCACAAACGGCTACCCCTGCTGCAGAAAAAAGCGCTCCTGCTACAAGCGCTAAGAACTATGCGGTGCTGATCAGCCAGCCCAACCATGTAAAAGCGGCCGTAAATACGGCCGAAGCCATTACTCCCTCCAGCACCTACCAGCGCCAGCAGTTTGTGGTGATGGCCTGCGCCAAATCGGTAGAGGCCTTTGTAAAGGGCAGCGCTATGGAGCAGGAGATCCAAAAAGGGAAAGCGGCGGGTGTTACCTACAGAATTTGCGGCATGTCGCTCACCCAATTCACCATCGATCCGGCCAGCCTGGTAGAGGGGGTAGAGATCATCCCCAACGGCCTTACGCATATGTTTGAGCTGCAGGCGCAGGGATTTATCACTGTAGAACTGTAATTTTAGGAACTTAGCGGCAAGCCATGCCGGTACTATACGTTTAAGAACACGAACATGAGCAAGAAAAAATTCTCCATAAAAAAGATACCCAGCTGGGTGGTAACGCTAACCATCTTTGGCCTGCTGTACATCACAGGCCTGCATACCGAAGCCATTGGGCAGGTGCAGCGCCTGTTGCTGGCTACCGGCCTGCGCCAGGCCGAGGTACCCGAAGCAGTTGCGGCCGAACCCAATGCCCCGGCTCCGGCAGCGGCCGAAGTAGCAGGCAGTGGATTTCAGATGGTAGACCTGGAGGGCAATACCGTAGCCTTTGAGAGCCTGCGGGGCAAGGTGATCTTCCTGAACATCTGGGCCACCTGGTGTCCGCCCTGTGTGGCTGAAATGCCCAACATCCAACGCCTTTACAGGTGGGCTCCGATAAGATCGCTTTTGTGATGCTGTCAGTAGATGAAGGGG
>NZ_AODQ01000027.1 GCF_000348925.1 Cesiribacter andamanensis AMV16 | reverse complement strand
AGGCTGCCCGCCAGGCCTGGGATGCCGCCCTGGCAGGCGGCGAGCAATGGGGGACGTAACGCACAGGCCACAGCCCTGGCGCCCACCGGCACCATTGGCCTGCTGATGGACTGCGACACCACCGGCGTAGAACCTGATTTTGCCCTGGTCAAATTTAAAAAACTATCGGGCGGGGGCTACTTCAAGATCATCAACGGGGCCCTGCCAGCCGCTCTCAAAAAACTGGGCTACGGGCCTGCCGAAAGCGAGGCCATCATCCGCTATGTGCTGGGCAGCGGCAGCTTTAGGGGCGCCCCCCATCTCAACAAAGCTTTTCTGATCGCCAAAGGGTTAAATGACGAGGAAATTGCCCGGGTAGAAGCTGCCCTGCCCGGCGCCTTTGACATTCGCTGGCTGTTTTCGCCCTACCTGCTGGGAGATGCCTGCCTGCAGCGCCTGGGCCTCTCGCCGGCACAGTATGAGCGTCCGGACTTTGACCTGCTCCGCCACTGGGAGCTCAGTGAGCAGCAGATCCGCGAAGCCAATGCCTACATTGCCGGCAGCGGAACGGTAGAAGGAGCCCCCCATCTGAGAGCCGAGCACCTGCCCGTGTTTGACTGTGCCAACCCCTGTGGCCAGGGCACCCGCTACATCAAAGCCAGCGGGCACCTGCAGATGATGGCGGCGGTGCAGCCTTTTATTTCCGGGGCTATCTCCAAAACCATCAACCTGCCACACGATACGGAGGTGGACGCAGTAGCCGACTGCTTTGCGCAGGCCTGGCAGCTGGGCCTGAAGGCCTGCACCATCTATCGCGATGGCAGCAAGATCTCCCAACCCCTGAGCCACGCCAAGGAGAAGAAGGAAGAAGCCCCCACCCCTGAGCCCCTGGAAACCGCCGATGCCGATTCGCCCCGCATGCTTACGGAAGAAGAAGTATTGCAGGCGGCGCAGGCCATCATCAACCAGGCGCCGGATACCCGTTTTAAGCGCGCCCTCTCCGATATTGTGTACCGCAAGCGTCTGCCCGATAAGCGCAGCGGCTTTACCCAAAAGGCCAAGATCGATGGCCATACCCTCTACCTGCGCACCGGCGACTATGCCGATGGTACGCTGGGGGAGATCTTTATCGACATGTACAAGGAGGGCGCTTCTTTCCGCTCGCTGCTCAACTGCTTTGCCATCTCGGTTTCACTGGGGCTCCAGTATGGGGTACCGCTGGAGGAGTATGTGAACCGCTTTACCTTTACCCGTTTTGAGCCGGCCGGTCAGGTAGACCACCCCAACATCAAAAACGCTACCTCCATCTTTGACTTCATCTTCAGGCTCTTAGCCTTTGAATACCTGCAGCGAACCGATCTTGTGCATGTACAAACAACACCACTACCGGAAGAACAACCCCAACCCAGTGTAGCCAAGGCACCCCCAGCACCGGTGGCCCTAGCCACCACTGGCAGTGCCGGTGCAGGCAGCAGCCTGCTCTACGGCCAGACCCAGCAGGCCCTTGCCAGCCTGATGGGCGATGCGCCGGCCTGCCCCGGTTGCGGCCACCTGACCATTCGCTCAGGCACCTGTTACAAATGCTTAAACTGCGGCAGCAGCCTGGGCTGCAGCTAAGACAGTAACTACTTACTAAATGTAAGTAAAGTCACAGGCACTTTTCCTTACATTTTTTCTGATTTGGCTAACTATACACAGTACAGCCTCAGGAGCTTTCCTGAGGCTGTCTTTCTGGTTGCAAAATAGGTCCTCTTAAAAGACTTCTGCCCCTTCGCCCCCTGCTGGCGGAATGGAAAACCGCTGGCCTTCAGCCGATCAGAAGCCGGTCCATGCTGATGGAAATCATTTTCTAGAGTGATCGGAATCATGTATAAGCCGGCTGCAGGATGCGATCTTTAGGGGGCAAAACCCATAATTCTCCACTCCACTACCTAATCTTACCGATAGCGTATATGGCACCTCTTACACTTGCTCCTCTACCGGCCAAGCCCGACTTTAACGACCTGGCTGCCACCTTTTCACATAAAAGCGACCGTGAAGTAAAGGAGGCCTACTGGCTGTTTCGCCTCATGAACAACCCCCTGCTGATGAAAGCCCTGACCTCAGCCAGCAAGCTGGCCATGCGACTGCACCTGCCGGTCAGGAGCCTGATCAGGGGCACCGTATACAAACACTTCTGCGGAGGCGAGTCGGTTGAAGAAGCGCTACAGGTCATTGACAAACTGGAAGACCACCATATAGCCGCTGTGCTTGACTACGCTGCTGAAGCACAGGATAAAGAGGAAGGCTATGAGCTGGCCCTTAACCACATTCTACATAATATAACACTGGCGCAAAAAAGCACCGGCATCGGGGCTATCTCTGTAAAGATGACCGGCCTGGGCAGTTTTGCCATCTTTGAAAAACTAGCCGCCGGCCTGGTGCTTAGCGATGCCGAAGAACAATCGTATGAGCGTACCAAAATGCGGCTGTTGACCATTTGTGAACTTGCCGCCGATTCTGATGTAAACATCTATATCGATGCAGAAGAAAGCTGGATACAAGCCCCCATTGATGAGCTTACCGAAGAGATGATGGAGCGCTTCAACATGGAGGATGTACTGGTATTCACCAGCCTGCAGATGTACCGCACCGATCGCCTGGAGTACCTGGAAGACCTGTTGCAACGGGCCGAGGAGCGGGGCTACCAGGCGGGGGTAAAGCTGGTACGGGGCGCCTACTGGGAAAAAGAGCGGGAGCGTGCCGAAAAGCTCAGCTATACCAGCCCGGTATATCCTACCAAAGCCAAAACCGATGAGAGCTTCAATAAAGCGGTAATCATGTGCCTGGAGCGCCTGCCCCGGGTTGAGCTTTGCCTGGCTACGCACAATCAGGAGAGTATTCAGATGGTGGTGCGCGAAATTCAACAGCGGCAGCTGCAGGCGTTTATTCCCTACCTGCACTTTTCGCAGCTCTACGGCATGAGCGATAACCTAACCTTTGCCATGGCCAGGGCAGGCTTTAACACCTCCAAGTACCTTCCTTATGGCGAGGTTGACAAGGCCCTGCCCTACCTGATCCGCCGGGCAGAAGAAAACACCGCCATAGCCGGGCAGATGGGCCGGGAGCTGGCGCTGCTAAAAGAAGAAATGAAACGAAGAAAACTAAACTAGAGGCAGATAGCTTCCAGGGGGCAGGAAGCAGGCTGGCACTGACTGCAACTGATTACAGGCAGTATGTACCGGGGCTGCTTCGCCCCCATCCAACGTTAACCATAGCCAACATGAATACCATCCGAATCAGTCGTACCTGTGCATTTTATGCCTCCTACGCCCTGCAGGCCTCCGATGGCCACTGCAAGCCCATACAAGCGCACTATTATAAGCTACGGGTCACCCTCCTAGGTACGCCAAAAGCTGCCGGCCCCGCAGGCCATGGAGGCCTGTGCATGCATTTTGATGACCTGAAACGCTTTATCGAAGCCTTTGTGGTGAAACCCTGGGAGGGTGCTCTGCTGCTGCACCAGGATGCGCCGGCCGGCCTGATCGAGAGCTGGAAGAAGATCGATAAAAAGCTGGTGCTACTCCCCTACCAGCCCACCTGCGAAAACCTGCTGCTGGATATCCGCACTACCCTGCTGGAGCATCTGCCGCCCGGCGCCATCCTGCACAGCCTGCGCCTGTCCGAAACCGATGCAACCTACATGGAATGGAACTCGGCGGACAATACCTATCTTGGCTATGCTGATGAAGAAAACGAGCCGGAAGTAAACCATGCGCTGATCATGGACTCCCTTTCCAAAGCAAATACCTCACATTGGTGAAAAGTAGTGCTCACTTTTGAAGCTCAAAGGCTTTTCACTCTGCCTGGCTATGCAGCCAGGCTTTTTTTATGAACATGATCCATAGCCTTCCTCCCAGAAGTAACGCACACAAAGGTACACTAAAAGGAAGTGGCCCCTATCTGTACAATTATAATTTAATAAAAACATAAATTATTTATAAAAATCGATAGCTTTGCCTGTAGTAGCGCAGACTACCCTTATATCAAGATGCGCTCATACGGCATGAGAACGATTATTTTACTTCTGGCATTCCTTACTGCAGCCCCTACCGCCTTTGGGCAGGAACTGACGCCCGACAAGAAGAAGGTATGGTTGAATGTAGGGCTTGGTGGCTATGGCACCTTCACCAAGGCTGTTGATGGCGGCATAAGCCTGTTGGCTGATGTAAATGTGCTACAGGAAAGTAAACAGTATAAGTTTGCACTGGATATCCATCAGGAGTTTACCCTCTTTGGACCCAACCCTGCTGAAACCTATGTAGGACTGAGCGCGCAGATCGGTGCCGCCCAGCATACAAAAAACATGCATGTAGCCCTGCTGGGTGGGGTTGGACTGGTGGGGGGTACTATACGGGGAACCAACTTACAGCATACTTCCGGTGGCTTTTTTTCAACAGAAGAGTATGACTCCAAGACCAGCCTTGGCGTGGGCCTGCCTGTAAGGGCTGAGCTGAGCCTTATCCCTGCAAAGGGCTTTGGCCTGGGAATATCGCTTTTTTCGAATATCAATACCGTACGCAGCGTATACGGGCTTGCGGCTATCCTATCCTTTGGTTCGGTCAGGTAGCAGCTGTTCATGTTTCGCATAGCGTATTGCTTCCCTATCTGCAATCAGGCAATACCCTATAGCATAAAACCCGCCAGCTACCAACTGGCGGGTTTCCCTTTTAAACTACCCTTATAGTCACTAAGCCAAACTATAAGTCTTTTCGGATAAAGATCCGTTTAGCGAGCATCAGCGGCAGCAGCACCCAGGCCAGCATAAGCAGGCCTGCATACAGTACGCCGGTGAAGTTGCTAAAAAGGCTTTTATACAGCGCGCCGGTATAGCCCATGAGCGCCGACACATCGATCTGAAGCAGCACCAGTACCCGCCCCAGGTCTATTGGATTGAGCGACAGCATGCCCAGGGAAACATTTTCCAGCGGATACTCACTGAAGTAGAAGAGCACCATCATCACCAGCCCATCATACAGCAGGCTGAAGTAAAACCAGAGCAGCAGCGCCAGGCCGATGCCCTTGGCTTTGTCCCGGGTAAGCACCGAGGCCAGAAAGGCCAGTGATACAAAAATAAAAGTGAGGAAGATGCCTGCACTGATCAGGTACACCCCTGCCGGTCCGCTGCCGCCAAAGAGCAGCACCGGCACCCCTACCCCTATGGCAAAAGCTGCAGCCAGCGAAAGGGCTACCCCCAGGTACTCGCTGTAGAAGATCTTTTGCCGGTTGATGGGCTGGGCCACCAGCAGTTCCATAAACTCCTGTGAGTTGTAGAAGTGGATGGTGGCAAAGATGATGCTGATCAGGGGTACTACCAGCAGCACTACGTTCAGCAGGCTGAGCACCGCCTTGGAGGGGTCATTTTCCAGCTGAAAAAGCCCCAGGGACATCAGCAGCAGAAAGCCTGTATAGCCAATGACAATGCGGTTGCGCAAAATATCATACAGCACATATTTGATTACCTTTTCCATCTTATCTCATCATTAGTTTTGCAATTGCCTTGCTCAACCGGCTTTCGCCGGTTTCTTCCTTTAGGGCTGCAATGCTGCTGTAAAAGCGCAGATTGCCTTCTTCCATGCACATGATATCATCGGCTACTTCTTCTATCTCGCTCATGATGTGCGAGGTGATGAGAATAAGCTTGTCTTTTTTCTTTTCCTTCAGGATCTTGGCTTTCAGGATCTCGGAAGAAAGGGGGTCCAGGCCGGCAGTAGGCTCATCCAGAATCAGTATGTCGGGCTGGAACAGAAAAGCCAGGGCGGCGCTTACTTTTTGCTTCATGCCACCGGAGAGGGCGCCCAGGCGCTTGTCCCACATTTTCTGAATGTTGTACAGGCCTATGAGCTCTTCGTCCAGCTCCTGCACATCCTTGCGAATGTCTTTCATCATCTCAAAAAGCTGGCGCACCTTCATGTTTTCGGGAAAGTGGCTGATCTGGGGCATGTAGCCTATTTTGCTGCGGTACTCCCATTGCTTCAGCACCAGTTCATCGTCTATGTAAATCTCGCCGCTATCGGGCAGCACCATACCCAGCAGGCACTTGATGGTGGTGGTTTTGCCCGAGCCATTGGGCCCGATGATGGACACTACCTGCCCCCGCTCAAACTCTACACTCAGCCCATTCAGGACCTGGAGCTTGCCGTAACGTTTGGTTAAGTTCTTTATCGTTATCATGATTTTAGAAGCTAGATGTTAGAAGCTAGAAGTTAGAGGCCCTTCAGACGCACTTCTGTCGTTAGTCTCAATACCCACTACTTACTACTCACTGCCCCCTTACCACCGTACCATCGAGGGCTGCTCGTCCAGCAGCTTCTCGGGGGTAAAAGAGGGGAATACTTTTTCCATGGCATCCATCAGGTCTACAATAAAACTGCGCATGAACATGATGGAAGGGGGCACTTTCTCTACCACCATGGAGTACAGGCTTACGGGCCGGTAGGGAATATCCCCTACTCTATCCTTGTCGAGGTCGTAGCCCTGGTACTTATCCCAGTAATTTTGGGCAAAGTAGTTCTGCTGCGAGTTGCCATTGGTGGCAATATCAAAGGTGTTGCCAATAAAGTTGTTTTGCTGAAAGGTATCCTGCACACAGCTGGAAAGCAGGCGCACGGCCCATCCGTTTTCCCGGAAGTTATTCTGGCGGATATCCAGCCGGGAAGATCCCTCCATATAAATGCCGGTGGTGTTGCGCACAAAGGTATTATGGGCGATCACACTTCGGCTGATCTCCTTTAGCAGCAGGCCATAAGCGGCACTGCCCCAGTTCTGCTCAAAGGTGTTGTGCTCCATCACAATGTTGCGGGTATACATGACCGCCACCCCTGCGCCATTCTTGCGAAACACATTGTGCCGATAGGCATTGCCATCAGAAAACATAAAGTGCAGTCCGTAGCGCAGGTTGTTTTCGCTCAAATTTCTGCTTACGCTGCTTTCCTTTACAAACTCCAGGTAAATGCCATCCCTGTGGCCGGACACCCGGTTGCCCTCTATGCGGCTGCTATCGCAGTACCAGAGGTGAATGGCATTGCCGGAGCCGGTTTCGGTGGTACCCTCGCCCCGCACCGTATTGTTGCGGATGGTGCAGTCTACCGAGCGCTGCAGGTAAATGCCAAAAAAGGCATTCAGGATGGTGTTGTCCTCCAGGGTAACGTTGCGGCTCTCAATTACCCGGATGGCCGCATGGTCTTTGAGGTAACTTACCTCCACATTTTTGAGCACAAAGCCCTTTACCACCACCCCACTGCTGGTAATGGTCAGGATCTCGCCCCTCATATTTCCATCAATCACCGGCTGATTCTTACCAATGAGGCTGATGGCTTTGTTGATCTGCAGGCCACTCTCCTGGTACACGCCCCCCTGCACCACCACCCGATCGCCGGGCTGGGCTGCGGCTATGGCTGCGGCTATGGTGGTGTAGCGGGCCCTGGGGCCCACCTCCAGATCGGCTGCCAGGGCTGCAGAGGCAGAGACCAGCAGCAGCAGGAGCACATCCACCAAGCGGCTGCGCAGCTGGGAGAAGCCTATTGGTTGCTCCAGGCTAAAAAGCGGTCTCATGGCTCCTTACGGCTTGCAGTACTTCGCTCCAGCTTAGGGTACGTCCGGCATAGGTGGCCTGCAGTTCTTCGGCAGCACCCCCTTCGGCCAGCGCTGTCAGATACAGGCCCATGGGGCTTGGCAGCTGCTCGCTTTGCAGGTAAGTGGCGGTGTTGGCGTCTATGAGTGTCTGAGGGTTTTTAAAGTCAGTTACCAGCAGCAGCTGTGCCTTTTCCAGCATTCCCTCCTGCTCCTGCAGGTAGGCGGCCATGCATTCGATGGAATCGAAGAAAAAGGCTTTGCCGGTAGTGGTTACAATTTCGGCACCGTAGCGCGGATCGGTAATGGTCATTTTGCAGTGCTCGCAGCCGGCTTGTCCGTAGGCAATGGGCTGAGGCTCTACGCTGCAGCCGGGCAGGCAGGCCAGCGTTACCCCTATGCCCAGCATATAGGCCATTTGCCGGGAGTTAAGGATGCGGCGCTTTTTACGGAAGAAGTCCAGGTATACGGCAAAGCCTGCCAGTGCCATGGGTATGGCCACTCCCAGGCTGCCCATGGCGGGCAGGGAGAGGGCATGGAAGTTTAAGAGCTGCTTGGGCCCTATAAAGGGGGGAATATAGGTCATGCCCGGAATTTTGATGGGGGCAGCCGGATCCAGGTTAGTACCAAACTCTCTCAGCCAGAGGTAGAAGTCCAGCAGGCCAACCGCTCCGGCCACTGCCAGCAGGCCCAGCCAGCCGGCCAGTAACCATTTATTTGAGCAGGGCCACCAGCAGGCCCAGGAGCATAAGGGCGTACACCACATAGGGCATGATCTTTAGCTCCGGAAAAGCCTCGGCATCAATGGGCCGCATGCCAATGTAGTGGTTCAGGATGTTGAAGTTTTGCAGCGTATACTCGGTATCGCCGCCAATTTTATTTACCCAGATGTGCATTTCCAGGCCTTCGGGATACTGCGGCGCCTGCAGGTAGATCTTCCACAGGGGGAAGAAAAACAGCATACTCATGGAGAGCGCTGCCAGCAGCATTAAAATTCTTGAGAATTGGCTCATGACCGTGGTAGTTTAAAGGGTAGTAGTCCAGAGAAACAGGAAAAAAGAGCAGAAGCGGCGGCTAGACCGCTTCTGCCTTTAGTGAACAGCTGTTACAGGGCCGGTTTTTGCTCGCCGGTGTAGTACTTAAGGGGGGTATTTACTCCCTTAGGCGATACCCGTACGTAGCCTTGCATCTCCTGGTGCAGGGCAGAGCAGAAGTCGGTACAGTACATGGGGAAGATGCCGGGGCGGGTGGGCACCCATTTCAGGGTTTGGGTAGCACCTGGCATGATCAGCAACTCGGCGTTGGTAGCGCCCATGATGGCAAATCCGTGCGGTACGTCCCAGTCCTGCTCCAGGTTGGTTACGTGGAAGTACACCGTGTCACCCACATGGATGCCTTCGATGTTATCAGGGGTCATGTGGCTGCGGATGGCCGTCTGGTACACCCGTACTACATTGCCTTTGCGCTCTACCCGTGCTTCAGACTCTTTTTTCACCGCATGGGGGTGCGAGTTTTTCTCCAGCTCGTAGAACTTCACACTTCTGGGCGCCACCTTATCGGCATGGATCACCTGGGCATAGTGTGGTTCGGCTACAGTGGGGAAGTCAAGCAGCAGTTTCATTTTGTCGCCGCTGATATCGATCAGCTGCGCAGAGTGGGCCAGCTCAGGACCGGTAGGCAGGTAGCGATCTTTGGTGATCTTGTTCATGGCAATCAGGTACTTGCCATAGGGATCTTTGGTATCGCCGCCGGGAATTACCAGGTGACCTACGGAGTAGTATACCGGAATGCGATCCAGCACGGTAAAGTCCTTCAGGCTCCATTTCACCACTTCGGATGATACGAACATGGAGGTATAAGCATTGCCTTTGCCGTCAAACTCAGTGTGCAAGGGACCAAGGCCTGGCTCTTTCACTTCGGCATGCAGCACAGACTCATAGCGCAGAATGGGGATACCGGCTACGTCGCCAATAAAGTCTTTGTCCTTGATGGCTTTTTGCATCTTAGAGAAGGAGTGCACCGGGATCACAGAGGCCAGCTTGCCGCTTACCACCATGTACTCGCCAGAGGGGTCGGTATCAATACCGTGTGGTGATTTAGGCACGGGAATCAGGTATACCATACCGGGGCAGTCGGCAGGATCCAGGAAGCGTACGCTTTTCTTCACCTCAGACTTGGCAATGTGGCTGTTCTTGTCCAGCTTGTTGTGGTAGTAGTTGGCAGGCATTTCTTTGGCCTTGCCTTCTTTCACATACTTCTCGGCCAGTTTCCAGTTCACCGCTGCCAGAAAGTCCTTATCATTTTGGGAAGCACCGGCTTCTTTGAGCGTGCCGGCTTTCTCGGTGTTGTAGGTGGTAAAGAAGATCCAGTCTTCAGAAGGGCCTTTGCCGCCATTGGCCAGGTCATAGTCAAAGCCGGGCATCATGATCTGGAAGTCCAGGTTCATGTCGCCACTTTCTTTGTCAACCTTAATAAAGGAAAGCGAGGCGCGGAATTTTTCCTTGTATTCATCCAGGCCTGCTTCGGCGGGAGTGCCATCGGTATTGATGGGTACACTAAAGCGGGTACCGGCTACCACATACTCGGTGTTGTTGGTTGGGTAGGGAGAGCAGTGGTTACCGGCACTGTTGGGGATCTCCAGGATCTCTACGGTTTCAAAGGTAGAGAGGTCAATGCGGGCAATGCGGGGGGTATTGTTGCCATTCACAAACAGCCAGCGGCCATCGGTTTGTCCATCGGTCCGGCTCAGTTTGGGGTGGTGCAGGTCATCCCAGGGTACATTGCCAAAGGAAGTATTGAGCATGGCTTTGGACTCCTCGGAGTAGCCATAGCCATTTTCGGCATGCTGGGTAAATACCGGCACAATCTTAAGCAGACGGCCGGACGGAATGCCGTATACGGATACCTGGCCGTTGTAGCCGCCTGACAGGAAGCCGTACAGCTCATCGTGCTTGCCGGGCTCTACATATACTTTAGAGGCGGCATCGCTGCTCATCATAGAGGCCTGTGCGGTGGCACGGTCGCCCATGTCGCAGCTTTGCATAAAGGGCAGGGCTGCCATGGATGCCAGCAGGGCTGCTTTGGGTAGCTTGGTTTTTAAGGTTTGTATTGTACTCATGGCACAATGGTGTTTATGGTAATAAGGGTTGGTATTAGTTTGCGGAAGCATCCAGTTGGCGGAAATATTCCAGCATGGCCCGTGCATCCTGCTCGGTTACATTCTGGTTGGTCATTTGGGTAAGGTGCTCGGCCAGCAGCTTTTTGGCTGTGGGGTCCTTCTTGGTCATTTCCTCAGGATTGATGATCATGTTCATGATCCATTCGGGTGAGCGGCGGTCGGTAATGCCGGCCAGGCCGGGACCTACTACCTTGGTGCCATCCAGGCGGTGGCAGGCAGAACATTTTCCTTCATAGAGATTCTTACCCTGCTCGGCCAGCTGGGGGTCCAGCTCACTCAGGGTTACATGTTTTACAGGGCCTATACCCTTTCCATCATCTACCGGCTCTGCTACTGCGGCAGGGGCGCCGGCATTCGACTCTGCTTTCTTGTCGGTACCGGAAGAACAGCTTATAAAGAAGAAACACCCCAGCGCCAGTACAAATAGGCTGCTCAGGCGGGTAATTCTTTTGCTTGCTGTGTCCGGTGTGGTCAGTTCGTGTTTCATAAGGCTTAGTGTTTAACGTCTCGGGGCATTTCGGCCCCTTGGATGATACAAAACTAGGCTGGAAGAGTAGCAGAAAAAAAGACATTTATCTCTTTTATTCATGATTAATATCATGTTTTAGAAATAGGGTCCTGCTGAACTTTGAGGCATTGAAAGGAGAAAAGCCCCCTACTGGCTGGAAAGGGTCCTCAGGCAGAAAAAGAAGGTGTTAAAAAGCTGACGTAGGTCAGTTTTTGCCCAAGGGCTTCTGCCAACCGGAGGAAGCACTCTAGGAATAAGCCTTAAGGAGCTATCCTCTCAGGGCCCCAAGGGCGAAACAAGTAGGGAAGCTCACCTGGCTGTGTCTGCACCTGCTTCTCCTTTAGATATGCGCTGGCGTACACATTCATTTAATCTCAATACTAAACCACCTTTATCCATTACCCCATGAGTACCAAAAAATTATGGTGGGGCTTTGCAGCGGTAATTATCTTTTCCTTTTCCGTATTGGGCTTTTACGGATGGGAGATCTACCGGGAAGCACCCCCTATTCCAAAGCAAATCGTTACCCCCTCGGGCCAGGTGCTTTTTACCGAAGCCGAAATCCTGGATGGCCAGAGCGTATGGCAATCCATTGGCGGGCAGCAGGTAGGCACCGTCTGGGGCCACGGCTCCTATGTAGCCCCCGACTGGTCGGCCGACTGGCTGCACCGCGAAGCCCTTTTCATGCTCAATGCCTGGGCGCAGCGGGACTATGCCGCCGGCTACGAGCAGCTGGATGAGGAAGCCAAAGCAGGCCTGCAGGCCCGCCTGCAGAAAGAGCTGCGCAAAAATACTTTTGACAAGGCCACCGGCACCCTTACCGTATCGGAGTTGCGGGCTGCAGCCATATCCGACAACAGCCGGCACTACACCGGCCTGTTTATGAATGATCCGGCCCTGGCCGAGCTGCGGGAGCACTATGCGCTTAAGGACAATACCATTAAAGATCCGGAGCGGGGCAGGCTTATCAACGGCTTCTTCTTCTGGGCGGCCTGGGCCTGCGTAACCGAGCGCCCCGGCTCCGAGGTAAGCTATACCAACAACTGGCCGGCCGAGGAGCTGGTGGCCAACCGCCCCCCTTCTACCCTGCTGATCTGGACGGGCTTTAGCGTCATTATCCTGCTGGCAGGGGTAGCGCTGCTGGCCTATTACTACGCCTCGCACAAAGAGGAAGAGATCAACCCGGATCTGCCCAAGAACGACCCCCTGCTGAACCTGGTGCCTACCCCTTCCATGAAGGCTACGCTCAAATACTTCTGGGTAGTGGCGCTGCTCTTTGTGGTGCAGGTAGTGCTGGGTGCCACCACGGCCCACTATGGGGTAGAAGGCAACGGGCTCTACGGCATTCCGCTGGCCGACTGGCTTCCCTACTCCCTTACCCGCACCTACCACGTACAGCTGGGCATTCTGTGGATTGCCACCTCCTGGCTGGCCATGGGCCTGTACATAGCGCCGGCCGTATCGGGTTATGAGCCCCCCTACCAGAAACTGGGTGTTAATATCCTTTTTGTGGCGCTACTCATTATAGTTGTGGGCTCCATGGTGGGCCAGTGGTTTGGCGTAATGCAGGAACTGGGCCTGGAGGCTAACTTCTGGTTTGGCCACCAGGGGCTGGAGTATGTGGATCTGGGTCGTTTCTGGCAGATCTTCCTGTTTGCCGGCCTCTTTATCTGGCTGTTTCTGATGGTGCGGGCCATACTGCCGGCCTTTAAGAACCAGGCCGAGAACAAGCACCTGCTGGCCATGTTTGTGGTGTCCTCGGCGGCCATTGCCCTTTTTTATGGCGCCGGCCTTATGTGGGGCCGCCACAGCAACCTGGCCATTACCGAGTACTGGCGCTGGTGGGTGGTGCACCTGTGGGTAGAAGGCTTCTTTGAAGTATTTGCCACCGTGGTCATTGCCTTTCTGTTTGTGAAACTGGGACTGCTGCGCGCCAAACTGGCCAACGAGAGTGTGATCTTTGCCACCATCATCTTCCTGTTTGGCGGCATTATCGGCACCTTTCACCACCTGTACTTTAGCGGCACGCCTACGGCGGTACTGGCCCTTGGCGCCACCTTTAGCGCGCTGGAGGTAGTACCCCTGATCCTGATCGGCTTTGAGGCCTACCACAACCTGCAGCTGAGCAAGGCCACCCCCTGGGTGCAAACCTACAAATGGCCTATCTACTGCTTTGTGGCCGTAGCCTTCTGGAACCTGGTGGGAGCCGGCATCTTTGGCTTCCTGATCAACCCGCCCATTGCGCTCTATTACATGCAGGGCCTTAATACCACACCGCTGCATGGCCACACGGCCCTCTTTGGGGTATACGGCATGCTGGGCATTGGCCTGATGCTGTTTGCCCTGCGGGGCATGAACCGCAGCATTGCCTGGCCCGAGCGCCCCCTGAAATGGGCCTTCTGGAGCATTAACTGGGGCCTTGCCCTGATGGCGCTGCTCAGCCTGCTGCCCATTGGCCTTATCCAGACCTGGGCATCGGTAAAGTGGGGACTGTGGTACGCCCGCTCCGCCGAATTTATGCAGAGCGATATCCTGGAGATCTGGCGCTGGATGCGGGTACCGGGCGATGTGGTCTTTTCCGTAGGGGTGGTGATCCTGGCCTGGTTTGTGCTGCGCATAGGCATACCTAAAGCCGGCAGCGGACCGGTTCAGACGCCTCCACAGCCTGAAGCGGAACCTCCCCGGGAGATGGAGCCCGAACGAGAAGAAGAACTTGTTGTGTAATATCATATAAATCCCGGATAGCCTTCTGCACAGTTCAGAAGGCTATCTTTTTACCTGCATGCCATGAATAAGAAGGTACTGCTGCTCCTGCCCTTTCTGCTACTGGCCCTGGGGCTGGCCCTGTGGTCGGGCCTGATCCGGCTGGGCTGGCAGATCCCCGTCAGCCGGGGGGTGGCCGACCATGGCGCCCTGATGGTGGGCTCTTTTCTGGGTTCGCTGATCATTCTGGAGCGGGCGGTGGTACTCAAAAAGTGGTGGGCCTATGCCATACCGGTAGTAAATGTGGGCAGTTTGCCCCTGTTGCTGCTGGGCTTTCCCCAGCTTGCCTATGCCTGCCTGATAGGGGGCAGCCTGGGGTTGTTGCTTATTTTCTGGCGCCTGCTGGAGCGACAGTCCGATGCCTCCATGTGGGTAATGCTCTGCGGGGCTGCCTGCTGGCTTATTGGCAATGTGTTGCTGCTGCGCTTTGATCTGTACCCCATGGCTGTTTTCTGGTGGGTACTCTTTCTGCTGCTGACCATTAGTGGCGAGCGGCTGGAGCTTAGCCGCTTTCTGCCCGTGCGAAACTGGCAAAAAGGGCTGCTGTTTGCGGCCCTGGGCCTGTGTGTGGCCGGGGTGCTGCTGCCCTATCATGGCCCGGGCCGCTGGGTGCTGGGCGTCGGTCTGATTGGTGCAGCCCTATGGTTGCTGCGTTTCGATATTGCCCGAAAAACGGCCCGCAAAAGTGCACTGCCTGCCTTTAGCGGCAGGGCATTGCTGCTGGGCTATGGCTGGCTGGTGGTATGCGGCGGGCTGCTGTTTTATGATGATGGGCTTCCGCTCATGTATGATGCGGTGCTGCATGCGTTCTTTCTGGGCTTTGTGTTTTCCATGATCTTTGCCCATGGCCCCATTATTCTGCCGGCGGTGGCGGGCCTTCTGATCAAACCCTACCACTGGCTGTTGTATGTACCCCTTGCGCTGTTGCAGGGATCGCTGGTGCTGCGCCTGTTTGCCGATGGGCTGTCGGACCCGGAAGCCAGAAAGTGGAGCGGTCTGCTGAGCGCTTTGGCAATTCTTTTCTATTTTGTGACGATAGCGAGCATCCTGATCTATGAGCAGCGAAAGCGTACAGCAAAAATGGTGGTATAAGCCGGCTACAGCCTTTGGGCTGGGCTTTCTCTTTCTGGTAGTGACTGCGGCGCTGGGAGCTTTTTTGCGCTACCTGTTTGTAGACCCACCCGCCTGGGCTACCTACAAGCATTTTCTGCATGCGCACTCCCACATTGCCTTTCTGGGCTGGGTTTACAATGCGCTCTTTGGGCTGATTCTGCTCTACTTCATTCCACAAGGAAAGCAAAGGGGGCTGATGCGGCTGTTCTGGCTTACCCAGATCGCTACTGTGGGCATGCTTATTTTCTTTCCCATACAGGGCTATGCGCGGGAGAGCATTGTCTTTTCTACCCTGCATATCTTCTTTTCCTGGGCCTTTGCCGCAGGGGCCTGGAAGCGCCTGCAGAGCCGCAGCCAGGTGGCGCGCCGCTACCTGAAGCTGGGGCTTTTCTTTATGATCATCAGCAGCCTGGGCCCCTTTGCCCTGGGTCCCATGATGGTGAACGGCATGGGCGGAAGCCCCTGGTACTACGGAGCCATTTACTACTACCTGCATTTTCAGTACAATGGCTGGTTTATTTTTGCCCTGCTGGCGCTTCTGTACCAGTACCTGGACGTACAGGACATGCGCATTGCCCGGGCTGCCGCCAGCGCCGCACTGCTGCTCTTTACGCTGGGGGTTTTCTTATCGCTGAGCCTTTCGGTGCTGTGGGCCGAGCAACAGGGATGGCTCTATGCACTGGCCGCCCTGGCAGGGGTACTGCAGCTGGCTGGCTGCTATTTTCTGTACCGCTCGCTGCAGCCTGCCTCCAAAGACCTTTGGCGGAGGTTCGCCCCCCTAGTGAAACAGTTGCTCCTGTTTGCCGCGCTGGCCTTTTTGCTCAAAAATGTGCTGCAGCTGGTAGCTGCCCTGCCGGCCCTTTCTGATCTGGCTTTTAGCAACCGTAATTTTATCATTGCCTTTCTGCACCTGATCTTTTTGGGTGTAGTAAGCCCCCTGCTGCTGGCTGAGGGATTCCGGCGTCGCTGGCTGGTGCCCGATCCGGCCAACCGCATCCTTATTTACCTTTTTCTGCTGGCCTTTATAGGCAGCCAGCTGCTGCTTACCGGCTTGTATATACCTGGGTTTACTCCCCTGCTGGCACCGGTCTATGCCCGGGGCATGCTGTACCTTTCGCTGGCAATGTTTGTTTGCCTGGCGGTACTGGGGATGCGCTCGGCCCGAACCAGAGGATCATCAGGCCAGGCTGGGCAGGGGTATAGGTAAGAAGGGGGCATAAATTCCATCAAAATATAGAGGGGCTTTTTGTATTTTGCCTACTTTGTAGTGCAGGCCTGCCTGCTTAGCCGCATCAATCCATCCCGCATGATCCGCCTCCTTTCTATACTGCTGCTTTTTCTGCTCCCTTGTCTGCCCGGCAGGGCCCAGGAAAAAGCAGCTTCCGACTCGCTGCTCAACCAACAGCTGCAGGAAACCACCCAGCTGCTTCGCCAGAAGCAACAGCAGCAGCTGCTGGACTCGCTCCGTCGGCAGGAACTGCAAAAGGAAATAGAGCGGCTAAGCTCCGAAAACAGCAGCCGCCGCAGCGAGCTTGAAGCACGCCTGCGGGAGATCACGCTGGAAGATTCCCTGCAAAATGCCGAAAAGCTCAGCCGCATTGCCGAGCTGCGCAAAACTACCCAGGGCTTTCCGGTTGCCCCCTTTGGCGATACCCTCTATTTTGTGTTCACCAAGGTGGGTTCCTTCAATGTGCAGGAGCGCGCCCGGGCCATCTCCGAACGGATTGAAAAGCTCTATAAAAGCAGGGACTACACGCCAGACTCTATCCAACTGGCCGAAACAGAATCAGGCATCGATATCCTGCACGGGCGCAGCCTGATCCTGATGAGCATTACCGAGCTGGACGCCCTCTGGCTGGAGAAGGATATGAAGTCCCTCGCCGGAGAGTATGCCAGCCGCATCCGCATCGCCATAGACCTGCACAAGGAGCAGAACAGCCTGCGCATGATCCTGATTGAAACCGGCCTAACCCTTTTGCTGCTAGCGGGTCTGTTTGTGATCCTGCGGCTGCTGCACAATTTCTTCCGCTGGCTAAAGCTGATGCTGCTCAAACGGCGCAACAAGTACCTGAAGGGCATCCGCATCAAGGATTACCAGCTGTTTGATACCCGCAAGCAGCTCAATGCCGCCCTGCTGGTGCTGCGCTGGAGCTATATAGGGGTGGTGCTGCTGGCCCTGTACCTGGCGCTGCCACTGCTGTTCAGTATTTTTCCGCAAACCCAGGCCTGGTCTGGGGTGCTGCTGCAGTGGATTCTGGCACCGGTTAAAGGCATTTTACTGGGCATCCTCAACTACCTGCCCAACCTCTTTACCATTCTAGTGATCTTTATCTTTACCCGCTATACCATTAAGGCGCTGCACTTTTTTGCCACAGAGGTAGAGCGTGGCGCCCTTACCATTACCGGCTTTTACCGGGACTGGGCCATGCCCACCTTTGAGATCATCCGCTTTTTGCTCTATGTGTTCATGTTCATAGTGATATTTCCCTACCTGCCGGGCTCCGATTCGCCCATCTTTCAGGGGGTATCGGTGTTTCTGGGTATACTCTTTTCGCTGGGTTCCTCCTCGGCCATTTCCAATATTGTGGCAGGTCTGGTAATCACCTACATGCGCCCCTTCCGCATTGGCGATCGGGTGAAGATAGGCGATATAACCGGAGATGTGGTGGAAAAAACGCTGCTGGTAACCCGCCTGCGCACTACAAAAAATGAGGACATTACCGTACCCAATTCAAGTGTATTGTCCGGCCATACGGTTAACTATACCACCTCCAGCCAGGAGCTGGGCGTAATTCTGCACACCACTGTAACCATTGGCTACGATGTGCCCTGGCGGCAGGTGCATGAACTACTGACGCAGGCCGCCAGGCGTACCACTGGGGTGATGCGCAAAAAAGCCCCCTTTGTGCTACAGACAGGGCTGGAAGATTTTTATGTCTCCTACCAGCTCAATGTTTATTCTGATCAGCCCAACCGTATGGCGGCCATTTACTCCGAGCTGCACCGCAACATACAGGATGCCTTTAATGAAGGGGGTGTTGAGATCCTGTCGCCCCACTACCGGGCACAGCGCGATGGCAATACGGTTACCATTCCTCCCAGCTACCTGCCCAAGGACTATCAGGCTCCATCCTTCCGGGTAGAAACGATCAGCAAAGACCAGCCCCAGAACAGCTAGAAAGGTATAGTGGTGGTTGATGCCCCTCTTAAGATGCTATATTGTAACAGGTTAAACTTGAGTTATCCCGAATTTTGGGGTTATGCTATCATAAATATGGACCTGGAAGCTGATTTCATAGCTATTTTCTATAAGGTACACTGTCATACTAAGTTAGGGGAGAGATCCATGAGGCTGTAGAGGCAGGCATCTGCCGTCTCCCAGATCTCTCCTGTCGTCGGGATGACCCCATATCTTCTTGAAGATGATATATAAACTAAATTTTCCAATCCTATTAGCCTGTCTCAAGATTCGGGATGACTCATGTTTGGATGCAGCCATTGGAGCTCCATTCCCAAGTATCCATCATCAAAAACAGGGCCGTACACGCTGTTTTGCTACCTTAAGCCCAGGTACAGGAATATTCTCAGCCAAAACCCTACACAAACTAAAATTATTAGCAATCACCCCCTATCTTTGCTAGCCCAACTGGGAAATTCTGCTCCTGCCTGACGCTACCTGCTCCAATGCCGCCTAAGCCTAAACGCCTGCCTCCCCCCCATTTGCTTCACTTAAAGCACAGCCGGCAGCTGCTGGAGGATTTTCTGTACCAGTACCTGCCGCTGCTTACGGGCATGGGAGCAGTAAGCCGGCTCAATCTCTGGGGCTGGTTTAGTGGGACCTGGGCGCTAAGGCCGGATGCCAGCGGAGGCCTCCCCTACATGGTACTGGAGGCCCTGCGGCTGCAGCGCCAGTTCCTGCTGCAGCAGAAGCGCCCGCTTAAGCCCCTTAGCCTTTCGCTATATGCCCCGCAGCAGGACCGGCTGCTTCTCCGGGCACTGCCCCAGCTGGAGGAGCTCAACCGCAGAAACCCCACAGCTACCCTGGCGGCCAGCACAGCCACCTGGCAGGAGGTACTCAAACAGCTACAGGCCCAGCTGCTACGCCAGCCGGCTGCCGAGCGCAACCTGCTGCTGCTGGACCCGCTGGAGATCTCCCTGCCACCCCTGCCAGAACTGCTGCAGCTGCTGCCCAAGCGCATGGATGTGCTCCTGCTGCTCCCCCTGGCGGCGGTGCAGGATACAGCCGGCCTGCCCGGCAGGCAACCCCTGCCGGAAGCGGTAGCCGCACTCGCCCGCTGGCTGGCCCCACACCTGCCAGCCCCCTTGGCCGAAGCTCAGGAAGCACCCGGCCCTGCCCTTCTGCTGGAACAGCTGCGCCAGAAGCTGATGGATACCTGCGGGCATTTTGCCCTGCTCCAGCAGCCCGAGGCAAATTCGCTGGCGCTTTTTGGCCTAAGCCAGGATGCCCTGATGATGGAAAAAATGCTACAGGCTCGTCAAAAACTGCAGCAGCGGGAAGTGCAGCAGATGGAAACCGGCGATCAGCTTGGGCTGTTTGCGGCTCCCCCATCCCCTGCTGCGCCGGCCAATCTGCAGGATCGCTTGCTGGCACTGCTGGCCCGGCAGCCGGAATGGAGCAATCAGGAACTTTACAAAGCCCTGCTGCAGCAGGAGCTGTTGCCGCAGGATGTCCTGGCCCCACTGGCAGCACTCGTTAACGCGGGCATCCTGCAGGTGCTGAACGAAAAAAAGAAAAAAATAAAGGAGCCAATCACACTCCCCCTTAGCCATACGGCCTTTAAACTGCCTGCGCCCGCCTGCTTTTTTCGGCTAAAAGACCAGCCCGGACATCCATAAAAAAAAGGCACAACCAGTGGCTGTGCCTTTGTCCGGAAGGGTCAGAATCTAATGAGCAAAGCGCTACTATCTGCCCAGTGTAATGGTACGGCTGCGGCCATTCATGCTTACAACCAGGGAACGGTCACAGCTGCCGGCGCCCCAATCCAGGGTAAGGGTGGCCTTATTAGGACGGGTAATGAGCTGTACCCCGCTGGAGGGCGCAAATACCCCTTCGCTCATGCAGGAAAGCTTGATCACCAGTTCTTCGGTAATGGTACTGGCATATTCCTGCCCCTGCCGGTTGCGGCCACTGGCAGTGCCACTGATGTGCCACTCATCATTCAGAGGGTTTGTAGCGCGGATCCAGGTGCGGATATGGCTCACCTCCCGCTCGGCACTGCTGCCATCGGGCCAGGTTGCTTTACCTCCGCTGAGGCTAACCGAAAACTGCGGACTGGCTGTGCTGCTGCTGGTAATGTTGCTTAGGGTGCGGGTGCCCTCCAGGGCAATGCCATTTACAGTATAGTCCTCCAATGTGGTGGTTATGGTGCTGCCCGGCTGAAAGTAACGGCCCGTGCGGGCAATGATCACTTTGCCGCTGCGTACCACCCCGCGGGCATCGGTGCAGCCGCTGCCAAAATCAAGTACAATAGTACGGGTATCGGCATTACGGCTTACGGTAGCACAGGCCGGAATGGCCGACAGGCTGCTAAGCTGGCGTTCGCCTTCCGCTTCGGCACTGCTTACTGCTTCGGCCGTCATCACATCCAGATCATCATACAGGGCGCTGCTTTCGGCCTCGCCCATGGCAGAGGTAGCTTCCGCCTGGTCCAGCTCAGGGTCCTGGCGATCGCATGCAACAAAGGCCAGCAGGGCTGCCGCCAGCAAAAGAGAGGATTTGAATAGGTGCATAAGGAGAGAAGTTTGGTTGTTGTTTTGCCTACTATAGTAGATGTGCCGACTGGCTGCAGGTTTAGGCAGCAGCAAAAAATAGTTACCATACCCCCCTGCAGCACAAAAAAGCACCTACAAGCTTACACAAAAATCCTACCGGATGCTCATCCAAATAGGCATATCCCTTACATCTGTACAGCTAAAAATGCTTTCTCAAACAGGGCATAGGCCCTGCGACAGCCTTCCAGCACTGCATTCTCCTGCGCTGTATCCTGCACCTGCTGGCGAAGGAGCTGCTTAAACCCGCTCCACTGCCGGCCGGTATCGCCTCCATAGCAGCCATAATAGTGAAAGGGCTGATAGGACTGCAGCTGGGGGTGCTGGTGCAACGCCTTTAATATCACAACCCCTCCCAGGGTAGCGCCCTCCATTACATACTGGGCACCCAGCGCCTGATGGCTCCCCTGCAGCTCGGCATGGGGCAGCAGGTCTTTTCGCTTTTCCCAGACCGCTTCCGGATCAATGCCGGCCTGGCGCAGATCCTGCTCCAGCAGGGCCTGTTTCTGCCGGTCTGCTACCAGGCTATCCATACCGGCTACCTGCCGGATGGCCCCCTCCAGGCGGCGGTGGGCAATGTAGTTGGCTTCCAGCAAGCGGGTGTACTCCTCAGGCGTAAGACTGCCACTAGCCAGTTTGTCGGAGGCGGCTACTTCTTCCAGACGGTCGTGCTGGGGCCGGGTCTCGGCCCGCAGGCGGTCCAGGATATCGGGTTGGTGTGTGATCATTCGTATATCAGTTAGATAACGTAAGGGCCCCTGTTTCGGTATATTTCAGGCTGCCTTCGTCTATCATAAGCCGCACAGTGTGCAGCAGAATGTTTTTATTGGCCGCATGGGCATCCAGGGCTTTTTCAAGCTCGGGCAGGCTATGGGGCTTAAGGCTTATGGCCGTGCGGATCTGCTGGCGGTAGCGAAACACCTTTTCATCGTGCTGGCCCTCGCCCCTGTGCAGCAGGCACAGATCGCAAATGCCGCATTTCTCATAGTCCAGCTCACCGAAATAATCCAGCAGGTAACGGGTACGGCAGATCAGCTCCTGCTCGGCATAATCAATAACAGCTTCTGCTTTTTGCAGGCTTATCGTTTTACGTTCCTCCAGCTGCCGGAGTTGCAGGGGTAGTTTGGCGGCATCGTGCCGGGGGGTAAGAAAGGTAAGCTGGGGTTTGTCCCGCTGTGGTTCATAGGCAATCACATCCATCTTCTGCAGAGAATCCAGCTGCTGGCGCACCTGATTAACGGACCATTTGGTCTGCCGGGCCAGCTCATTTTCGGATATGCGGGTATAGCCGCTAAAAATCTCGCCGCCGTAGATGCGCAGCAGGTTTTTGAGCAGGGGTTCCATGCCGGCATTAGCGATCTGAAAGGCGTAAAGCTCCTGCTGAGATAGGAGCACATGCAGGCGGGAAGGGGCAAAAAAAGCTTCGCTCAGCTGAATAAAGCCCTGCTCCTCCAGCTTTTTAAGGGCATGCCAGGTCTGGTTGGGCTCCAGGCTATAGGTGCGGGCAAAATCATCCAGCTCAAAATCGTAGGAAGAAAACTGGCTGCTGCCAATGGCCAGCTTGTAGTAATTGGCCAGGGCCTGGTAAGTATGGCGCAGCACCTCGGGCTCGGGAAATTCCTGCCGGATGCGCTCCCGCAGCCCGTCTACATCCTGCTGATCCACCAGCACCACGGCATAGGCTTTTTTGCCATCCCGTCCGGCCCTACCGGCCTCCTGGTAATAAGCCTCCAGGGTATCGGGCAGGCCCAGGTGCACCACCAGGCGCACATCCGATTTATCAATGCCCATCCCAAAGGCATTGGTAGCCACTACTACCCGCAGTTTGCCCTGCATCCAGGCATCCTGGCGGCGCACCCGCTCCTCATGCTGCAGGCCGGCATGGTAATGATCGGCCGAAATTCCGTATTGGCGCAGTGTTTTGGCTACCAGCTGGGTTTGCTTGCGGCTGCGCAGGTAAATCACGGCTGTGCCGGGCACCTTCCTCAGGATCTCCAGCAGCTTGGCCGGCTTGTTTTCTTCCCAGCGCACACTGTAGGAGAGGTTTTCCCGAGCAAAGCTTTTCTGCAACAGCACCCCCTTGTGGCCAAACTCCAGCTTTTCCTGTATGTCTTTGGCCACCTGCTGGGTAGCGGTAGCTGTAAGGGCAATGCAGGGCACCCCGGGAATCAACTGACGAAACTCGGCAATCTTTAGATAGGCCGGCCGGAAATCATAGCCCCATTGGGAGATGCAGTGGGCTTCGTCTACCGCCAGCAGGTTGATGGTCATGCGCTTGACCCGCTCCTGCAGCAGCTCGGTTTGCAGGCGCTCGGGCGAGAGGTAGAGAAATTTGGGTGAGCCGTACACGCAGTTATCCAGCGCTACATCAATCTCGCGCTTGCTCATGCCGGAATAGACTGCCTCTGCGGGAATGCCCCGGGCTTTGAGGTGCTCTACCTGGTCTTTCATCAGGGCAATCAGGGGGGTGATCACCAGGCATACCCCCTCCTGCAGCAGGGCCGGCACCTGAAAGCAGAGCGATTTGCCACCGCCGGTGGGCATGAGCGCCAGCACATCTTTCTTTTGGAGCACGGCCGCAATGATGTCCTCCTGCAGGGGACGAAACTGCGTATAGCCCCAGTAGTGCTGAAGGATGTGGTGCGGTGTTGGCTGCATGCAGAAGGAGAATCTACCGCTAAAGATAGAAAAATTGTGGATGCGCCACAGTACTCCCCAAAAGCAAACCTAGCGGGTAGCAGTAATAGTAGCGGGTACTAGTAGCTAGTAGCGAGGGAATTAATTCCCTCGCTACTAGCTACTAGTACCCGCTACCTTTGCTGTGTGCCCCCTACTTCCGGTGCCGCTGTTCCAGCACGCCTACCACCTCATCAAGCTCAATGCCTTTGGCCTCCAGCAGAATCAGGTAGTGGAAGAGCAGGTCGGCAGCTTCGCCCAGAAAAAGCTCCCGGTTATCATCCTTGGCCTCAATCACCAGTTCTACAGCTTCTTCGCCTACTTTTTGGGCCACTTTGTTGATACCTTTCTGAAAAAGACTGGTGGTATAGGATGCATCCGAGGGGTTTAGCTTCCGGTCTTTGATGATGTTCCTGAGCTGGTCGATAAAGCCGGTGCGGCTGCTGTTGGTTTCCATAAAACAGGTATCGGCGCCGGTATGGCAAACCGGGCCTGCAGGGCGGGCCTTGATCAGCAGCGTATCCCTGTCACAGTCCAGGGAAATGCTGTCCACCTCCAAAAAATTACCAGAGCTCTCCCCTTTGGTCCAGAGCCGCCCTTTGCTGCGGCTCCAGAAGGTTACCCGCCCCTGCTCCTGGGTTTGCCGCAGGGCTTCTGCATTCATATAGCCGAGCATCAGTACTTTTTGGCTTACTGCATCCTGCACAATGGCGGGGATGAGGCCATCGGTTTTAGCAAAATCGGGTTGTAGGGGATCGTTGGACATATGTATATAGAATAAAGGTCTAAGACACGTAATGAAAAATGAAGCCGGAGGCTTCTTTATAAACGTCACCTGGTTCCAGCCAGGCGGCTTCTGAATGATCGCTTACCGCTGGTGCGAGCGTCCCGCTCGCACCTCCCAAACTGAATGGGGTACGAGCGGAACGCTCGCACCAGCGAAGGGTATCAGGTATGGGGCTAAAAGATAGAGGTTAGATGGTAGATCCTATGTTGTGGTCCATTGTCTATAGTCCATTGTCCATTATCTAAAATCTAACTTCTACCTTCTACCTTCTACCTTCTACCTTCTACCTTCTAACTTCTAACTTCTAACTTCTAACTTCTAACTTCTAACTTCTAAAAAAAACTAAATCCGCATCGGCAGTCCTTTTTCTCTCAGGTACTGCTTCAGGTCGGGGATGGCAATTTCCTTGAAGTGGAAGATGGAGGCCGCCAGGGCGGCATCGGCCCTGCCAGCATCAAACACATTGCAGAAATGCTGCATGGTGCCCGCTCCGCCAGACGCGATAACGGGCACGGATACACTGCCGGAAATACTGGCCGTAAGGGCATTTGCAAAGCCCGCCTTGGTACCGTCGTGGTCCATGGAAGTGAGCAGGATCTCGCCGGCCCCACGCTCCACAATCTCCCGGGCCCAGGCTTCCGTTTCCAGCGCCGTGGGGGTGCGGCCGCCATGGGTATGCACCAGGTTCTGCCCGCCTACCTGCCGGGTATCAATGGCCACCACCACACACTGGCTGCCAAATTCCCGGGCCAGCCGATCGATCAGCCCCGGATCTTTAACAGCCGATGAATTAAGAGAGATCTTGTCGGCGCCGGCATTGAGCAGCAGCGATACATCTTCCAGCGAGGAAATGCCCCCTCCTACGGTAAAGGGGATGTTGATGACCGAAGCCACGTTTTTCACCAGCTCCGCCAGGGTTTTGCGCTTTTCTACGGTTGCGGTTATGTCCAGGAACACCAGCTCATCGGCACCCTGCTCGGCATAGAGGGCCGCCAATTCTACCGGATCGCCAGCATCGCGCAATTCAACAAAATTGACCCCCTTTACGGTTTTGCCGTCTTTGATGTCCAGGCAGGGTATGATGCGTTTGGTTAACATGAAGTAGTAGTGTGTAGTGAGACAATAGACATAAGACAAAAGAGCTTGTTTGGTCGCCCCCATTGTTGGTGTTCTCACCAACAAATTCTCCTTCGTGGAGCGCTGTTGGTGAAAACTCCAACAACAGGTAGAAGCCTCATATTTCCCCTCTACTGTCCTGATTCAAACTGCACCAGCTCCTCAATTGAAATACGATTTTCATAGATCGCCTTGCCGACTATGCAGCCCCAGCAGCCGATATCCCGCAGCTGGTGCAGATCATCCAGGGTAGCAACCCCGCCGCTGGCAATCAGGTGCAGTCCGGGAAATTCGGCCAGGATCTCCTGATACAGCCGAAGGGAGGGGCCCTGCAGCAGGCCATCTTTGCTCACATCCGTGCAAATTACATAGCGCACCCCCATGGCACTGTATTTTTGCAGGAAGGGCATCAGCTCAATGCCGCCCCCCTCCTGCCAGCCGCCTATGGCAATTTCCCGGCCCCGCACATCGGCGCCCAGAATAATGCGCTCAGGCCCCCACTGCTGCAGCCAGCGGGCAAACATCTCCGGCTGGCGCACGGCGATGCTGCCGCCGGTAATCTGATGGGCGCCGGCAGCAAAAGCGGCCTGCAGGTCCTCATCAGACTGCACCCCTCCGCCAAAATCAACCTGCAGGCCGGTTTGGCTGGCAATGCGCTCCAGCACGGGCAGATTTACAATTTTACGCTGTTTGGCGCCATCCAGGTCTACCAGGTGCAGACGCCTGAGTCCTGCCGACTCGTATTCCTTTGCTACTGCAAGGGGGTCTGAGTTGTATTCTGTCTTTTGATCGTAATCGCCCTGGGTAAGCCGAACGCAGGCGCCGCCGATCAGGTCTATGGCTGGGATGATGTGCATATTTGTGGATGTTAGAGGATAGAAGTTAGAAAGGCGGAGGCAACTTTTACAGGTTCAATAGGAAGTCTTTCTTCTAATTTCTAACCTCTAACTTCAAAAAGTTCTCAAGAATCTTCTCGCCGGTTTTGCCGCTCTTTTCGGGGTGAGCCTGCAGGGCATAGAAGTTGTCTTTGTGCAGGGCTGCGCTGTAGGGGATGCCGTACTCGGTGGTACCGATGGTGCCGGCATGCAGCTCGGCATAATAGCTGTGAACATAATAGAGGTAGCTTTCGGCAGGCAGGCCGCTGAACAGGGGGTGCTCCGTAGGCTGCAGCAGGTTCCAGCCCATGTGCGGCACCTTCAGGCCCTGGCTGAACTTACGCACCTCCACATCAAAAATGCCCAGGCAGGGGGTATCCCCCTCCTCGGAATGGCGGCACATAAGCTGCAGGCCCAGGCATACGCCTAATACCGGCTGCCTGAGGGTAGGCAGGAGCCTGTCCAGCTGACGCTCCTTCAGGTAGCGCATGGCCGTGCTGGCTTCGCCCACCCCCGGAAAGATCACCTTATCGGCCGCCCGCAGGGTGTCGGGGTCGTCGCTGATGCAGGGCTCTATGCCCAAGCGCTGCAGCGCATAGGTAACCGAGCGTATGTTGCCGGCATTGTATTTTACGAGTGCTACATTCATGCTGCGAAAAGCAAATAAAAGCGTTTTAGTATAGAGCCTGTTCAGTTAGCCGCCGCCTGGGATACCGCTGTAGGCGCAGCTGCACCAATACGTTTTGCCAGCTCCTTCTCTATAAGTGGAATAGAGGCATAGAGGGCTTCGTAGGAGTCTACAATATAATAGATCTCCTGGAAGGTATCTTTGCGGTAGGGGGTATCCAGGATGCGGGCCACCTCGTAGGGGCGGTGCTCGGGTTTGTCGCTCAGGGAGTAGAGCGTTTCACCGGCCGACGATAGGATGCCGGCCCCATAAATGCGCAGCTCGCCCCCTTCCCGAATCAGGCCAAACTCAATGGTAAACCAGTAAATGCGGCTCAGCAGCTCAATGGCCCATGCATCCTCAATGTGGCGGAGGGCAATTTTGCTCAGCGCCTGCAGAAAATCAACAAAGGCCTGGTTGGTGAGCAGGGGTACGTGGGCGAAGACATCATGAAACATGTCAGGCTCCTCCAGATAATCCAGCTGCTTCATTTTCCGCAGCCAGGTGGTGGCCGGAAATTTTTTGTCGGCCAGCAGCTTAAAGAACAGATCATCGGCCACGATGCCGGGTACTACGGTAAGCTCCCAGCCAGTCTGGCTGCGCAGCAGGGGGTTGGTTTCGGCAAAATTGGGAATGCGCTCTGCGGTAAAGCGGATGCGCTCCAGCCCTTCCAGATAGGCTTCTGTGGCCCGGCCGGGCAGGTTCTGGATCTGACGGTCGAAGAGGATCTTCCAAACGGCAAAGTCTTCGGCGGTGTAGTTTTCGTACTCTTGGCGGGCCATGGTTTCTGTGATTAGGATATAAAACAAAAAGCCCGTTCCGGGCTTCGGAACGGGTTGTGGTATGATTAATTTTCTATTGCAAATTAGAAAGCGCACACACAACTAGTATCGAAGCCAGGGGATTCGGGCAGATGATAATAGTGGTGGTGATATGCGCTGAACAGGGTCATGTAGGGCAAATATACAGGCAGAATTTTAAAATGCTACCTCCTTTGCTGCTTTTTTTATAACAGCTGAAGACCCTTCCGGACACAGTCGTCTGCCATCTGATCGGGCCAGAGGCTCGCCTGTACCTCGCCAATATGCCGACGGCCCAGTAAAAACATGCACAGGCGCGACTGTCCGATGCCCCCGCCAAGGGTCTGGGGGAGCTCACCCGCCAGCAGCGCCGCATGAAAAGGCAGCGCTGCCCGCTCCTGACAGCCCCGGATAGCCAGCTGGCGCTGCAGTGTCCCGGCATCTACCCGAATGCCCATGGACGATAACTCAAAGGCCCGGCCCAGGGGCTCATTCCAGAGCAGGATGTCTCCATTGAGCCCCTGGTAGCCCCCTACGGAAGGGCTGCTCCAGTCATCATAGTCAGGGGCCCGACCATCATGAGGCTCCCCTCCTTGCAGCCGCCCGCCAATGCCAATAAGAAAAACAGCCCCCAGGGCTTTGGCAATGGCATCCTCCCGTTGTTTTGGGCTCAGGTGGGGGTAGGTACGCTGCAAGTCTTCGGTATGCACAAAGGTAATTTCGTGGGGTAGTTGGGGGGCCAGACCTGGCAGCTCCTTGTCTACAAGCGCTGCCGTGGCAAGCAATGCCCTGTAAATAGCACGCACTGCGTCCTTCAGCACGTCCAGGCTACGCTCTTCCGGCCTGATCACTTTTTCCCAGTCCCACTGATCTACAAAAAGGGAGTGCAGGGAGCTAAGCACTTCATCGGCCCGGATGGCCCGCATGTTTGTAAGGATGCCCTGCCCGGCCGGCAGCCCCAGCCGGGCCAGCTTCAGGCGCTTCCATTTGGCCAGGGAATGAACGATCTCTAGTGTCTGATGGTCCAGCGCCGGCGCAGCAAAGTGCACGGGGCGCTCGCTGCCGTTCAAATCGTCGTTGAGGCCGCTGCCCCTCTTTACCAGCAGAGGGGCACTTACTTTATGTAAGTTTAGTTCATCGGCAAGTTGCGCGGCAAATTGGGTCTTTATCAGATCCAGTGCCTTTTCAAGCGCAAGCGGGCTCAGGGCGGGGGCTGCGGGATATTCCGGGAGGACAGCTGTTTTGGTGGCTTGGGTTTTCATACGTACTTTTTGTAGTTATTAGAAGATTTCATGGAATGAGCACAAAAAAAGCCCTCTACCAGCAGGTGAGAGGGCTATGCGAAGGGCACAAACAGACCAGCTCACCTTGTAGGGGGAGAATTCAGATTCTGGTTATTGGTGCTGTTAACGATCATCTTGTCCTGGGTATAAACTAAAAAAGCCTTCCTGTATAGAGGAAGGCTTTGGTGATAGGGGTATCTGTATAGCGTCAGTACCTGGGCATCAACAATAACCTTCCGCTGGCCTGATTATTCAGGACATTCAGGGGCTGATTATTATTGATCTGATACTGCATTCAGGTATTCTTTACAAGTGCTTATACCAATGTACGCAAATCGTTATAAATTCTACAAGTATTTGCTTATTTTCTTTTTCCTACGGCTGTGCGCAAAATGGTTTGGGTACGGTCCGGGCCGGTGCTGATGATGTTGATGGGCAGGCCCAGCTCCCCTTCCAGGTAGCGAACATACGCCTGCAGCGCCTGGGGCAGTGCATCATAGTCGGTAATCCCCTTCAGGCTCTGGTTCCAGCCCTTCATGGTTTTATAGACGGGTTTTACGGTTACGGACTCCAGATCGTAGGGCAGTTCGCTGGTGCGGCTGCCGTCGGGTAGCTCGTAGTGGGTGCACACCTCAATTTCTTCAAAGATGTTGAGCACATCGGCCTTCATCATAAAGAGCTGGGTAACACCGCTGAGCATGATGGCATAGCGCAGCGAGGGCAGGTCCAGCCAGCCACAGCGGCGCGGACGGCCGGTAGTGGAGCCAAATTCATTTCCTTCTTTGCGCATGCGCTCCCCTACTTCATCGTGCAGTTCGGTAGGGAAAGGGCCACTGCCTACCCGGGTGCCATAGGCTTTAAAAATGCCGTATACCTCGCCAATGGTAGCGGGGGCCACCCCCAGGCCGGTACAGGCGCCGGCCGCCATGGTATTGGAGGAAGTTACAAAGGGGTAGCTGCCAAAATCAATGTCCAGCAGGGAGCCCTGCGCACCCTCGGCCAGTATCTTCTTTCCTTCTTTAATGTAACCGTTCAGCAGGTATTCGGTATCTACAATCTTGCATTCTTTGAGGTACTCTACTGCCTCAAAAAACGCATTTTCGGTCTCGGCAAGCTCAATAGGCTCATTGTAGAAGGCCAGTACGTTCAGGTGCTTTTCCCGCAGGGCCTCGTAGCGCTGCTGAAAATCGGGCAGCAGCAGGTCGCCTACCCGAAGGCCCTGGCGGGCAATCTTATCAGAATAGGCCGGGCCGATCCCTTTTAGGGTAGAGCCGATCTTGCTCAGCCCCTTGGCCTTTTCAGAAGCGGCATCCAGCAGGCGGTGCGTTGGCAGGATCAGCTGGGTTTTTTTGGAGATAAACAGGTTTTTGCGGGCATCGATGCCGTATTTTTTCAGGCTTTCGATCTCCCGGCGCAGGATCACCACATCCAGCACTACCCCATTACCAATCACATTGATGATATCGGGACGGAAAATACCTGAGGGGATCTGGTGCAGTACATGCTTGATGCCATCAAACTCCAGGGTGTGGCCGGCATTGGGCCCACCCTGAAAGCGGGCTACTACCTGGTACTCAGGGGCCAGAAAATCCACTACTTTACCTTTGCCTTCGTCGCCCCACTGGAGGCCTAGCAATACGTCTATCTTCATGATTGTTTGGAAACTAAGGTACGTACCGCGGGCAAAGGTAAGCGATAATTGGAGGATGGCAAAAGGCCCCCCTTTTTAATTGACCGGAGCAGCAGCAGCCCCTTCGGTACGGTACTCGCAATTTTCCTTGATGCAGTTGCCGTAGATGATGAGCGAATGGTGCAACACCTTAAAGCCCAGCATTTCACCGGCCATTTTCTGGATGTTGTAAATGCGCGGATCACAAAACTCCAGCACCCGGCTGCAGTCGGTACAGATCAGGTGGTCATGCTGCTTAAAGCCGTAGCTCTTCTCATATTGCGCCTGGCTCTGGCCAAACTGGTGCTTGGTTACCAGATCGCACTCTACCAGCAGGTCCAGGGTATTGTACACCGTAGCCCGGCTTACGCGGTAGTTCTTATTTTTCATGCTGATGTAGAGCGACTCCACATCGAAGTGCCCATCGCGGGAATAGATCTCCTCCAGAATGGCAAAGCGCTCTGGTGTTTTGCGCAGTGCCTTGTTCTCCAGGTATGCTGTGAAGATCTTCCGTACTTTATCAAAAACCTCTTGGTTTAATGCCATGGTAGTAGTGAGTAGTGAGTAGTGAGACAATGGACAATGGACTATGGACCGTCCACCCCGCCCCCTTTGTTGGTGTTTACACCAACAAAACATTTGTATCCAGTCGGAATATTGTTGGTGAAAACACCCACAACAGGGTGCATTTACAGGATCTCGTCTATTGTCTATCGTCTATTGTCTATCATCCAATCAGTTAAATCGAAACGCCTTGTGCACCCCTTCTACCCGCTCCAGTTTTTTGATGAGCAGATCCAGGTGGCGGGTGTCATTTACATACAGACGAATTATCCCCTCAAAGATACCATCTTCTGTTTCAATAGAAACGGACTGCATGTTTACATGCAGCTCATCGGAGATAATTTTGGTAATATCGTTGATGAGGCCCACCCGGTCGGTACCATCTATTTTCAGTCCGGCCAGGAAGGCAATCTTCTGGCGGCTGGTCCACTTGGCCTTCACCACCCGGTAGCCGTAGTTGGAGAGCAGCTCTACGGCATTTGGGCAGGATACGCGGTGAATTTTGATGCCCTCATTAACGGTTACAAAGCCAAAGACATCATCGCCCGGAATGGGGTTGCAGCATTTGGCCAGCTTGTAATCCACCACATTCATGTCTTCGCCAATGAGCAGGTAGTCCTGCTCGGGACTTTTCACCTTTTTGATCTCCTGCTCAAAGGTGTGCGCATCCTGAATTTCGGGCTTTTTGAGCGATTTTCGCTCGTCCCTGAACTCGCGGAAGCGCTTTACATCCTTGGGATCGATCTGGCCGGTACCTACCTTGTAGTAGAAGTCCAGCATGGTCTTGCAATCAAAGAAGGCGCGCAGCTGGTTTACGATCTCCTGGGTGGGCTGCAGTTTCATCTGCTTAAGTTTGCGCTCCACAATCTCGCGCCCGTCAATGGCCGCTATCTTCTTATCTTCCTTCAGGCACTCCTTGATCTTGGCCCGGGCCTTGGAGCTGGCCACAAAGCGCAGCCAGTCCTCATGGGGTTTTTGCTTGTCGGAAGTGAGTATTTCTACCTGATCGCCATTTTTGAGCAGGTGGTTCAGGGGCACCAGGCGCTGGTTTACCTTGGCGCCTATGCAGTGAGCCCCTACCTCGGAGTGGATATCAAAGGCAAAATCCAGCGCAGTGGCGCCGGTGGGCAGGGTTTTGAGCTCGCCCTTGGGGGTAAACACAAATACCTCATCATGAAAGAGGTTGGAGCGAAAATCGTCCACAAACTCGATGGCCGAGGTATCGGAGGCCTCCAGCATTTCCCGCACCCGCGAGATCCACATTTCCAGGCCCATTTCCTTGCCCTGCCCCCCCTTGGTCTCCTTGTACTTCCAGTGGGCGGCATAGCCTTTTTCGGCAATCTCGTCCATGCGGTTGGTGCGGATCTGCACCTCTACCCACTGCCCGGTAGAGCTCATGACGGTGGTGTGCAGGCTTTCATAGCCATTGGCCTTGGGGGTGCTGATCCAGTCCCGGAGGCGGTCGGGGTTGGGCTTGTAAAAGTCCGTTACGACCGAATACACCTGCCAGCAGGCGGCTTTTTCCTGCTCGGGATCGGCATCAATGATCACCCGGATGGCAAACAGGTCGTACACCTCCTCAAAGGGGATGTTCTGCTTGCGCATTTTATTCCAGATGGAGTAAATGCTTTTGGGCCGGCCCTTTAGCACAAAGCGCAGGCCAAAGCGCCGCAGCTCATCTTCAATGGGGCGGATAAACTGGCGAATAAATTTGCTGCGGGCCGTTTTGGTGGTAGAGATCTTGCGGGCTATTTCCCGGTAGGTTTCCGGCTCGGCATATTTGAGGTAGAGATCTTCCAGCTCGCTCTTGATAGCGTACAGCCCCAGGCGGTGCGCCAGGGGGGCATAGAGGTACATGGTTTCCGAGGCAATCTTGAGCTGCTTGTGGCGCGGCATGCTATCCAGGGTGCGCATGTTGTGCAGGCGGTCGGCCAGCTTGATCAGGATCACCCGCACATCCTCGGAGAGGGTAAGCAGCATTTTTCGGAAGTTCTCGGCCTGCTGGGAGCTGCCATGCTCAAATACGCCGCTTATTTTGGTAAGCCCATCGATGATGCGGGCTACCTTGGGGCCAAAATCGCGCTCAATGTCTTCCAGCTCCAGCTCGGTATCTTCTACCACATCGTGCATGAGGGCGGCCACAATAGAGGTGGTGCCCAGGCCTATCTCATCCACGCAGATCTGGGCTACAGCCAGGGGGTGGTAGATGTAGGGCTCGCCCGATTTGCGGCGCATTTCCCGGTGGGCATCATTAGAAGTATGAAAAGCTTTTTTGATGATCCGCGCATCCCCATCCTTTAAAAAGGGCTTGGCATGCCGTAACAGCTTTCGATAGCGACGAATTATTTCCTTTTTTTCTTCTTCGAGATCTATGGTTACCATGAACGTGTGCTCCCTAGCGGCTCTCTCTTAACAACGCGGAAAGAAAGTAAAAAAATCCTGAATTTTTTTGTGGACGATTTGAATTTATATTCCTACCTTTGCTCACCAATTCAATCAGCGGATGTGGCGAAATTGGTAGACGCACTAGACTTAGGATCTAGCGCCGCGAGGCATGGGGGTTCGAGTCCCTCCATCCGCACAAATTCGAACCCTCGGTTATGATTATCCAAAATCAGAATCGGGGGTTTTATATTTTTGTACCACCCTATAAAGGCTTATAGTTTTGGACATTCAGTTAGACAAGAAAAACCCTACCGAGGCTTCCATTAAAATTACGCTAAGCGAAGCGGATTACCAACCTAAGGTAGAAGAAAAAATCCGGGAATACCGGAAGAAGGCCCAGATTAAAGGCTTCCGTCCAGGCAAGGTACCGGATAGCCTGATCCGTAAAATGTACGGCAAATCCATTCTGGTAGACGAAGTTAACCAGCTTCTTAGCAGCTCCCTGCAGAACTATATCCGCGAGAACAAGATCAATGTGCTGGGCGAGCCCCTGCCCCGGCGCGAAGATGCCGCCAGCATTGACTGGGACAGCAAACAAGACCTGAGCTTTACCTTTGATGTAGGCATGGCCGGCGATTTTGAGGTGAAGCTGGATGATCTGACCATTGAACGCCCTTCCGTAGCGGTAGATGATGCCCTGCTGGAGGAGACCCTTGACAACCTGCGCAAGCAGTTTGGCCAGATGACCAACCCCGAAGGCCCAGCCCAGGAAGGTGATATGTTCTATGGCGAGCTGAAGGCCGAAGAAGGCGAGTTCAAACACAACGGTCTGCTGTCGCCCGAAGACCTGACAGCCGAGACCCAAAAGCTCTTTAAGGGCCTGAAGGCCGGCGATTCGGTTTCTTTCGACATCAAAGAGGCGTTTGCCAACCCCTCTGCCCTGGCCACCGCCACCGGCCTCAACCCCGAGGAAGCCGATAAACTGGAGGGTGATTTTACCTTTACGGTAGAGAAGCTCAACCGCCGCGAGCCCGCCGAGCTGAACCAGGAGCTGTTTGATAAGATTTTTGGTCCCGGTGTCGTATCGTCTGAAGAGGAATTCCGCATCAAGGTGCGCGAAACCGTGCAGGAGAATTACGACCGCGAGGCCACCCGTCTGGCCAATGCCCGCATACGGGAAGCGCTGCTGAGCCGTACCGACATTGCCCTGCCCGACGATTTTCTGAAGCGCTGGCTAAAGGCTACCAACGAAAAGATCACCGACAAGGAGCTGGAGGATGAATACCCCATCTTTGCCACCGACCTGCGCTGGTCCCTGATCCAGAACCGCATTGCCGATACACAGGAGATCAAAGTAGATCCCAAAGATGTGATGGAAGATGTGAAGGACGGAATCCGTCAGCAGTTCCGCCAGTATGGCATGGGCGATGAGATCGAGGAAACCCTGGACTCTTACGCCACCAACTACCTGCAGGACAAGGACGGCCAGAATTACATGCGGGTCTACAACAAGCTGCGTAGCGACAAGGTGCTGGAGGCCGTGCGCCAAAAGGCCACCCTCAGCGAAAACACGGTAACTGCTGAAGAATTTCGGAAGCAGGCACAAGTAAACTAAACCGGCTTTTACGCGGTTATTAGAAAAGTCCTTTCAACAAAGGACTTTTTCTTTATTTTTGTATAGCACCAATTAACTCGCAGCCCACATGTTGAATAGAGACGAATTTAGAAAATATGCCGTACACGGCAGAGGAATAAGCGGATCGGCCATTGACAGCTACTTTAAGCATGTAGAGCTTATGCAGCCCCAGGGCATGACCCGTTCGGTGATTGAAGAGCGCCCTACCAACTTCCGGGAGATCGATGTATTTTCCCGCCTGATGATGGACCGCATTATTTTCCTGGGCACCCAGGTAGATGATCTCATCGCCAACGTAATTACCGCACAGCTGCTGTTCCTGGAGTCGGCCGACCCCAAAAAGGACGTGCTACTCTACATCAACAGCCCCGGTGGCTCGGTATATGCCGGTCTGGGCATTTATGATACCATGCAGTACATCAATCCCGATGTATCCACCATCTGTACCGGCCTTGCTGCTTCTATGGGCGCCGTACTGCTGGCCGGTGGTGCCGCCCGCAAGCGCTCCTCGCTGCCACACGCCCGCATCATGATTCACCAGCCGCTGGGGGGCGCACAGGGACAGGCCTCTGACATTGAGATCACCGCCCGCCAGATCCTGCAGCTGAAAAAAGAACTGTACGAAATTCTGGCGCAACACTCCGGCAAATCGTATGAACAAATAGAGAAAGACTCTGACCGCGATTACTGGATGCGCGCCGAAGAGGCCAAAGAATACGGCCTAATTGACGAAGTACTGGTGCGGGAGAAAAAGAAAGAGTAACTTGATAATTAGAAGCATACGTAATTGGAGAAAAGAAGGGATTCTATGGCGCAAGTAACCTGTTCGTTTTGCGGGAGAAGCAAGAAAGATGTCGATCTGATGATTTCCGGCATCCACGCACACATATGCGACAAATGCATCACCCAGGCAAACCAGATCCTCACCGAGGAGCTCAAAACAAAAAATAAAGAAAGTCTGCCGGAGTTTAAGCTCATTAAACCCACAGACATGAAAAAGCACCTCGACCAGTATGTGGTAGGGCAGGACGATGCCAAGAAGGTTCTTTCGGTAGCGGTGTACAACCACTACAAGCGCATTTTGCAGAAAAAGCGCACCAAGAACGATGACATTATCATCGAGAAGTCCAACATCATCATGGTGGGCGAAACCGGCACGGGTAAAACCTACCTGGCCCGCTCCCTGGCCAAGATCCTGGAAGTGCCCTTCTGCATTGCCGATGCCACCGTGCTCACCGAAGCCGGCTATGTGGGCGAAGATGTGGAAAGCATCCTGACGCGCCTGCTGCAATCAGCCGACTATAAGGTAGACGCGGCCGAGCGCGGCATTGTGTACATTGATGAGATCGACAAAATAGCCCGCAAGTCCGACAACCCCTCCATTACCCGCGATGTAAGCGGCGAAGGGGTACAGCAGGGCCTGCTCAAGCTGCTGGAAGGCTCTATTGTGAACGTACCCCCTCAGGGCGGCCGCAAGCACCCCGACCAGAAAATGATCTCCATCAATACCGAAAACATCCTCTTCATTTGCGGAGGAGCGTTTGATGGGGTGCACCGCATTATTGGCAACCGCCTGAATACCCGCCAGCTGGGCTTTGCCAACGTAGACCAGATGATGGACCGCACCAGCATTGACGAGAACAACATGCTGCAGTATGTAACCTCGCAGGACCTGAAGCAATTCGGTCTGATCCCGGAGCTGCTGGGCCGCCTGCCCATCGTTACCTACCTGAATCCGCTGGATGCCGAAACGCTCAAGCGCATTCTGACCGAGCCCAAAAACGCCCTGGTGCGTCAGTACCAGAAGCTGTTTGAGATGGAGGACATTGCCCTGCAGTTTACCGACGATGCCCTTGATTACATTGTAAGCAAGGCCATGGAAAACAAGCTGGGCGCCCGCGGGCTGCGCTCTATCTGCGAAAGCATCATTACCGATGCCATGTACGAGCTGCCGTCTGAGAAGGGGGTAAGCGAGTTTATGGTAAGCCGGGAATATGCCGAGGAGAAGATCGAAAAATCGAAATTCAAAAAACTGAAGGTGGCCTAAGGCTGCCGAAGAGCACTAAACAAAAAAGCGCCGGATAAGCATCTGGCGCTTTTTTTTGTGTTCTGATCTGCTCCCGTAGGATGGGCCGGTAGCATGGCCCAATAGAAGGGGCCCGTCGTGGCACATGCGCATGGTTCCATACATGGCCCCAAAGCATGACCCCAAAGCATGGCCCCAAAGCATGGCCCTTGCAGACCATGCTAATACTATACCGCCCCTTCAGGGCTGGGTTCCCGGCCTGACACCCGCCGGCTCATTTAAAAACATTGCATAGAATCACCAAGCCAGCCCCTGAGCCCCAAAGGGGCGACATAATGCGAGCATGGTCTGTAAGGGCCATGCTTTGGGGCCATGCTATAATGCCATGCTATAATGCCATGCAATCGAGCCAGATGACTACCCCCCCTTTTGCAGATACCCCACCATCAGGCGGGCGGTGCGCTGGGAGGCGGCCTCCTCGCCCATTTCAGATTTGAGCTTTTGGTAACCCTGCAGCTGGCGGTTGCGATCGGGGCCGCCGGGGACGATCTTCTGCAACTCAGCCTGCAGACGTTCCTGTGTAAGCTCATGCTGGATCAGTTCGGGCACCAGTCCCTCGCCGGCCACCAGGTTGGCCAGGCTGATGTACTGAACGGTTATAAGGCGCTTAGCGATCTGGTAGGTAGTCCAGCCGGTTTTGTACACCACTACCTGCGGCACTTCAAACAGGGCTGTTTCCAGCGTAGCCGTGCCGGAGGCAACAACAGCAGCAGAGGCCTCGCTGAGCAGCTCGTAGGTCTGATCATAGGCAATCTGCACATTGGGGTAGCCCTCGGCAGGAGCATATAAGATGGCAGGAAGGGTAGTAAGCCCGGCAATTACAAAGGTATAATCGGGAAAGTGGCGGCTCACCGGCAGCATCACCTCCAGTAGGCTAGCCACCTCCTGCTTGCGGCTGCCGGGTAAGAGCGCAATGATGGGTTTACGGGAAAGACTGTTCTGGCTGCGAAACTCCGGTTTGGGAGTAAAGTCCCGGATGGCATCCAGCAGGGGATTGCCCACAAAATCGACCGTCATGCCCCAGCGCTGGTAAAACTCCTGCTCAAAGGGCATGATCACAAACATACGGTCTACATACTTTTTGATCTTGAGCGCCCGCTTCTGGTTCCAGGCCCAGATCTTAGGCGAAATATAATAGTAGACCTTAAAGCCCTTTTCTTTGGCCCACTTGGCCATGCGCAGGTTAAAACCGGCATAGTCAATGAGGATGATCACATCGGGCCGGAATTTGAGAATTTCCTGCTTGGCACGCCTAAACAGGCCCAGAATGATTGGCAGATTGGCGGCTACCTCCAAAAAGCCCATAAAGGCTCCCTTTTCATAGTGCACCAGCAGCTGCATGCCGGCCTGGGCCATATACTCGCCGCCAAAGCCTCTGCAGTTGGCATCCGCATCTTCCTGGCGCAGGGCCCGTACCAGATTACCTCCATGCAAATCACCGGAGCGCTCACCGGCTATCAGAAAATACTTCATAGGGGGTTAAGGTACGAAGGGATGAGGGGATTGACAAGAAGGGGTATTGGACGATGGACAATAGACAATGGACAATGGACATCAGACAATGGACGATAGGCCTGGCGGCGATCCGCAATGGACGTTGGGCCTTTGGTGAAATGTCAAAGCCGGATTATGGCATCTATTTGGGCTATCTGTTTTGCTATTAAAAGTTGAGGATATATTCCTCTACACCCTTTCCCCATTGTCTGATGTCCATTGTCCATTGTTCATCGACCAACATCCCCTATTCCCCAAAATACTCCACATAGTTGCGGGGGGTCTCGTAGAGGCGAAGGCTGTGCAGCCGGCCATAGGGGGTGATGTCGCCCACGGGGACTTCCAGGATCTTCCAGATCTCCAGGATCAGGTTTTCGCAGCTGGCCATTTTTCCCTTCATAAAGTCAACATCCTCGTTGAGGTTTTTATGGTCCAGCTTATCAATCACCTCCCGGCGAATGAGCGTACTGAGCTTTTTCAGGTCTACCACAAAGCCGGTTTCAGGGTCGGGGGTACCCTTCACCGTAACGATCAGCTCAAAGTTGTGGCCATGCCAGTTCACATTGGCACAGGGGCCAAACACCTCTGTATTTTTTTCAGGGGTCCAGTTAGGGTTATACAGCTTATGGGCTGCATTAAAATGTTCTTTCCGGCTTATGTATACCATGTGCGAGTACCCGATACGGTAAGGGGGCAAAGGTACGGCCTTTTCTTATTTTCTGAAAGTGGGCCTGTTTTCTGCAAACCCGCCGGGCAGGGCTTTAGTTTGGTGGGAACCCGGGCCTTTAGGAGAAATTCGTTATTTTTGAACCTGCAACGCATACGTCTATGATCGTAGTTACCGGTGCGGCCGGCTTTATTGGCAGCCGCCTTATACATGCGCTTAACGCCGAAGGCTACACCTACCTGGTGGCGGTTGATATATTTGATAATCCCGAGAAGGAAAAAAACCTGCAGGGAGCCAAGCTTTTGCAGCGGGTTGACCGCCGGAATTTTTTAGCATGGCTGGATCAAAACGAACAGGAGGTGGAATTTATCTTTCACCTAGGCGCCCGCACCGATACCACCGAATTTGACTACCAGCTGCTCTGGGAGCTCAATACCGATTACAGCAAGGCCCTCTGGCAAAAATGCACCGCCTACCAGATCCCCCTGGTATATGCCTCCTCGGCCGCTACCTATGGCGCCGGCGAGCTGGGCTACAAAGATGAGGAAGCCCTGATTCCGCAGCTTAAGCCCCTGAACCCCTATGGCGAATCGAAAAACGAATTTGACAAATGGGTGCTGCAGCAGCAGGAAGCCCCCTTTTTCTGGGCAGGACTTAAATTCTTCAACGTCTACGGCTGGGGCGAGAACCATAAGGGCCGCATGGCCTCGGTGATCTGGCATGCCTACCGGCAAATACAGGAAACGGGCAGGATGCGCCTGTTTCGCTCCCACCACCCCGATTTCAAGGATGGCGAGCAGATGCGCGATTTTGTGTATGTGGAAGATGTGGCGCGGGTGTGTCTCTGGCTGATGCACCACCGCCAGCACAGCGGCATTTACAATTTGGGCAGCGGCAAGGCCCGCACCTTCAGAGACCTGGTAACCGCCGTATTCAGCAGCCTGCAGCTGCCTGCCCAAATCGAGTTTATCGATACTCCGGCCGATATCCGGGACACCTACCAGTACTTTACCGAAGCCGATATGGGCAAGCTCAAAGGCATAGGCTACCCCCACCCCTTTACCGAGCTGGAAGAAGGTGTGCGGCAGTATGTTGCCCGGCTGGAAAGCAGCCGCTCAGCCAGCTAGATCCATTTCAGCACCTTCCTGTCTAGTGCACCAGCACCCGGCGCAGGGCTCGTCTGCCCCCCTGCTGAACCTCCAGCAGGTATAGCCCCCCCTGGGGAGGCAGCTGCAGCCGTATGCCCCCTGCCCCGGCACCCGTAGCCTGCTGCACCTGTACCAGCCGGCCAGCCCTATCAAACACCCGCAGGGTATAGGGCAGTTGCTGTTGCTCAGGCCAGTGGAGGGTAACTTCTCCCCTGCTGGGGTTGGGGTACAGCTGCAGCCCCGGCAGGCTATTGGCCACAAGGCCGGTGGGCGTATGCAGGCCGGCCGTATGCTCCCATAAGTCCTGTATATGTGCTGCGGCAGCCAGCAGCTCGTCTATGGAGCCGGCCCCATGCAGGGCAAAGGCTACGGTGAGGGAATCACCCGGCGCCAGGCTAAACGGGCCGGCTCCAAGGGCTATGCTCACATCGCTTCCCTGCTCGGGCTCTCCGGCCCTGGGGTTGGCTATGCCGCTGGAGAGGGCCTTGTACTTTTCGGCTTCCGTAAAGCCGTCATACACCCCTATGTTTCCTTCCTGCAGATGGGTGGTATTATCCATGGCCCAGTAATTGGGCGTAGCGCCCAGGAGCTGGACGCCGGCTACGCGCCGCCCTTCTTTGGGGGCAGCGTAAACAAGGGCCGTTTGGGTGTTGGGGTCCCAGTCGGCCAGATCTTTATAGCCCTGGGGGTTGATGTCCCAGTCGGCAAAGTAGCCCACCACCAACTTTTCCAGGGGGGCGGCAGTGCGGTTATAGATCTTGTAGATAAACAGCAGCGACTGGTCATGCGGGGCCTCCCGCCAGGCGTAGATGCGATAGGCTACCTCTACCCCCAGCTGGCGGGTGTGGTAGGCCCGGGCATCGGTAAAGCGGCCGCTCACCTCTACATCGGCAATGGTGCCCGGCTCTTGCCGCTCCAGCCGCTCCAGCTCTACAAAATCATCGTGTATGCCACTCTGGGCCCGTACGCTGCTTACCACCCGCTGGCTATCAACCCCAATCATCAGGCCCATCTCATAGAGCATGTTCTCTTCCTGAAACTCAAAACCTATGCCGCGGGTCTTGGCGCCATCTTCATAGCCCACCCGGCCGGTACCACTTATGGTTGTGGCTATCTTATTTTCCCGAAGGGTATAGAAGGAGGGGTTGAGCAGCACCCGAATGAATTGAAAATCCTCATAGCCGGCAGCCGAATAGTCCAGCCTGAGCACAATCTCGGCATTGGGGGACAGGTCTGGGTGGAGGTCGATCACAAACCCCTCCTCTGCCAGCTCAAGCTGCTGCAGCATGCCCATGCTCCCCAGCGCCTGCTCGGGCTGGGGTACTGAAACCTGCGGATGGAGGGAGCTCAGGCGGATGCGCACATCCTGCGCCGGCCACAGATAGTTCATGAAGTGCCTTTTACATAGGCTCGCTGTCCGGCCTTGGGGATATCGCCCTGGGGGCCCACTACACGCAGGCCTTCTGTGCGCAGCGAGGGG
>NZ_AODQ01000026.1 GCF_000348925.1 Cesiribacter andamanensis AMV16 | reverse complement strand
AGACGGCCGGCCGGTACCTGTACCGTAGTTTCCCAGATGCCGTCGCCATCGGCATCGCTCAGGGGTGTACCCCCCGGATTCCAGTTACTGCCAAAACCTGCCGCCTGCTGAAAGGAGCCCGCCACATGCACCCCCTTTGCGGACACCGTCTGTTGGCGCATATCCACCCGAAAGGTAAGGGCTACCTGCTGGGCAAGGGCGGAGAGGGAAAAAAGAAAGGCCAGGGGGAGTAAAATATATCTCATCTGGTAAGGTGTTGTATCCGTTCTATGGTATAACCGCAAGATAGCCTATCCGCTTATGAACTTTTTGATTTTTTCATTTAAAGGAAGTTTAAAGGCAGTGGGATAGGGACTGAAGCTGTAGCACAGACTTGCCCATGCGGAACATCCTACTTATCTTTAGCGTTACTATCGTAGCGCGTAACTATGATCAGCACTTTTGGCGATAAGGAAACAGAGAAGATATGGAATGGTGAGCGATCAAAAAGATTGCCCAACGAGATTCAGCAGATAAGCAGGCGCAAGTTGAGGATGCTGAACAACTCACAGGATATTCAGGATTTGAGAATCCCGCCATCCAACAGACTGGAGAAGCTTAGCGGCGACCTGAAAGAGTTCTACAGCATCAGGATTAACAGCCAGTGGAGAATCATATTCCGCTGGAATGGCAGCAATGCTTTCGAGGTGAAAATTGTGGATTATCATTAATGCAGCAACATATGAACAAGTTGGAAAATATACATCCCGGCGAAATATTGCAACAAGAGTTTCTGGTGCCGCTGGGCATTTCTGCCTACCGATTATCCAAAGAGACGTTTATCCCGCAGACCCGCATTAGTGAGATCATCAAAGGCAGAAGAAGAATAACTGCGGACACAGCCCTTCGCCTAAGCAAGTATTTTGGAACATCCGCTAAATTCTGGATGGGCCTTCAGGATGATTATGATCTTGAAGAGGAAAGAGAGCAGCAAAAAGATGAGCTTGATAACATAAAACCAATAGAACAAAACGCCGCCTAAGCCCCCCCAATTGTTGGTGTTTTCACCAACAATCCCAAGGCAGCCTCTAAAACCACCTTCACCACCCAGCACAAAAAAAGCCCCGCCGAATCACTCAGCAGGGCTTTTCTATAGCACCGAAGTTCTAACGTCTAACGTCTATCTTCTAACTTCTCCAACAAACCTACTCCGCTGCCGGAATGGGCTCTTCCAGGTGCTCGCCCTTGATCTTGGCGCGGATCTTTTTCTCCAGTTCTTCGGTCAGCTCGGGATTGTCCTTGATCAGTTGTTTTACACCATCGCGGCCCTGGCCCAGCTTCTGATCGTTGTAGGAGAACCAGCTGCCGGATTTCTTGATGATGTCCAGCTCTACGCCCAAATCCAGGATCTCACCGGCTTTGGATACCCCTTCGCCGTACATGATGTCGAACTCCACCTGCTTGAAAGGGGGCGCTACCTTGTTCTTCACTACCTTTACCCGGGTGCGGTTGCCCACAATGTTGTCGGCACCTTCCTTGATCTGGCCAATGCGGCGAATGTCCAGGCGCACCGAGGCGTAGAACTTCAGGGCGTTACCACCGGTGGTGGTTTCGGGGTTGCCGAACATCACACCGATTTTCTCGCGCAGCTGGTTGATGAAGATACAGGTACAGTTGGTCTTGTTGATGGCGCCGGTGAGCTTACGCAGGGCCTGGCTCATCAAACGGGCCTGAAGACCCATTTTGCTCTCGCCCATTTCGCCTTCAAGCTCGCCTTTTGGTACCAGGGCCGCCACGGAGTCGATCACAATAATGTCGATAGCGCCTGAGCGGATCAGGTGCTCGGCAATCTCCAGGGCCTGCTCGCCATTGTCGGGCTGTGAGATCAGCAGGTTCTGGGTGTCGATGCCCAGCTTCTCGGCATAGGTGCGGTCAAAGGCATGCTCGGCATCAATAAAGGCCGCCATGCCGCCTTGTTTTTGCGCTTCGGCAATACAATGCAGGGTAAGGGTGGTTTTACCGCTGGATTCCGGACCGTAGATCTCGATCACACGGCCGCGGGGAATACCGCCAATGCCCAGGGCAATGTCAAGCCCCAGCGAACCGGTGCTGATGGCAGGCACGTCTACCACCTTCTCATCGCTGAGCTTCATGATGGTACCTTTGCCGTAGGTTTTCTCCAGCTTGTCAAGGGTGAGCTGAAGGGCTTTTAATTTTTCCTGATTATCACTCATGGTATGCACTAAAATTTTTAGCTTTGCTGTTGTGTCAGGGCAATGTACCCGCACTCTATACAAAGGTTTTTGGCTGCCTAAAAGTTCGGTGCCGCAGCCTTTTTAACCCCTTTTTTGCTAATGGTTTTTGCTAATATTTTTCGCAAATATAAACGTCTTTTTGAGACCTCCAAGCCTCTTGTTCAATCTATTGAAATTTTTTCAGAAGCCCCGCCTGCTTCCCTTTTTTTTAAAGCGCTGATGCTCTTGCTGCTAGGCCTTGGGCTGCCGGCCCGGGGGCAGCTCAACAACGAGGCCTTTTACCTGCGCTTTCCCGTAGTGGCAGCCGACAGCGGCAAACTGCAGCTGCACACCTATGCGCTGGGCTTTAGCCGAAACAACGAGTACTTTCAGCGCTTTGCCGATGGCTACACCTACTTTGGCTACCAGGGCATGGCCTGGCTCAGCTACCAGCCCGATGCGCGGGTGCGGGTATGGGGCGGCCTGTTCATGCGCGATGATTTTGGCACCAACCGCCTGCAGGAGGTGCAACCCGTTTTTCGCATCCAGGCCCGTTTTGATAGCCTGCAGCTGATCTTTGGCACCCTGCAGGGCAGCCTTAACCACCAGCTGATTGAGCCTATGTATGATTTTGAGCGGGTAATGGTAGACCGCCTTGAAGAAGGGCTGCAGCTGCTGTATGAAAAGGAGCGCTTCTGGCTGGATGTGTGGATCGACTGGGAACGCACCATTTACCTGGGCAGCCCCTTTCAGGAGCGGGTGTCGGGTGGTTTCTCCAGCCGGCTGGATCTGGCCAAAAAAGAAAAGACCCGCCTGGTGCTGCCCCTGCAGATGCTGGCTTTTCACCAGGGCGGGCAAATCGATACCGACCTACCCCCCTGATCACCCGGGTAAACCTGGCCGGGGGCCTGGAGCTGCAGCGGGCTGTAGACCGGCGGTTTCTGCACAGCTGGAGCCTGCAGCCCTATGTGCTGGCCTATCATGATGCCTCCCATGAACTGCGGGCGCCCTTTAAGCAGGGCTGGGGCCTGTACCTGAATGCGGCGGCCTACACCAAACTGGGCGGCTTTATGCTGACGTATTGGCAGGGTGACAGCTACATCCCCATCAAGGGGGCGCCCCTGTTCAGCTCCGATTCCGATACCTTTGTAAACCCCAATGCGGTAAGCCGACAGCGGCGCCTGCTGATGTTGCGGCTGCTGAATGAGATTCCCATAGGCCGCCACCTGGCACTAAGCCTGCGCCTGGAACCGTTCTATGATTTTGGCGAAGGCCGGCTCGATTTTGCCAACAGCATTTACCTGAACTATCGGGCGGGCTTTGGGCTTTGGAACAAACACAAAAAGAAATAGCAGGATGTGGAAAAAAATAGCCCTTGCCCTGGGGGGGTGTTGCTGGTGCTCATCCTCTGGCAGCGGGAGCTGATCAGTTACGGGCTTATGCAGGGCAGAGGCCAGCTGGAGGTACTCTGGAATGCCCGCCCGCTGGAGGAGGTGCTGCAGGATCCCGCTGTGCCCGACAGCCTGAAGCAACGCCTGCTGCTCATCGGCGACATACGGGAATGGGGCGTAGCCCGGCTGGGCCTGAAGGAAACCAACAACTACACCACACTCTATGACCAGAAGGGGCAGGAGATCCTTTGGGTAATTACCGCCTGCCACCCCTACAAGCTGGAGAATAGGGAGTGGCGCTTTCCTGTTGTGGGCACTGTTTCCTACAAAGGGTTCTTTGACCATGAGCGGGCCCTGGCCGAAAAGGCCGAGCTGGATGCCGCCGGCTGGGATACGCACATTCGCCCGGTAAGCGCCTGGAGCACGCTGGGCTGGTTCAGAGACCCCATTCTCAGCAACATGCTCTTCAGGCCCGAGGGCGATGTAGCCAATACCGTGCTGCATGAGCTAACCCATGCCACCATTTTTGTAAAGGATTCGCTTATGTTCAATGAAAACCTGGCCTCCTTTATCGGCCACCAGGGGGCCCTGCTGTTTCTGAAAGACCGCTTTGGCCCCCAGGGCGAGCCCCTGCAGCGCTACCAGGAGCGGTATCAGGACCGGCATCTGTTTAGCCAGCATGTACTCAGGGGGTTGAGCCGCCTGGATAGCCTCTACAGCAGCTTTCCGGAAAGCCTGCCCGAGCCTCAGAAACAGGCCCAAAAGCAGGCGCTCATTCAGCAGATCATAGACGAAACGGCCGCCCTGCCGCTGCACCGGGCCGAAGATTGGCGCCGGTTCTTTGCCGAGCAGCAGCCCAACAATGCCTATTTTATGTCGTATGAAAGGTATAGCGGCGGACTTGAGGAGCTGGAAACAGCCTTTGAGGAAGAATTTGGCGGCGACCTGACTCAATTTTTAACATACTATAAAAAACGCTACGGGCGTTAGTCGTACTATTTTGGTACGGATGTTGATTTGTCTTGCTAGTATGAAACGACTGATTCCTATACTTTTGCTCCCGATATTGCTGGTAAGCGCTGCCAGCAACGATGGCTACCGGCGCCTGCCCAGCACTGCTTTTGGCCCCGGCGAGAAAATCATGTACCGGGTGCACTATGGCTTTGTAACGGCGGGTGAGGCCGAGCTCTCCATTGATAAAAAGATCCACATCATCAACAATCGGCCTACTTACAAGATCGATATCCACGGGCGCACCACCGGTCTGGCCGATAAGCTCTTTAACGTAAAGGACAACTGGGGCACCTATATGGACACCGCCGCCATGGCCCCTCACCAGTTCTATCGCCACATTCGGGAGGGCAAGTACCGCAAAAATGAAATGGTGCACTTTCAGCAGCTCAACCGCAAGGCAGTAGTGTCCAACCTGTCTAAAAACGGCCGGGAGATTGAAAGCACCGAGGTATTTGATGTGCCTGCCTATGTGCAGGACCTGGTAAGCGGCTACTATTACCTGCGTACGCTCAATTATACCACCATCAAAACCGGTGAGATCCTGAAGGTAGATGCCTTTTTTGATAAGGAGGTCTACGATTTTAAGGTGCGCTTTCTGGGTCGGGAAACCATCAAGACCGAGATGGGCAAGATGGATGCCCTGGTGCTCACCCCCATCCTGCCTGATAACAAACTGTTCAAAGGTGAAAATGCCGTGCGCATCTGGATCTCGGACGATGAGAACAAGATCCCCCTGAAGATAAAAGCCGAAATGATGGTGGGCGCCGTAGAGATCGATATCCGCGATTTTCACAAGAGCAAGCGGCGCTAGGTTATGTCAATGTTACCGGCAGTTTAAATCGGCGTAACATCCCCGCAGGGCTTTGGGCACTTGCTAAAAAGGGCGTACATTTAGGTAAACGAACCGTTGCCATACCCCCTATGAAGCCCCAGCACAAGGTACTTTTAGTAGATGATGAGGCCGATATTCTGGAACTGCTCCAATACAACCTGGAAAAAGAAGGCTACCAGGTGCGCACCGCCCTCAATGGCAAAAAAGGAGTAGAAGAAGCCCGCCATTTTTCGCCTGATCTGGTATTGCTTGATATTATGATGCCCGAGCAGGATGGGGTAGAGACCTGCCGCCAGCTGCGGGAGCTGCCCGAGATGCAGAATGCCTACATTATTTTTCTAACCGCCCGGGCTGAGGAGTACTCCGAAATTGCCGCGTTTGAGGTGGGGGCCGATGATTACATCATCAAGCCCATAAAGCCCCGCGCCCTGATGAGCCGCCTGAGCGCCCTGTTTCGGCGCGAGACCAAAAAGAAAAAATCCGACAGCAAGATCAGCATTGGCGACCTGGTCATAGACCGCTCCAGCTACACCGTAAGCATCCGTGAAGAGCAGGTTACCCTGCCCAAAAAAGAATTTGAGCTGCTTTATTTTCTGGCCCAGAATCCCACCAAGGTGTTTAGCCGCGATGATCTCCTGCACAACATCTGGGGCAGCGATGTATATGTGCTGGCCCGTACAGTAGATGTGCACATCCGCAAGGTGCGCGAAAAAATAGGCGAGGGCTACATCACCACCGTAAAGGGGGTAGGCTATAAATTTGAATTGAACTAACTTAGTAGCAGCGCCATCAAGGCCTTTACGATGTTACATACAGCTCGGGCGGTTGCCATTTTACTGGCGCTTTCGGTTGCCGGCATTACCGCAGCCTTTCTTTCGTTGGTAGATGGGGTCTCTTCCCTGGGCGTACTGGTTAGTTTTCTGGTGGCCGGGGCGGCTACCTACCTGCTTTCCTTTATCACCCTGGAGTTTTTTATCTTCCGGGAGATCAATCACATTCATGAAGTGCTGCACAAGCTCAAGAAAAAAGACCTGAGCTTTTTGCAGGAGGCCAGCGCCAAGGATACGCGCAACCCCCTGCGGCGCATCAACCAGGAGATCTTTAACTTTGCCGGCCTCAAGCAGCGCGAGATAGAAGAGCTCAAGCGCATGGCCGACTTTCGGCGGGAGTTTCTGGCCGATGTGTCGCACGAGCTCAAGACCCCCATTTTTGCCGCCCAGGGCTACATCTACACCCTGCTGGATGGTGCGGCAGACGATGAGGCGGTACGTACCCGCTTTCTGCAAAAAGCGGCCAATAGCCTGGATGGCCTGGATGTGCTGGTACAGGACCTGCTGATGCTCTCCCAGCTGGAGACCAAGCAGATCCGGATGTATTACAGCTATTTTAACCTGGCCGAGCTTATCCGTGCAGTTTTTGACCAGATGGAAGGCAAAGCCGAAAGCCAGGGCATAGCCCTGCGCCTGCCGGCTGATTTTCCCGAGCAGCTCTGGGTATGGGCCGATAAGCAGCGCATTCAGCAGGTGATTACCAACCTTACCTCCAATGCCATCAAATACTCCAACGACAGCCCCGAAGGGGGCGGCTGGGTAGAGGCCCAGGTGCGGGAAGAAGGCGACCGCATACGGGTGCTGATTAAAGACAACGGGCGGGGCATTCCGGCCGAGCACCTCAACCGCATTTTTGAGCGCTTCTACCGGGTAGAGAAAAGCCGGGCCAAGGTTAGTGGCGGCACCGGCCTTGGGCTGGCCATTGTAAAACATATCCTGGAGGCGCATAAAAGCCAGATTGATGTACAGAGCGAAGTAGGCAAGGGCTCGGTGTTCAGCTTCAGGCTTAAGAAGCGCAAAGATAAGCGCAGCAGAAGCCAGCAGACCGAGCTGGCGGAGTAGCCAGAGCCACGCCAAAATGCTCCCTGCTGCCAGCCCCCGGGCTATCAACCTCAAAAGCCTTTTTTCGTAAGCTAAGAGCTGCTGCCGTATTTTGGCAGTGTTACCTCTTATGGATACCCCACGCTTACTGGCATTTTTGGCCTTTATGGGCCTCATACTTTTTATCTACATTCGCTGGGCCACCCGCAAAAAGCGCCTGGCCAAAAAGGCGCTTCGGGAAGAATTCTCCAGGGAATGGCGCCACCAGCTGGCCTCCAAAGTGGCCTTTTACAAGGGGCTGGGCCGGCGTGGCAAGCGGCGCTTTGAGCAGCGCGTTCTGGTGTTTCTGGCCCAGACCTCTATTGTAGGCATCAAGACAGAGGTAGATGACCTGAGCCGCTTACTGATAGCGGCTGCCGCCGTGATCCCCACCTGGGGTTACCGGGAGTGGGAGTACCCCAACCTGGGCGAGGTATACCTAACCGACGGGGCCGTATCGGTACACTCGCCGGAGCCCGGCCGGCAAAACATAGTGGCCGGGCAGATCAAGCCCCAGGGCAACCAGCACATGGTGGTCTTTAGCAAACAGGCGCTGGTGCAGGGCTTTGCCAATCCCAAAGACAGCCGCAATGTAGGCCTGCATGAATTCGCCCACCTGCTCGATGAGCAGGACGGCAGCACCGATGGCCTGCCCGAGCACTTCCTGAGTCCCGAAATGACCGAAGCCTGGGAAGAATTGATCCGGGAAAAAACCAGGCTCATCAAAAAAGGCAAATCCGAGATCAACCCCTATGGCGCTACCAACCGGGCCGAATTCTTTGCCGTAATGACCGAATACTTTTTTGAACGGCCCCGTAAACTGCTGGAAAACCACCCCAGGGTATACAAATTGCTCAGCCGGGTCTTTAACCAGAATCCTGCTCAGCTGGAGGCCCGGCTGGAAGCTCAGCTGGGGCCAGAAGTGCTGGACACCAGCAAGGAACCCGGCCGAAACGACCCCTGCCCCTGCGGCAGTGGGGAAAAGTACAAAAAATGTTGTCTGGCAGAAGCCTCCTAGCCTAACCTAGCTGTAAGTACACCGTTAACTTATGTAACGAGTTTATCAAACAGCCTATTTTTTGAGCCGACAGTATTATGAAGCGTTTTAGTGCACTTTTTATAAGCTGCTACCTACTGGCAGCCCTACCCCTTATTGCGCAGGATTCTGGCGCAACTACTACTGCCCCCACTAAAGTATATAAAACCAGCTGGACCGATGGCGTTATAAGCGCTGCCGGCATTGGCATGAGTGCCTGGGGCCTCAGCATCATGAATGCCAAAGACCCCCTGTCAGAAGAGTACCTGGACTGGGTAGCCCTGTACCCCGAGCAGGCAAAAGCCAATGTGCCCAAGTTTGATCGCTGGGCGGCGGGCAATTTCGATGCCCGGATCTCCGACCTCACTGATATTCCTTTCTACGGTTCCTTTGGCCTGCCGCTGGTAGTAGCCCTGGGGGGCGAGCGCACCCGAAAGGATTTCTGGCAGATTGGCCTGCTTTACCTGGAGACCATGTCCATTACCGGTACATTCTATACCCATTCGGCGGGCTGGCTCAACCGCCATCGCCCCCTGGTCTACAATGCCGATCCTGATAATGACGACCGCACCGACATTAAAGCCACCAACTCCTTTTTTGCAGGCCATACGGCCGCTACGGCCAGTGCTACTTTTTTTGCCGCCAAGGTATTTAACGATTATTATCCCAACAGCCGGGCCCGGGCCTGGGTATGGGCCGGAGCGGCCATTATTCCGGCGGCCGTTGGGGCCGGGCGTCTTCATGCGGGCAAGCACTTTTTAAGCGATAACCTGGTGGGCTATGCCCTTGGCGCCTCCATTGGCATTCTGGTGCCGCATCTGCACAAAGTGAGCGGTAGGCAGAATTTTAGCCTGATGCCTATTTCCGGGCCGTATGATGGGCTGGCGCTTCAGTACCGCTTCTAAAGGTGTAGTGGCAGTAGGGACTTTAGGTAAGAAGGGGTACAAGGTATAGGGCACCTGGTTGGCCGGCAGGTACAGGAGATTCCCTGAAGATACTAAAAATGTACAGGGGAGGTTCTCTCCTCAGGTTATCCCTATACCCTATTGCTTGTACCCTATACCAGATGCATCCTTTTTCTGCGCAGGAGTCTGCTCCCCAGCCTCTGCACCCCTCCCTACAAATGCGTAAGCTCCGCCAGCTGGTCCAGCAGCCAGCCGGTAATGCTGTAGCGGTGGCGGGTGGCAGGCAGTACCTCATGCTCCAGCAGATCGCTCCGAAAGCAAATAAAGCGGCCGGCCACCGGCAGCACATCCTTGATGGTTTCACCCCCCTGGCCGTCGGGCAGGTACAGGCGCAGTTCGCCGCCATGCTCGGGCTGCCAGTCCTCGTTCAGGTAGCAGATCACCGACAGGCGGCGGTGGTCGTTGAGGCGAAACTGGTCCAGGTGGCGCTGGTAGCGCTTACCCGGGGGGTATACGGTATAGTGCAGCTCCGAATCTTTCAGGCTCAGGTAGAGGGTGCGGTTCAGAAACTCCATGAGCTGGTGCAGGCGGGCCAGGTAGGCCTGGGTAACAGGGGCTACCTGCTCGGGCTCAATCCAGCGGATCAGGTCGCCGCGGATGCTACGGTCTACCTGGAAATCCTGCCCGGTGCCGATCCCGGCTTTTTTCAGGCGGCCGTTTTCCTCATGCCGGTCTATGATGGCGCGGATCTCTCCACATTCTTCCGCTGAAAGAAAGGCATCCAGCAGGGCATATCCTTTTTCGGCCAGGCTATCTGCCAGGGCATCGTAGGCCCTTTCCAGGGCGGCAGGGTCAGTAGTATACTGTGTATTGATGTCCATAAAAAGACGCGGAGGCTCTTGATTAAAGCGCTGCAAAGCTAGCAGGAGCCCGCAGCGCTTGATGCTCCGCTATACATAATAATTTTTGCGGCGCTGCATTGTTTCGTTCAGCAGCAGGGCTTCCTGGAGCAGCTGCCGGATGGCATCCAGGGGCAGGGGAGTATCGGAGGTGAGGTGGAGCAGCCGCACTTCTTTTCCCTCCCCTGTGAGCAGGCCCCCGGCATTGCTCAGCAGGGCGCCCCGGCAAAAGCCCAGGCAAATGCCGCCAGGGGTAGGATTAAGATAGCAGAGCAGGCCCTGATGGGCATAAAAGGGGATCTTCCACTTAAGGCTTTCTTCTATGGCCGGCGCCGCCTGCAGAATCAGCTCCCGCAGCTGCAGCATCAGCCGGCGCTGTTCGGCCGTGTGGCGCTCAATGAAGTGTGCAATGGGGTCCATAGGGGTATGGGGTATGGGGTGTGAGGTATCAGGTACGAGGTATAGGGGTTGGAGAGGCCGCCGTGCGCAAAGGGGAGCATGCGCAGCAGAAGCTCCTCAAGCCTGCTTCCCCAGACAAAAGGTAATGGCTGCCTCCGCCTCACCCGCCTGCCGGCGAGGCAGGTACCCCATACCTCATACCCCTTACCTATATAAATATAACAAAAAAGGGGGAGCTTGTTTGTATTAAAAAGCAGAAGCTGCAACTTTGGCCCCTCTATGAAACAGCCCCACCTTAAGGACCTTATACTTTTTGAGAATGAGCACTATCTGGTGCTCAACAAGCCCGCTTTTGTGGCTACGCTCAGCGATCGAAACGATCCCAACAACCTGCTGGACTGGGTGCGGGAGCTGGTGCCCGATGCCCAGGCCTGCCACCGGCTGGATAAGGAAACCAGCGGCTGTATAGCCTTTGCCAAAGTACCGGAGGCCTACCGTCACCTGGCCATACAGTTTGAAAAGCGGCAGGTGCAGAAGATCTACCATGCCATTGCCGATGGCCTGCACGAGTTTCGGCAGGAGCGGGTAGAGCTGCCCATTCTGCAGATGAACAACGGGCTGGTGACCATTAACAAGCTGGAGGGCAAGCCGGCCGAAACCCTGTTTACCACCCTGGAGGCCTACCGGGCCCATACCCTTATAGAGTGCCGCCCCATCACCGGGCGCCAGCACCAGATCCGCATTCACCTGAAATCGCTTGGGGCACCCATCAGCGGCGATGAGGCCTATGGCGGCAAGCCCCTTTTGTTAAGCGAGATCAAGCGCAACTACAACCTGAAGAAGCATACCGAAGAGCTGCCCCTGATCCGCAGGGTGGCCCTGCATGCCTACTCGCTTATTTTTGCAGACCTGGATGGCAGCGAGATTAAGGTAGAAGCGCCCTACTTCAAAGATTTTGCCGTAGCTGTAAAGCAGCTCAGCAGGTGGCAATAGGAGGAGGGGCAAGTAGGTGATTTTCAAAAAATTGCCTACATTTGCAAATTCAAAAGGGAATTTCTATCTTTGTGTCCCTTTTTTAGGGTTGTTGTATTATTTCAAACCATCGTCTAAACGTGGATACGCTTAGTTACAAAACTGCTTCATTGAACAAGGCGACTGTCCAGAAAGAGTGGGTGGTAGTTGACGCTACTGACCAGGTTCTGGGCCGTTTGGCCAGTCAGATCGCAAAAATCGCACGGGGAAAGCACAAGGCTGGCTTTACTCCGCATGTCGATTGCGGTGACAACGTAATCGTTATCAATGCCGAGAAGGTAAAGCTCACCGGCCGGAAGATGACAGACAAGGTGTACATTCGCCACACTGGGTACCCAGGTGGACAGCGCTTTGCCTCTCCTCGCCTGCTGATGGACAAAAACCCTGCATTGGTTGTAGAAAAAGCTGTAAAAGGCATGCTGCCGCGCACCCGTCTGGGTCGTGAGATCTTCCGCAACGTATTTGTATACGGCGGTGCCGAGCATCCGCATGCTGCCCAACAGCCAAAAGAAATTAAACTACTTTAAGAGTAAGGATTGGACATGATCAATACCATCGGTAGACGTAAGACATCCGTAGCCCGCCTGTACATGCAGGACGGCAGCGGTAAGATTACTGTTAACGAGCGGGATTTGGCTACCTACTTCCCAACAGAGGTACTCCAAACCATCGTTAAGCAGCCCCTTTCCACCATTGAGGTGGTAGGCAATTACGACCTCAACATCAATGTTGATGGCGGCGGCATTAAAGGCCAGGCAGAAGCCATTCGCATGGCCATTGCCCGCGCACTGGTTGAGGCAGATGCCGACAACCGCCCTGAACTGAAGAAAGAAGGCTTCCTGACCCGTGATCCCCGTATGGTGGAGCGTAAGAAATACGGTCGCAGAAAAGCCCGCAGAAGATTCCAGTTCAGCAAGCGCTAATATTCATATATCTCTTGTAATCATTTATAATGGCTGAAATTACCTATAAAGACTTACTGGATGCTGGTGTTCACTTCGGACACTTAACAAGAAAGTGGGACCCAAAAATGGCGCCGTACATCTTCATGGAGAAGAACGGTATCCATATCATCGACCTGAACAAAACCTTAGCAGCTCTTGACGAAGCATCCAACGCTGTTAAACAAATCGTTCGTTCAGGCAAAAAAATCATGTTTGTTGCCACCAAGAAGCAGGCGCAAGACATCGTGAAGCAGGAGGCAGAACGCCTTAAAATGCCTTTCGTGACTGAGCGTTGGTTAGGTGGTATGCTTACCAACTTTGCTACCATCCGCAAATCACTTAAAAAGATGACCAATCTGGATAAGATGATGAAGGATGAGCAGACAGTAAAAAATCTTGCGAAACGCGAGCGTCTGATGATCGGCCGCGAGCGCGAGAAACTGGAGCGCGTATTGGGCGGTATTGCCGACCAGAGCCGCCTGCCAGCTGCCCTGTTTGTGGTAGACATTAAGCGGGAGCATATTGCCGTTAAAGAAGCTCAGAAACTCAACATTCCGGTGTTTGCGCTGGTGGATACAAACTCTGACCCTACGCAGGTAGAATACCCTATCCCCGCCAACGACGACGCCTTCAAATCAATCAGCCTGCTGGTACATGCCTTTGGCAGAGCTATTGAAGAAGGTCTGCAGGAGCGTAAAAAGGATAAGGAAGATACCAAGCAGAAGGAAGGCGAAGCTGAGAAGCGTGCCCTAGACGAAGCGGAAGAAACAACAACCGAATCTTAACAATCCTATACTCAATCTGTTACAAAAATTGAACACTGATTCCAATTGGTGTTCAATTTTTGTTTTTACTATCTTTGCACTGCATTTTTCAACCCAAAAATTCTAGATAATGGCTATTACCGCACAAGATGTGAACAAGCTCCGCCAGATGACTGGCGCCGGTATGATGGACTGCAAAAAAGCCCTCACCGAAGCCAACGGAGATTTTGAGCAAGCGATCGATATCCTGCGTAAAAAAGGTCAGAAAGTATCCGCCAGCCGCGCCGACCGTGAAACCTCAGAGGGAGCTGTTTTTGTGCAAACCAATGGCGACGCTTCTGAAGGCGTGCTTATTGCTCTGGGCTGCGAAACAGACTTCGTAGGCAAAAACGCCGACTTTCAGCAACTGGGCCAGGCGATTCTGGAAACTGCCGTTAAAAACAGCCCGGCTACTACTCAGGACCTGAAGCAGACCAAGACAGCCGATGGGCGCACGGTAGAAGAAAAAATCACTGAAATGGTGGGCAAGATCGGCGAGAAGATCGACATTCTGGCCTATGAGCGTATGAGCGGCGAAAAGGTGGTTCCCTATATTCACTCCAACGGCAAGCTGGGGGTAATGGTAGCTCTTACCACGGTAGGCGGCGATTACGAAGGTGCCGGCAAGGATGTGGCCATGCAAATTGCCGCCATGAATCCCGTAGCCGTAGACCGCTCTGGCGTAGACAGCTCTACCATTGAAAAGGAGCTGGAGATTGCCCGCGACCAAGTACGTGCCGAAGGCAAGCCCGAGAACATGATCGATAAAATTGCCCAGGGCAAGCTCAACAAGTTCTACAAAGACAACACCCTGCTGGAGCAGCAGTTTGTGAAAGACAACAGCCTAACAGTAGAGAAGTACCTTGATTCTGTGAACAAGGGCATGACGGTTACCAAGTTTAAGCGCGTGCAAATCGGTTAATTTGCTGATGTGCTAACTCTTTGATAGCCCGATCGTTAGGTCGGGCTTTTCTTGTTTTGGAGGGCTTGCTGAACGGTCTGCCGACAACCCTCCAAAACATTTTGCGTTGAAATATGCTTAATAGAACATCTTTCAATCAAATTTTTAAAACTATGTTACGTTGGATTGTAATTTTTCTTGTTATTGCGCTGATTGCCGCCGTACTAGGTTTTGGCGGTATCGCAGCAGGAGCAGCCGGCATTGCTAAGATCATTTTCTACATTTTCTTAGTACTCCTGGTAATTTCGCTAATCATGCACTTGGTACGAGGGCGCTAAAGCAGCCCCCGCTTATATGACAGGATTGCCTCGACTGTAGACTACAGCCGAGGCTCTCTTATTTGCCAGTGTTGCCGGACCAGTTGCCAGCGCCCGGGAGGCAGGCCTTTGCCCAAACACACCCCATGCCCCGCTGGCAGGGGTGCAGCGCATGCGTTTTGGGAAGAGAGCAGGGGGAGAGACCGGCAGCAGCAACCTGCCGCCTCTGCATGTCCAAGCATGTCTAAAGCAAGCTGTTATGCCAGCCTTCTTCGGGAGTAGGAAATGTCCTGGGGGCTTCCCCAGCCGGACTTCCCCAGCCAGGCTTAGTCTGCGCTGGTCTGCACAATGTTGGGAAAGGGCAGCCGGTAGCTGACCGTAAAGGTTTTACCATTCACTTCCACCGCCTGGCTATCGTCCAGCTGCTGCATCAGCTCTAAAAATTCTGCATAGTGGGCTTTATCCAGGTACACACTGTAGAGCTTCTCCGACCGCCAGATAGTATCCGGTGATTTTAGGGTTGGCCAGTGGGCCGGCCATTTCAGCGTTTTCCTGGGCGGTTTCAGCGCATCCGTAAACAGGACTTCGATTTTTTCCGGAACCCATTCCAGCGCCTGCTCATCGGCATAGGCCACCAGCTTGTCGTACACCCGTAGGAAGGCCGGGGGGGCGGCTTTGCGGGCGCGCTCGTCCTGGCGCAGGTTTCCGCTTACCTGCTTCACCACGGTAGTATCCAGGTTAATGTAAAGTTCGGTCTGGCGTAGGGGGCGCCGTCGGCTTACAGGGGAGGGGGGCTGGGGCAACTCCAGCAGCTCATTGCTGATGCCCAGGCTGCCGATCAGCTCCTGCAGCTGCTCCTGTGCCAGCTGGGTCTGGTAGTAGCGCACACCCCCTTTCTGCTGCTGCCGGTAAATGATATGCCCCGAATCATACAGGGCAAAGGAGGGCACATCGGAGCCGGGTACCCGCAGGCCGGGATCTAGCTCAGTTAGCACCAGCAGGGGCTGGCCATACGCCTGGCTGGTAAGTTGCGCGGCAGCAGTATAGCCCAGGCCAGTCAGCAGCAGAAGCAGGGGTAAGATTTTCTTCATCAGAAACCAAACGTAAAATACGGAATATGTTGCAGGAGAAGCTAGCTGCATGTTCTGTATACGCAAACGGGATTAAAGAGGATGTACGCAGAAGATCAGCCCTAGCTGCAAGGCATTACCTCTTTTTTATAATCTGGAATATTCACAGACAGAAAATACAAGATTGGAGTACCCTTTTGTGCTACTAAACACCACGCCTACAGCCCGCCCTGAGGCAAAGGGGAGGGGGAGTTTCGGCCAGATACTGAAGCGCTACAGACACACATTTAAGAATGGTTGCCTCATATAACATCTTGGCATGCTTTTCTGTAGCATTGATTGTCTGGTGAACGTAGGAGGTTTCTGCTATGGCAAACCAGGTATTGCCAGTAGCAGGATCAATGAGATGGAGCTTGCACCTGAAGTGGGTATGCTCGCTTACGCTATGGCTGTTTCCCTCAACCTTGTAATAGCCATCCAGAATCTCCAGGACGGCATGTGTCTGAAGTCGGTCTTCTCTACTGGCATTTTGTATCTGCAGAAATGCCTGCTGCTTTTGCGATTCTGTTATGCCTGGCTTTATGATCCATTCTCTTTGCCTGGCAGAAATCAGGGGCAATTTCATCTCGGCACTGGCGGTATCGGGGCGACTATCCAGTAAAGAGATAGCAGTAACAGAAAAGGGGATTGAAATTGCTTCTTTCGGAGCAAGGGCTGCAGGTATTTTGGTCATGGGCGAGCAGCCTATAATGCTCAATCCGATGATGAGCTGCAACAGTATAAAAAGACCATGGGTAGGAGAGCGCATAGGTAGCAGAAGCCAGGAGGGTAAAAGAAAAAGAAGCCCTCCGTCAGCGGGAGGGCTTAGCCTATTAAGCATTCATCAACTCTTCAATCTCATCTGCCTCAATGGGGATGTTGCGCATCAGGTCAAAGACCCCTTCTTCCCGAATCACCACATCATTTTCCAGGCGGATGCCGATGCCTTCAGCCGGGATGTAGATGCCCGGCTCTACGGTAAAGACCATGCCCGGCTCAAATTTGCGCCAAACGCGGCCATAATCATGCACATCCAGGCCCAGGTGGTGGCTGGTGCCATGCATGAAGTATTTTTTGTAGGCGGGTTTATCCTCGGCTTGATTTTGAACCTCTTCCCGGCTCAGCAGGCCCAGCTTCAGCAGCTGCTCGGTCATGATCTCGCCCACTTGCTTGTGGTACTCGGGGATGCTGTTGCCCGGGCGCAGCAGCTTCATGGCTTCGCGCTTTACATGCAATACGGCATTGTACACCTGCCGCTGGCGGTCGGTAAAGCGGCCGCTTACGGGTATGGTGCGGGTCATGTCGGCATTGTAGTTGGCATAGCTGGCACCTACGTCCATCAGCAACAGCTCGCCGGCCCGGCACTCCTGGCTGTTTTCGATATAGTGCAGCACATTGGCATTGGCGCCGCTGGCAATAATGGGGGTATAGCCAAATCCGTTGCTGCGGTTGCGCAGGAATTCATGAATGTACTCAGCCTCTACCTCATACTCCATGACGCCCGGCTTCACAAACTTCAGCACCCGGCGAAATCCCTTTTCGGTAATGTCGCAGGCAGTCTGCAGCAGCTCTATCTCCGCTTCTTCCTTTACGGCCCTAAGCTGGTGCATCAGCGGGGCGGCCCGCTCCCATTTGTGCAAGGGGTAGCGCTCCTGGCACCATTTGGTAAAGCGCATCTCCCGGGTCTGGGTGAGGGAGCTGTTGCGCAGGTGCTCGTTTGAGTTCAGGTATACTCGTTCGGCCTCCGTCATCAGGCTATTGAGCAGGGGTTCAAATTCCTGCAGCCAGAGCACGGTCTTTATGCCTGAAGTTTGGGTAGCCTCTTCTTTGGTGTATTTGTGGCCCTCCCAGATGGCGATCAGCTCTGAGGTTTCCCGCAGAAAGAGCACCTCCCGGTACTTGGGATCGGGATGCTCGGGAAAGAGCAGCAGAATGCTTTCTTCCTGGTCTATGCCGGAAAGGTAGAAGATATCGGTTGCCTGCCGAAAGGGCATGGTGCCATCGGCACTGGTGGGCATGATGTCATTGGAATGAAAAATGGCCATGCTCCGGGGTTTGAGCTGAGCGGCCAGCTTTTTACGGTTCTTACTAAAAAGCTCGTTATTGATAGGAAAATAGCGCATAGCAGGGGTGTTTTCTCCAAAACGTTAAAGGTATAAAATGCGCTTCTGTAGGCCAACTATCTGAAAGAGGATTTTATGGGCGATAGAGGGGGCAAGAGGCCCTACAGTAACTCACAGGGGGAGCTTACGTAAAAGTAGAGCAGTACAGGATAATTTTTTTAATCAACTATTTTTTGACATAACGACTACGCATATGAACTCTACTATTCGACATGCGGCACATTCTGCCCGACAACGTACCCCTAAATGGATTGATACCTACGCCCGGGTGGGCATAGCAGCCAAGGGTCTGGTATATCTGCTGATTGGTCTGCTGGCTGCCATGGCGGTGTTTGGCGAGGGGGGCAAGGTTGGGGATCAGCAAAACGCCTTCCAGTGGATTTTGCAGCAGCCCTTTGGACAGATCCTGCTGGGCATTGTGATTCTTGGCCTCTTAGGCTATGTGGTTTGGCGCATGATCATGGCATTTAAGGATCCCGATGGCCTGGGTACCGATGCCAAAGCCATGTTTAAGCGGGCTGGCTTTTTCTTTAGCGGGCTGGTCTATCTATTCTTTGCCTTTTCGGCTGCCCGCATGCTTATTCCCGAGCTTGGGAGCGGTAGTGGCAGTGGTGGCGAGGGACGCCAGCTGCTGATTGCCAAAGTGCTGGAGCAACCCTTTGGACAAATCCTGCTGGGAATCTTTGCGGCCATTGTCATTGGCAAGGGTATTTTCCAACTTTACCGGGGCATCACCGGCAAGTTTAAAGGGCATGTAGATGAGCAGCACATGAACCATAAGGAGCATGAAGTCTATATGAAAACCGGCCGCATGGGCTATATAGCGCGTGGTGTGGTGTTTGCTATTCTGGGCTATTTTCTGGTACAGGCAGCCATGCAGTCTGATTCCAGCGAAGCCGGGGGTACCGGAGAGGCCCTCAACTTCCTGTCTATGAGCGGCGGCCCTTATCTGCTGGCCGCTGTGGCGCTGGGCCTGATCTGTTATGGTATTTTTATGTTTGTAAAATCTAAATACCGATATATTCCCCGTGTGCAACTTTAGTTCCCACAGGCCATAAGCAGGCACCCCTACAGGGGGTAAGACCACCATAATACCAAAAGCGGCCCCTGACACACATCGGGGGCCGCTTTTTTTAAGTTCGTTGCAGTACACCTGCTCCCCTTGCTGCTTAGGCACAGAAGAGCGGCTGTCGGTGGCAGCTAGCTGCCCAGCACCTTTTCATACACCTGCATCAGGTGCCCGGCCAGGCGCTCTTCCTCAAAGTTCAGCGAATGCGCCACCCCATCGATGGTCATTTTGGTGGCCATGGTGGCGTTGTTGTAAATGCGCAGTATGGCATCGGCCAGCTCTTCGGGATCATTGGGGTTGATGTAGAGGGAATGCGGGCCGCCGGCCTCATCAAAGCAGGACCCCTTGCTTGTGATTACCGGCACGCGGCTGCACAGCGCCTCCAGGATGGGAATGCCAAAGCCTTCAAAAACCGAAGGGTACACAAACATGCGGCTCAGCTGGTACACTTTGGGCAGGTCCTCAAAGCTTACATTGTGCCGGAAATAGAGCTGGTCCATCAGGTTTTCCTTACGGGCATAAGCGATCAGCTCATTTTTATACTCTGTTTCCTTGCCTACCAGCACCAGCGAAGGCTTGGTTTTGCTGCGCAGCTGGGTAAGCGCCTTCAGGATCAGCAGGGCATTTTTGCGGGGCTCCAGTGTGCCTACATTCAGGATAAAATCCTGCGGCAGGCTGTACTTGGAGGCTACCCGGTCCAGCACATAGGAGTCGTACTCTTCCCGAAAGCTGGGGTGGCAGCCCTGGTACACCACCTCAATCTTGCTGGCGGGTACTTTGTAGAAATCAATCAGGTCCTGGGCAGTTTGCTGACTTACGGCTATGATCTTGTCGGCCGCCTTGCAGGCCCAGGCCGTCTTTTGCTTGTAAATGCTCAGGTCCAGCAGGTTATACAGGTGCGGATAGCGCAAAAACAGCACATCATGTATGGTTACCACCTGCTTTAGTTTAGTGCTTTTGCCAAAAGGCAGCTCATTGCTCAGGCCATGGAGCAGGTCAGCCCCATGGGCAGCGGCTACCTTGGCCAGCGAGTAGCTTCGCCAGAGGGCAGACAGCCCAAACTGGGCCATAACACCCGAGGGGGTGCTGGCCTGCACGTTAGGCAGCTCCAGCAGGGGCTGCAGCTCGGGATGCACCTTGCCGGCAGCCCGGGGGCTGTAGAGCAGGTACTGGTGGTGCGGAAAATGATCGGTAAGCGTACGCAGCACAAAGCGGCTGTAATTTCCCAAACCGGTATGGTTGAAAAAAGCGCGCTTGGCATCAAAACCTATTTTCATATCTAGTTTAAAAAGACCCGTGCAATAGGGGCATAGAAGAGTACTTGCCTGTTACCTACGTACTTTTCGGGCTAGCGTCTTAAAGAAACTGCGCTAAGCTACTATAAATTTTCAAAAACCCTGCAGCAATCACTTTCCACCCGGGACTACCCGTCTGGGGCTACCCGTCTGGGGCTACCCGTCTGGGGCTACCCGCCTGGGGCTACCCGCCCGGGACTACCCGCCCGGGACTAGTTATAAAGCATGGGCGGACGGCCATTGTTTGTGCCAGCAGCTGAATTCTTGCGCACCCGCTTGTATATCAAGGGTTTTTTGCCGCTTATTATTATATTTGCATCCCCTTATGATGCAAGACTTTAATCTGCACGAACTTCCCAACGGTATACGCATGGTGCACAAGCAGGTGGTACATACCAAAATTGTACACTGCGGATTTGTGCTGGACATTGGCAGCCGGGACGAAAAACCACACCAGCTGGGCCTGGCCCATTTCTGGGAGCACATGGCCTTTAAAGGCACCCATAAGCGCAAGGCCTTTCATATCCTTAACCGGCTGGATTCCGTGGGGGGCGAACTCAATGCCTATACCACCAAGGAAAAGATTTGCTTCTATGCCTCCGTGCTGGACCAGTATCTGGAGAATGCCCTGGAGCTGCTGACCGATATTACCTTCCAGTCTACCTTTCCTGAAAAGCAGATCGACAAGGAGCGCGGGGTGATCCTGGAAGAGATGTCGATGTACGAAGACTCGCCCGAGGATGCGCTTCAGGATCTCTTTGACAGCCTGGTATTTCCCAACCACCCCCTGGGGCACAACATCCTGGGCACTACTGAAACGCTCAGGAGCTTTGGCCGGCAGCATTTTCTGGAATTTGTGCAACAGAACCTGGATAGCCGGCGCCTGATTTTTTCCTGCGTAGGTAATATTTCGCTTAAAAAAGCCATTCGCCTGGCCGAAAAATACCTGGCACCCCTGCCCAGCTTTCGGGCTGAGCGCCAGCGCCTGCCATTCTCAGGCTATAGCCCGGTGCAGGAGCAGCAGGAGCGCAGCATCATGCAGGCTCACTTTGCCATGGGCTGCCCGGCCTACCCCCTGCACGACGAACGCCGCCTGCCCTTTGTGATGCTCACCAACCTGCTGGGCGGTCCGGCCAATACCAGCAGGCTCAACATGGCCCTGCGGGAGAAAAAAGGATTTGTCTACAATGTAGATGCCAGCTATACCCCCTATATCGATACCGGCCTGTTTAGCGTAAGCTTTGCCACCGAGCCCGGGCAGCTGCAAAAGAGCATCCGGCTGGTAGAGCGGGAGTTTCGCCTGCTGTGCGAGAAGCCCCTGGGCAGCCTGCAGCTGCATGCCGCTCAGGAGCAGCTGATCGGCCAGCTGGCCATGGCCGAAGAAAACAACGCCAGCCTGATGCTGATGATGGGCAAGAGCATTCTGGACCTGGACCGCATTGATTCGCTGGACGATATTTTTGGGCGTATTCGCCAGATTACGGCTGCCGAGCTGCAGGATATGGCCTGCCAGACCCTGCAGCCGGCCAATTTCAGCAGCCTTACCCTGCAGCCTCTGCAGGCCTAGCCCCATTTTTTTAGGGCTGCGTGTTGTTGTAGTAAAAATCTGTAAATTGTTGTACCACAGGCCGCCAGAACTTTTAACTTTGTGGTTCTGCCAGGCCCGGGCCTACCCTGCACGCGGTCTGTTCACAATAACCCCTATGGTATGGAGTTTTTAGATAAGGATGTGCAGGCATATGCAGAAGACCACAGCTCACCGGAACCGGCCCTGCTGCAGCAGATCAATCGCGATACCCATGCCTATGTGCTGATGCCGCGGATGCTCAGCGGCCATCTGCAGGGGCGGCTGCTGGCCATGCTGGCCCAGATGATCCGCCCCAGGGCCGTGCTGGAGATCGGTACTTATACCGGCTACTCGGCCCTGTGCATGGCCGAAGGGCTGGCCCCTGAAGGGGAGCTGCACACCATTGATATCAATGAAGAGCTGGAAAGCCGGGTACGGGGGTATTTTGCCCGCTCGCCGCAGGCAGCCCAGATTCACTACCATATTGGCAATGCGCTGGAGGTAGTGCCGCAGCTGCAACTGCCCTGGGAGCTGGTGTTTATTGATGCCGACAAGCGCAACTATGCGGCCTATTACCAGCTGGTGATCGGGCAGATGGCCCCGGGCGGTTTTCTGATTGCCGATAATGTGCTCTGGAGCGGCAAGGTAACCAATCCGCAGGCAAGCGATAAAGATACAGAGGCCCTGCGCCTTTTTAACCGCATGATACAGGAAGATACTCGGGTAGAAAATGTATTGCTGCCTGTACGGGACGGCTTGATGATAATCAGAAAGAAATGAGGAAGAAGCAGGTAATTTCATTTAGTGCCGCAAGCAGGCTTGCGGGCATTTTTTTGGCCGTGCTCCTGGCAGCAGGCCCCCTTCTGGCTCAAAGCCCCGATGTGCCGCAGGTGCCGGCCACCCTTCGCTTTGCCGACATGACGCTGCACCTGACCGAAAAGGCCCAGCGCGAAATACAGGCCGATGTAGATGCGCTCTACCGCAGCCCCAAATACTTTTACATGAAACTGGAGCGGGTAGACCTCTACCTGCCCATCATTGAGCCCATCTTTGCCGAGCTGGGCATCCCCGATGATTTTAAGTACCTGGTAATCCAGGAAAGCGCCCTTATCTCCGATGCCGTCTCCAGCTCCAATGCCGTGGGCTTCTGGCAGTTTAAGGAAGCCTCGGCCACCGAAGTGGGCATGCGGGTAGACCGCCATGTAGATGAACGCATGAACATTGTAGGCTCCACCACCGGAGCGGCCCGCTACCTGCTGCGCAGCAATGCTGCTTTTGATAACTGGCTATACTCCCTGCAATCCTACCAGATGGGGCAGGGCGGCGCCACGCGGGCTCTGGACAAACGCTACTACGGCGCCCGGGAGCTTAAGATCGACAGCGACACCTATTGGTATGTAAAGAAATTTCTTTCGCACCTGGTAGCCTTTCGGGATGCCGTAGGCAAGCAGCCCCGCAGTCAGATGCTCTACCAGTACAAGGGGGGTGCCAACAAGACCCTGGCCAGCATTGCGCAGGAGTTTGATACCCCTTTAGAACAGCTGGAAGAATACAATAAATGGCTAAAAACGGCTCGTATTCCGGAAGATAAATCCTATGTGGTGCTGATCCCTGTTCAGATTGAGGAGGCTCCCAACCTGCTGGCCGAGAGCCAGGGCAAGCCCAAACAGGATGGCAAGCGCCAGAGCCTGGAAGACAAGCTCTTTGGCGAGAAGCAGAAGCAGCCCGATGTGCCGCCGGCCGAAATGGATAAGCTGGTGATCACCCGCATCAATAAGATGAAGGCCGTAGTGGCCCGCCCCGGCGACAATGCCCGGGACCTGGCCAAAGCCGGTGCTGTTTCTGTGGCCGATTTTCTGAAGTATAATGATATCCGCCCCGGCGATCTGCTAAAGCCCGGGCAGGTCTACTATTTCCAGCGCAAGAAAAAGAAAGCCTCCGTTTACCGCCATGTGGCAGCCCAGGATGAGAGCCTCTGGGATATCTCACAAAAATATGGGGTACGCCTGGATAAGCTGCTGCAGAAAAACCGCATGAAGCAGCAGGAGCAGATCAAGGCCGGCCAGGTAGTATGGCTGCGCTACATACGCCCTGCCCATGAGCCCGTAGCGTTTGAGCCCGTACCCCAGAAGGCAGAAGCCCGAGCAGCAACGCCAGCACCCGCCCAGCCGCCCGTACACCCCCAGCCGCAGCCAAACGCCCAGCCACAGCAGCCATCGGCAAGCCCGCAGCCCGTGCAGCAAGCTCCACAGCAGGAACTGGTAGCTTCTGCCGCCAACGGGACCCTGCCTGCGCTGGAAAAAGAACGTGTGGCAGAGGGAACGGGAGGGACGCAGCCTGAGCCAGTCGTACCCCCCCTGCAGCAGCCTGCCCTGGCGGCCGATACCCCTGCTGTAAAGAAAGCACCGGCCCTGTTGCCGAAGCAGGCCGAAACAGCCCGGCCGGCGAAGCAGGACAGTGTAAAAAGCACCCAGCCCGAGCGGCACCTCTACCCCGGTACCAGTGAGGGACAACGTAATGTTTCGCCGGAAATTGAAGGAAAAGGAGCGAGCCCTGTACCAGCTGGAAGTCCGGCTGGAAGTCCGGCTGGCAGCCCGGCTGGAAGCCCGGTAGTTGATCCTTTTGCTGCGCAGACCACCGTAACCTTTATTGATGAGCAGGGCCGTCCCCTAAAGAACGAAGAGAGCCCCGGGTCGCAGCAGCCCCTGCCGGTGCAGCCAGGCAGCCAGCCGGCCGCCGATACGGCTACCCAGCCCCTGCCACAGCCGCAAACAGTCACTCCCGCTCAGGAAACCCCCAAAACCCCTGCGGCCGCCCGCGATAGCGTACATGTGGTGCAGGCCGGCGAAACGCTCTACAGCCTGAGCCGCCGCTATGGGCTATCTGTGCAGGAGCTGCGCACGTATAACAATATGAATGCAGATGCGGTGCTCAGCATTGGCCAGCCGCTGCGTCTGATCCCCCCTGTTGCAGCCCGGCAGGCAGTGGCCCAGCAGCCGGCAGCAGTAGCCCTGACCGAACAGCCCGCACCTGAAGCTCCGCTGGAGGATGGCCGCTTTACCTACCATACCGTGGCCGAAGGCGAAACCATGTACCGGGTGGCCCGCAAATACAACGTAACCATCAAGGATATTATGGAGTGGAACAAGAAGCAGGACTTTGCCCTTAAGCCGGGCGAAACCCTTATTGTAGGAAAAAAATAAGGCCCCCGGCCGGGAAATAGAGCGAATCAGCAGAAGTTGGCTTTAATTGACCGAAGTAATAAACGAGCCGTTTTTTCACCACTATCTACCGTTTATTCTTTTATTTTTACAAATCATATTGCCTGTGGACAGGGGGTGCTCCGGCACTGGCCAGCCCGGGCTATAGAACCCTTAACGAGAGTATAATAGAGGCTTTGCTCATGAATGCACCTACAGCGATAGATCTGGTGATGTTAGTTGATGATAACGATACCGATAACTTTATCAGTAAGCGGATCATCGAGATCACAAAATTTGCCAAGGAGGTAGAGATCAAAAATAGTGGTAAAAGCGCGCTGGAATATCTGGAAAAACACAAGGACAATCCTGATCGCCTGCCCAACCTGATCTTTCTGGACATTAACATGCCCATTGTAGATGGCTTTGTATTCCTCTATGAGTTTGAGAAATTCTCCGACACCATTAAGGATAAGTGCAAGGTTATCATCCTGTCGTCTTCCGACAATAAGCGCGATATCGACAAGATCGTTAACAACGATCATGTGATCAAATTCATTACCAAGCCCCTTACCGAAAGTGCCTTGTCTGATATTAAAATGCACGACCTGGCCAGCTGATTTTGTTCTTACTACCCTATTTTATAGCTTCCGGCCCCTAGGGGACCCGGAAGCTTTTTACTTTTTACGATTTTACGATTTCTACCGATCATGAAACACCTTTTACCCTGCAGCCTGCTGGCTGCCGCTCTTCTGCTCTCTCTTGGCACAGCTGCCCAAACCACCGAAGCCGATCCGCCGGCTGCCAGCCCGGCACCCGCCTGGACCACCGGCGGAAGCACCGGGCTTAATTTTTCACAGGTAAAGCTAAGCAACTGGGCAGGGGGTGGCGAAAGCTCCATCTCCATTGCCAGCCTCTTAAAGCTGGAGGCAAACTATAAGAAGGGCCCCTCGCTTTGGGAAAACCGGGCCAATATTGCCTATGGCCTGATCCGGCAGGGCGATCGGGAGCAGAGCCGTTTTCGCAAGACTGATGATATTCTGGAGCTGCGCTCGCAATACAACCGCAGCATAAAGGATACTACGTTGTACATGACCTTACTGGCCGATTTCAGGACGCAGATGGGGCCCGGTTATGAGTATGGCGAAGCCGCCGGCGAAACCACCCGCAGCAAGATCTCGGAATTTATGGCGCCGGGATTTTTACTCACCTCGCTGGGGGCTACCTACAAGATACCCGAGCGCTTTACCCTTACGGTATCGCCCGTTACGGGCAAGTTTACCTTTGTGCAGGATCCGGTACTGTCTGCTGCAGGCGCTTTTGGCGTAGAGGCCGGCGAGCGCATGCGCTCCGAGTTTGGTGCCTCCTTGGTCTCTAACTACAAGCGAGAGCTGCTCACCAATGTAGATTTCAATACCAGCCTGCTGCTCTTTGCCAATTATGAAACGCTGAGCCGGGTAGATGTGAACTGGGAAGCTACCCTGATGATGAAGGTAAACCGCTATATCAACACCACCATTGCTACCCAGCTGATCTACGACCATGATGTGCTGCAGAAAACCCAGTTCCGGAATGTGATCAATGTGGGCTTTCTGTTCCAGTGGCCAGGCGACAGGGGATAAGCGCTGCTGCTGAATGCCTAAAAAACAAAGAAGCCGCCCGGATTTGGGCGGCTTCTTCTCATTTGAGGGGTAGCAAAACGCTACCGGTTCCAGAAGAGGAGGAGTTGAGCGTTTATACGCCGGCAACAGTGTGCTGCGGGGTATTCAGCAGGCTGGCTGCCGGATCGGATTCAAGGCGGGCTACCTTAAATGATTTTCTGGATTTATGATCGCAGTAGGCACAGCTGTAGTGTTTTACCAGTTCGCCTTCCTGTGTGGCGGTTGGGGCTACGATCAGCTCTTCGCGTTTTACCTTAAAGGTCTGGTAGTTGCACTCAGGGCACTGCAGGGCATGCAGGTGGCCATTGTACTTTTCAATACGGGTATAGCCGGTGGCAGGGTCAATCCATACATCATAGTCTACCGAGTGCAGGTCTTCTTCGGCCTGCATGCCGGGCTCCAGGTGTACGTCTTCTTCATCTTCGCTCAGCAGCGTCATGCGGTTGCCGTTGCTGGGGTTGATGCGGGCCGAGTAGCGCAGTTTTTTCAGGCGCTTTTCTACAAAGAAGGGGTAGTAAAAGCGCAGGATGTTCTGTGCGATCACCCCAATGATAATGCCCATCATAACGGTAACAAACAGGCGTACAAACACCCAAAGGGGCTCAGCTTCTACATAAAAGGTATTGGCATAGAGCGCACCAGCCGCAATAAAGGCCAGGGCTACATACCAGAGGGTATCAATTTCCAGCCGGTTAATGAAATCATACTTTTCTTTCTTCTCTCGCTGAGCCGCCAGGCGAATGGCATATGCTAGTAAAATAGCAACACCTAGCCCCGCAACGCCCATAGACACGGTTGCGCCTATCTCATACCAGGTTTGTAAAGCTGTTTCCATTATCAATACGGTTTAGTGTTAAGTTTTGGGTTAAAGTTTTTTGGCTTGTGTGTGGATTTTATACACAGGTGCCTTTTTGTATGTATATACGCTTGTTTGGCAAAAGGTAACCCCCTGTTGTGTGAAGGAATATAAATATTATTTACCGATTTAAGGGAATCGTCCCTTTGGTAGGCTGCTTGCAGGTGTGTAATATTTCCACAGAAAAGCAAAAAAAATAGCCATCCGGTTACCGGATGGCTATAAGAAGCATGCTGCTAGGGGCTTATAAATTGGCCTTTAGGTAGTCCGTCATCATCTGAAAGAGGTGCAGGCTGGTATTTCCGCCTCTTATGCCATGATTTCGGTTAGGGTAATAAAAAGACTGAAACTGCTTGCCAGCCGAAATAAGGGCATCTTGCAGAGCCACAGCGTTTTGGAAATGCACATTGTCATCGCCGGTGCCGTGGATCAGAAAATAATTACCCTTTAGCTTATCTACATGCGAGAGGGGCGACCAGGCATCATAGCCCTCGGCATTTTCCTGAGGTGTTTTCAGGTAACGTTCTGTATAGATGGTGTCGTAAAAGCGCCAGTTGGTCACCGGAGCCACGGCAATGGCTGTCTTAAACACCTCATTGCCTACAAACAGGGCCAGCGACGACATATAGCCGCCATAGCTCCAGCCCCAGATGCCAATGCGGTCCTTATCCACATAGGGCATGCTGCCCAGGTAGCGGGCGGCCTCTATCTGATCCTGCACCTCCCACTTGCCCATCTGGCCATAGGTGATGTGCTTAAAATCTCTTCCGCGGGCGCCGGTGCCGCGGTTATCGACCGAAACCACCAGGTAGCCCTGATCGGCCAGGTAGCTGTGATAGACCTCCCGCTGGGTGCTGAAGTTGTTGAGCACGGTTTGTGAGCCTGGGCCGCCATAGACGTACATGAGCACCGGGTACTGCCTGGTAGCATCAAAATTGGCCGGGCGTATCATGTAGCCATGCAGGCGGGTGCCATCGGCCGTGCTAAAGTCAAAGAACTCCTTGGTGTTGAGCCGGTGGGTCTCCAGGCGCTGTTTCAGGCGCTGGTTGTCCTCCAGCACCTTTACCTCCTCGCCGGTGGGGGCGCGGTGCAGGCTTACGGTAAGGGGCTCGGTGGCAGAGGAGTGGTTCTGGATGTAGAAGCTGAAATCATCACTCATGTTGATGCTTACCACACCCGGTTCTTTGCTCAGCCTGGTCTTTTTCGGCTTTTTGGCCTTCAGGCTGATGCTGTAAAACTGCCGCTCCAGGGGAGAGTCTTCGGCTGAAATGTAGTAGACCAGCCCTCTTTTTTCATCTACGCCCACCAGTTCGGTTACTTCCCAGGGACCGCTGGTGATCTGGCGGATAAGGTCACCGTTGAGGCTGTGGTGGTAAATGTGTTTATACCCATCCTGCTCGCTGGTGCGCACAAAGCTCTTGCCATCTTCCAGGTAGATCAGCTGGTCGTTGTAGTCCAGGTCCACATAGCTGGCGGCTTTTTCGGTGATAATGGGGGTGGAGACTCCCGTAGCCGCATTGGCATGCAGCAGCTCCAGCTGGTTTTGCAGGCGGTTCATGCGGATATAGCTGAGTACATCCGGGTTTTTGGTCCAGTAGATGCGCGGCAGGTAGATGTCGGTCTCCTGGCCGGTGTCTATCTGCACATTTTTGCCCTCGGCCAGGTGGTGCACCAGAATATTCACTACCGAGTTTTTCTCGCCCGCTTTGGGGTATTTGAACTTATAATCTTCGGGATAGAGCTGGCCTTTGCGCACATCGGTCCATAGCTGCATGTTGAATTCGGGCACCTGGCGCTCATCAAAGCGGTAAAAGGCTATTTTGCGGCTATCGGGCGACCAGAAAAAGCCTTTGGCAAAGGAGAATTCCTCCTCATACACCCAGTCGGCGCTGCCGTAAATGATCTCGTTAAAGCGGCCATCGGTGGTTACGGCTACCTCCTGCATGCTGGCCAGGTCTTTATAGTACAGGTTGTTGTTGCGCACATAGGCTACCTTGCTGCCATCGGGCGAAAAGGTGGCATACAGCTGCTTATCGCCCTCGGCCAGGGGGGTAAGGGCCCCGCTTTTCAGGTCGTATATATAGTAGTAGGCTTTGGAGGAGCGGCGGTAGATGCTTTCCACTTCGCTGGCCAGCAGCACTTTGCTCTCATCGGCGCTCAGGCTGTAGCCCGAGAAGGAGAGGGGCTGGCTTTGGCCGGGAGCCGTTAGCTTACTGCCATCTACCAGGGTGGCTACCGGTTCGCCGGTGGTAATGTCATATTTAATAAGCTGGGCCGGACTGGAGCCGGTGGCGCGGCGCAGCGAGCTGTAGTAGCGGCCGTCATTCATCCAGTTAATGCCGGATACCGATTGCTGGCCGAAGAGGTTTTGCTGAAATATTTCTTCCAGGCTGGGGGATTTTCGCTGTTGTGCCTGGGCTGGTAGCAGGGCCAGCAGAAGCAGGGCCAGCAATACGCTCAGGCCATTCGTGGGTCGTACGATCATATGCTAATGATAATGTAGTTGATTTTGGCGCCTAAATATAACGATTCGATCCGACTGCGGATTATGTTTTCTGACTTGCTTTACCGCTTGGGAGGGTGCGGGTGCCGAAATGAGGGCAAAACGCTTATAGCCGTACCCCCTTAAAGCTGGTGCGGTGCCAGGGGGTAGGGCCCCATTGCAGCAGGGCTTCTTTATGTTCGGGGGTGGGGTAGCCCATGTTGCGTTCCCAGCCATAGTGGGGGTGCTGCAGGGCCAGCTCCTCCATAAGCGTATCCCGATGGGTTTTGGCCAGGACCGAGGCGGCCGCTATGGACGCATAAATACTATCGCCCTTCACCACGCAGATATGCTGTACAAAGGGGTAGGGTTTAAAGCGGTTGCCATCGATGAGCAGCAGCTCCGGCCGCAGTGGCAGCTGGTCTACCGCCCGGTGCATGGCCAGCAGGCTGGCCTGCAGGATGTTGATCTGGTCGATCTCGGCCGGACTACAGGAGGCTACTGCCCAGGCCAGGGCCTGTTCCCTGATCAGGGGAGCCAGCTGCTGCCGGTCGGCCGGGCTCAGTTGCTTGGAATCGTTCAGCAGGGGGTGGTGAAAATCTGCAGGCAGCATTACGGCAGCAGCTACTACCGGACCGGCCAGGCAGCCTCTGCCGGCCTCGTCGCAGCCGGCTTCCGGCACCAGGATTTGATAATAAGGGCGCAGCATACGTTCAAAAATACACACTGGCCGGCATACGGCCAACCCCTGGCCCGGGGGGCACGTTCATACCCCTATGCCCAGGTCTAAAAAAGCCTTTGATTATTCGCTGGATTTTGCCAGCACCGATTTCAGGAAACATCCTGAGCTGTACCGCATTGGCGTAGGTGAGCAGGGGGTGCTGCTGGTGCAGCCCTATAAATCGGAGCTGCTGCCGCACTGGCGCTTCCGTACCGAGGCCATTGCCCGGGAATCGGCCCAGACCATTTACCACATGTTTGAGGAGTACCTGGCTGCCGGAGAGTTTGTGGGAGCCGATATGGCCCGCAAATACCTGCAGATGGGCTTTACCCGGGCCCGGCGCTATGCCAACCATGCCGGCGGACGCAAGTACACTGCTGATGGCAAGGACCATAGTGAAGGCCTGGCCTACCCCTATAGCAGTGGTAGTCCACACAAAGGCAATGAGGTGCTGCCCCAGCAGGCCGATGCCCTCACCAACGAAAAGGCCCGTGCAGCAGCCGTCTTCAAGACCTATTATGATAAAGCCCGCCAGCATCCCGACTATTTGCAGCAGATGCAGCGCTTCCGGGAGCAGCAGGGCTAAAAAAAGAAGCAGTCTGCATAGCCTGTACGGCCACCGACTGCTTCCTATTCAGTATTTGCTTACCAGGGGTAGGGCAGGGATTAGTCCTGATCTACACCGGTGTGTTTCTCAATTACTTCCAGGTATTTTTCCCGGGCCTCACCAATTTTTTCATTGGCATCTTTCAGTTTTTCAGAGGCATCGTCATGATCGCCGGCCTGCTGCTTCTGGCGGGCTTCCTGCATTTTTTCTCGGGCTTCGTCCAGTTTCTCCTGGGCTTCCTGCAGTTTTTCGCGGGCATCTTTGCTCAGCTCACCGGCCATGGCCTGTGCATCGCTGGTGTTGAGGTCGGTAGTGTTGGCATCGGTCTGGTTGAAGGCGCCATTGCTGGCACGCTGTATATCGGCTTCAATGCGGCTGAAGTTCTGCTCCATCTGGCCAATGTTGGCTTCCACCGACTGGGCATTTACCTCATCAAAGCGGTTATCTTCCAGGGTCCAGTTGGCTACGCGCTGGCGCTCGGCCTCCAGCCTGGCGCTGGTGTTGGCATCATACTCATCGGTTTCCAGGTCCTGGTTGGATTCTACCCCCTGACCCTGCACGCTTACATAGTCCGGATCGCCGGGGCGTGCCCCATCGCGCTCAGAAGTATCGGTATTACAGGCGACCAGTGTGCCACCGGCCATCAAAAAGATTAAAAATAGCTTTTTCATGTTCTAAAAAATTAAGTTGAGCGGCACCCGTTTGGTATGAGTCTTGGGCGCCAGAACGTTATGTATAACGCAGGCGCCAGGCAAAGGTTTTGCCTGCAGCATCGGGTGCATTCGGATAACCCATTGGCATACAGTTGCGTAAAAGAAAGCCCGGCCATTTTTTGCCGCTGGCGCGCTCCTGGGGAGCAGCAGCACCGGGAGTCCCGGGATTGACAAACACTTTTTTACCTCTTATCCGAATGTACATGACCACATCTGCCTATACCCCCATTAGTTGTACCTTCCATGGCTATCTGGAAAGCTGGATGAAACAGCAGCAGGCCTGCAAGATCCGCTACCGCCAGGACGATGGCAGCTCCGTGCAGGTATCGTCCAGAATCATTGACCTGTTTAGCTGGCAGGGGGCCGAGTACCTGCTGATGGAAAAAGGACAGCTGATCCGGCTGGAGCGGCTGGAAAGTGTGAATGACACCAGCAGCCTGGGCCTGGAGATCTGAGCTGCCCCCTTCTATACTACCCCTCTATACTAGCTGTCAGGTTTTAGAAACCGGGCCGCGTTGGTCTGACAGCTATGTGGGCTCTATTACCGGAAAAACCCGCACACCCACTGTACTGAGGAGTGCTGGCAGCAGCCGGCGCACTTGCTAAACATCCACAGGCAGTCGATAAAATCGGTAAGCATGTGAAACAGCAGGCCCACCGCCAGCATGCGTACCCACGGGCGGGGCACCAGCAGCATGATCCCATAGACCAGCATGGCCCAGCCGGTATGCAGGGGATGAAAGCCAATGCTGCAACGCCCGGCAGAAAAGATAGGGGTGCTGAGCAGATGGTCGGCATCTACCAGCATACTGGCCAGCATGATCATCCAGGCCCCCTTCCAGACCGGACGAAACAGCAGCCAGGCCAGCAGGCCCGGTACCAGAAAGTGCATGCTGTAGTGAAAAATTGCCTGTGCCAATGCTGCGGGTTTATGCCGAAAAGCTACGAGTTTCCGCTTACTTTTGTGGCCATGAATGAGGAAAAAGGCTTCGACCCTACCCATAACCCCTGGAAAACCGTAAGCAGCCAGCCTGTATACGAAAACCCCTGGATACGGGTGCGGGAAGATAAGATCATCAACCCTTCTGGAAATCCCGGCATTTACGGGGTAGTCAGCTTCAAAAACCTGGCCCTGGGCATTATACCCCTGGATGCCGACAATAACACCTGGCTGGTGGGCCAGTACCGCTACTCGCTCAATGAGTGGAGCTGGGAAATTCCCATGGGCGGCGGCCCCATGGGCCGGGATGTGCTGGAATCTGCCCAGCGGGAGCTCAAGGAAGAAACCGGCTACACAGCCGCCCGCTGGACCAACATCATGCGCATCCACACCTCCAACTCGGTAACCGATGAGGTCGGCTACGTATTTCTGGCCGAGGAGCTTACCCCCGGCGACGTGGAGCCCGAAGAAACCGAGCAGCTGGTGGTAAAAAAACTTCCCCTGGCCGAAGCCATTGCCTGGGTAATGGAAGAAAGGATCACCGATAGTATTTCCATTGCCGGCCTGTTGAAAGTGGCCCGCCTGAAGGGACTCTAATACCGCCATGCTCGCAGCTCAACCCACTACCACTGCTTTTGGCTGGCAGGCCCGCCGCCTGCTGCAGATTGCCCTGCCGGTAATGCTCAGCTATCTGGGGCATGTGCTGGTGGGCACTGCCGATAGCATGATGGTAGGCCAGTTGGGCAAAGTGCCTCTGGCAGCCGTATCGCTGGCCAACAGCATAGTGGTGCTGCCCATGATGTTTGGCCTGGGCCTCAGTTACGGCCTTACCCCCCTGGTGGCCAGTGCCGATGGGCAGGGCAACACCCGCCGCATTGCCAAGCTGCTGCAGCACAGCCTGCTGATCAACCTGGGTGCCGGGGTGGCGCTTGCCGGTCTTTCGCTGCTGGTGCTTCCCTTTCTGGACGAGATGAACCAGCCGCCCGATGTGGTGGCCATTGTAGGGCCGTACCTGGCCATTGTGGCGTTTTCGCTGGTACCCCTTATGCTGTTTCAGGCCTTTAAGCAGTTTGCCGAGGGGCTGGGCTTTACCCGCAAGGCCATGTACATTACCCTGGCCGCCAATGGGGTCAACATCTTTTTTAACTGGGTGCTTATTTATGGCAAGCTGGGCTTTCCGGCCATGGGGCTGGAGGGGGCCGGCTGGTCTACGCTCTTTGCCCGGGTGATGATGGTGCTGGGCATGGGCTACTACTGCTACCGAAGCCCCCGCTTTGCACCCTACAGAGCCCTTTTTGGGCTGAAGCGTTTTAAGCGAAAACTCTCCCTGCGCCTGATGCAGCTGGGCATCCCCATGGGCCTGCAGTTTGTCTTTGAGGTAGGGGCCTTCAGTGGCGCGGTGATCATGGCCGGCTGGATGGGCGATACGCAACAGGCGGCCCACCAGATTGCCATTAACCTGGCCTCCATGAGCTATATGATTGCCTCCGGCATTAGCGCGGCAGCTACCGTGCAGGTAGGCAACCTGCTGGGGCGCAAAGACTTGCCGGGCGTACGCATGGCCGGTATTACCGCCACGGTACTGGTGCTGGGCCTGCAGACCCTTTTTGCCTTTATCTTTCTGTTCGGGCGTTACCTGCTACCCACCTTCTATATTGATAATGAGCAGGTGATTGAGGTGGCTGCCGGTCTGCTGGTGATTGCCGCTTTCTTTCAGCTATCGGATGGGGTGCAGGTGGTGGGACTAGGCGCTCTGCGGGGCATGGAAGATGTGCGCATCCCTACCTGGATCACCCTCTTTGCCTATTGGGTGCTGGCCCTGCCGCTGGGCTACGTGCTGGGCTTTGTGTTTGACATGGGCATCAATGGGGTCTGGTGGGGGCTGCTGACCGGCCTTACGGTGGCGGCTGTGCTGCTGGCGGTGCGCTTTTGGCGAAAAACCCAACAATTGCCCCAGAAAGTGGTACAGTAACTAAGCAGCCCGCATCTAGTCCCTTTTTTAGGGGTGGGCGCAACTCAAAAGCCAAGTATTTTTATGACCCACGATCGCCCCGCCGCCGCTGCCCGCTCTGTAAACGACAGTCGCACCACCCTTACCGAGCTGATGATCCCCTCCTATGCCAATTTTGGCGGAAAGATCCATGGCGGCATTCTGCTGAGCCTGATGGACAAGGTAGCCTATGCCTGCGCCAGCAAGCACAGCGGGGCCTATTGTGTGACCGTATCGGTGGATAATGTGGACTTTATGCAGCCCGTAGAGGTGGGGGAGCTGGTTTCCCTGCGGGGCTCGGTCAATTATGTGGGCAAAAGCAGCATGGTAGTGGGCATACGGGTAACGGCCGAGAATGTGGTAAGCCGGGAAGTAAAGCATACCAATACCAGCTACTTTACCATGGTAGCCAAAGGTGCAGACGGCAAGCCCTTTGAGGTGCCGCCGCTTATTCTGGAAAGCCAGGAAGATGTGCGCCGCTTTGTAGAGGCCCGGGAGCGCAGGCGCATTTACTTCCAGAGCCGGGAGCTGATGCAGCAGGCCAAGCAGCAGTTCAACTGGTCGGAAGAAGCCAAAAAGCTCAAGGGCGAGCGCTGCCGGCTAAAGTTAAAAGGATAGGGGTTTAGGGCTGCGGTATGTCTGCCGGCTTGCTGCTCACAACCGGCCAGATGGCCGCACCACAGCCCCTGGAAACTTACCCGGCTTTATAAGTTAATTCGGTATTAGAAAGAGAAAGCGGCTTTGAATAATCCCAAAGCCGCTTTTTGTTTCTGTTGTTCAGCCCTTCAACAGTCACTATGATTTCTGTTTTTGTTTTTCACTACACCAGCACCAGCATGGGGATGGGCGTATGGAAGGCCAGCCGGTGGGTTACGCTCTTGTTGAGCAGGTGATAGAGCGGGCTGTGCTCCTGGGGTACCACCACCAGCATATCGGCCGGATGCTCCTCTACCCATTTGGTGATGCCCTTTTGGGGGTCCTTTGCCTCTTCTACCACAAAATCCTTTACATAGGGGGTAAGCTGATTTTTGATCACCAGCAGCTGCAGGGCTTTTTCTTCCTCCATGTGCTGGGGATCTTCGTTGGTGTGCAGCAGAATCAGGTCGGGATTAAAGTTGCTCAGCCAGGGGCGCAGCTCCTGGTACCAGTTCTTCCGCTGGGCATTTTGGCAGTCGGTGGCCAGCACCACTTGTTTAGGTGCCCTGAACTCAAAATGGGGAGGCACTACCAGCACCGGCACCGGGCTGCTGCGGATGGTGGCGGTGGTGACATTGCCAAAATATTCGTCCAGGCGGTTGGTGGGGTGGGCGGGTAAAATGATCAGGTCGGCTTCCAGGCGGGCAGAGGCCTCACAGATGTCCGGTACGGCCGGGCCATATTCCCCTACAAACTCGTAGGGGACGCGGCAATTCTTCAGCATTCGCGCTTCCAGCTCCTGAAATTTCTCCTCAGTGCTTTGGCGCAGCTCGGACTCATAATAGGGAGCCACGGCCATAGCACCAGCGCCGGTAACGGCGGCCGGAATGTGGTAGGTATGCAGAATGTAAAGACGCGTCATGGGAATGCTCCTGGCCAGGGCAATGGCATAGCGCAGGGCATTATCGGCATGGGGGGTAAAATCTACCGGGATCAGAAGGTTTCGCAGTCTTTTCATGGCAGTAGGGGGTTAGGAGTTGCGATAGTTAAAAATACCGCTCCCACAAGTCTCGATCCATGACCCTCATCAGACGGGCAGCTGATCCTTCTCAGCCCTTTTCAGACCCCTTCTCAGCGTACTGGCGCAAAGCGGATAGCCTCTTCGCTCCAGGGAGGCGCGGCCTCTATGGCGGCAATAATGCCGGCCGGATCGTCCAGCACCGTCCACATCTGGCGGTGCTGCGGGTTCATAAATCCTTCCTCCACACTGCGCTCCAGCATGGCCAGCAGGGGGTCGTAGTACCCCCTGATGTTCAGGATGATGATGGGCTTGGTAAAGAGGCCCAGCCGCTTGAGGGTAATGGCCTCCAGTAGTTCTTCCAGCGTGCCGCAGCCGCCGGGCAGGGCAATGAGCGCATCGGTGCCGTCCAGAAAGCGCTTTTTGCGCTCGTGCATATCGCCCACAAAGTGAAAATGCTGCACCCCCTTGTGGGCCCATTCTACCTCCTTCATAAAATTGGGCATGATGCCGGTAATGTGCCCGCCCAGCGCCAGCACCCGATCGGCCAGGCGGCCCATCAGCCCGGTAGCGCCACCGCCAAATACCACCTTTACACCGTCCTGAACAAGGGCATCCGCCAGCACATCGGTGGCCTCAAAATAGGCCGGATCAATTTTAGGACTGGAGGCACAGTATACGCAGACTTGAGAAACGGGCATAAGGGTAAGGGGAGATTAGTGGGGAACGTGATTATTGATATCGTTTTTCGGGGTCTACAGCGGCCAGCTCTACAAACAGCTGCGCCATTTTTTCGCAAACGGCGGCAAAGTAACGGGCGCCTTTTTCGGCTGTGGCCGCCTTGGGATTGCCTACCCCGGTATCGGCTGTTACCATGGACCATTTGCGCTCAGACCAGGCCCAGCCTTCCCGAATGCCACTGATCACTGATTTTCGCTCACTCCCATCACCGGCTTCGGCAAGGGGGAGCACCAGCTCGGGCCGCAGGTGCAGCAGCAGGCTGGTTTCCATTTCATCGGCATGGTCGCCGGCGGCCTTAAAGAACGCTTTTTTATCCACAGACTGAAACCAGTTGCAGCTTACCAGCAGCATCTGGGGGTAGGCCAGGCCCAGCTCCCGTAGCATGGGCTTAAAATCATTGCCGCCATGGCTGTTCAGGATTAGCAGTTTGCGCAGGCCCTGGCGGTTCAGCATCTCCACAATATCACGCAAGATGGCCAGCTGGGTGCTGGGGTTCAGGTTAATGTCCAGCCGAATGTCGGGCTGGCCAGTATTTACGCCAAAGGGCAGGGTGGGCAGGATCATGATCTTGGCCCCCTGCTCCCAGGCCAGGCGTCCGGCCTCGGCGACAATGGCATCGGCCTCGATGATGTCGGTGGCGTAGGGGAGGTGGTAATTGTGTGCCTCGGTAGCGCCCCAGGGCAGTATCACCAGCTCAATGGGCTGCTCTTTTACCGCTTTCCAGTTACTTTCGGCCAATAGGTAGGGGCGCATGGGCAAAGGGTATAGTGTTGATTATTGCAGTTGGTAGATCATGGAGGCCAGTGGTGGCAGCGTTACCCGGGTTCGGCCCTCCCCATTCCTGATCTGCAGCTGGGTGCTTGCCGTCTGGTACAGCTGATCCTTCAGCATATAGTCCCCATCGGCGAGCCCCCAGGCCGCTACCAGCTCCCGGGGCAAAGCAAGATCAAAGCCAAAGGTATTCTCTGCATCAAAATTAGACACGATCAGCAGCTTTTCGCCATCCGACCAGCGGGCAAAGGAAAATACGCGGTCGTTGTAGTACTCGGTATGGGCGCGGTTGTGGCTGTGGATCTCCTGGTAGCGGCCCATCAGGGCGGGGCTGTTCAGGGTAAAGGTGAGGAGGCGCTGGTAAAAATCACGCAGCTCCTTTTCTTCCGGCCGCAACTGGCCGCCATCGTACTGGTGGTTGTTTACCCAGCGCTGGTGGTGGGGCACCCCTATATAATCGAAGATGGAAGTGCGGGTGGGGCTGCCAAAGCCGGCCCGTTCGGCGCCGGGTTCGCCCACCTCCTGCCCAAAGTAAATAAGGGTAGGGGAGGTGCTGATGGTAGCCGATACCACCATGGCTGGCTTGCCCTTCTGGGCGCTGCCGGCAAAATCGGGGCTGGCAATGCGCTGCTCGTCGTGGTTTTCCAGAAAATGCAGCATGTGGTGCTCAATATCGGCCAGGCCATTCTGAATGTGAACGATATGATCGGTAGATCCGTGGCCCTGCATGATGTTTTTAAGGGTATCGTACAGCTCTACCTTATCGTAGAGGTAATCCATTTTGCCCATGTGCAGGTACTGGCGGTAGAGCGAGGGGTTGTATACTTCAGCCAGCAGAAAAGCATCAGGATTTTTGGTTTTGATGGCCGAGTTGAGGTAGCTCCAGAACTCTACCGGCACCATTTCGGCCATGTCAAAGCGGAAGCCATCTACTCCCATATCGATCCAGTACAGGGCTATATCGCGGAATTTCTTCCAGGAATCGGGCACGGACTTGTCCTGCCAGAAGGCCTGGTGCTCCTGGTAGCCCTTGCCGGCAAAGTCCTGGGGCAGCTCGTCAAAATCCTTGCTGCCATCGGGCCGGATGCCATAATTGATTTTTACGGTCTCGTACCAGTCGTGGAAATGGGGTTGTGCCAGGCGGGAGCCGTTGCCTGTCCACTTGGCAGGCACTTCTTCAAACTGCCCATCGGCCAGGGGATGTGCCTCGCCCCCCAGGGGCCGGTAGCCATCCAGCGGCTCGGGTACCCGGAAGGATTCGCCGGGATTGTAGTAGAAGTTATTATCGCGGGCGTAGGTAACGGAAGTATCATCGTTCGCCCCAAAATCACTTACCCCTTCCGGGTTGTTTTTGCCCTCGTAACGGCGGGCTACATGGTTGGGCACAATGTCGATGAGCACTTTCATGCCGGCCCGGTGGGTACGCTCCAGCAGCGCTTTGAATTCTTCCAGGCGCCGGGCGGGGTCTTCGGCCAGGTCGGGGTTTACCGTATAGTAATCTTTTACGGCATAGGGTGAGCCGGCCCGCCCTTTTACCACATCCGGATCGTCGTTGGAGATTCCGTAGGCGGTATAATCGCGGATCACGGCATGGTGCGGCACGCCGGTGTACCAGATATGGGTAACGCCCAGGGCCCGAATCTCTTCCAGGGCCTTGTCAGTAATATCATTGAATTTGCCCACCCCATTTTGCTCCGGGGTGCCCCAGGGGATGTTGGCAGTATTGGTATTGCCAAAAAGGCGGGTAAAAATTTGATAGACAACCACTTTTTGCTGTTCAGGATTAGGCATAACTTCTTGCTGTTCAGAGGCAGGCGCGCAGCAGTATACACCTGCTAAGGCAATAAGGCTGGCAAGAGCGAAATGTTTTTTCATGCTGTGGAGAGGTTCAGGACTGTTGCCGGCAGAGCAGGAAGAAAAAAACGTGCTGGCGCTATTCTGCTGGCTGCTGCCCCCTTGTAGGTACGGCTAATAAAGGGGGGCGCCTGCGATAGCTTCTTCCAGCGTACCGGTCCTTAAAAATAAGGGCTCGCCTGTCATTTACCGCAGCCGGGCCACTTTTTCTTTTGGAGGAAAGGGCTTTGGCGATGTGCAAAAACGAAAAAGCCCTTCAGCATTTCGCTAAAGGGCTTTGAGTGACCTTGTCAGGATTCAAACCTGAAACCTTCTGATCCGTAGTCAGATGTTTATATTTATCGTTAGGAAAATATAGTTTGTAAAAATCGTATTAGAGCTATTTTAAGCCCATTTTTTGACTTCATCTTTTGTGCTCACTAACAGATATTTATTATAGTTGTGTATCAAATTGTGTGCAAATTTCTTATCTTGTACTATCATTTGAGACACGAGTAATATGTTGACTACCACAGCTATAATCCTGGATACACGTCGGGCAAAGCAGGATGGGTCTTATCCTGTAAAGCTCCGGATTACTTATCAAAGAAAGCGCAAGTACTACAGTACTGGGTTTGATCTGACAGAAGAGGACTTTCAAAAGGTGTATGGCAGCAGGCCCAGGCAGGAGTTTAAAGAACTTCAGCTGCGCTTCAATACATTGGAGAAACGAGCAGCTGATATCATCAAGGATCTACCGGAGTTTACCTTTGGTGCCTTTGAGAAAAAATACCTGGGTCAAACACAGGTGGAGCAAGATGTTTATTCGCTCTACGATCACTATATTAAAATGCTGTCAAAGGAGGGTAGGGTAGGCACTGCCAGTAGCTACAGCTGCAGCCTAAAATCCCTGAAGTCATTTCATGCCAGAAAGCTCTATTTCGATAAAGTAACTCCTGAGCTCCTAAAGGAATATGAGCGATGGATGGTAGCAGAAGGCAATAGCCTCACCACAGTAGGTATTTATCTGAGGGCACTAAGAACTATCTGTAACCTGGGGATAGAAAAAGGGGCAATAGACATGCAAGCATATCCCTTTGGTAAAAGAAAGTACCAGATCCCTGCTGGGCGTAATATCAAGAAAGCACTGACGCTGGATGATATCAAAAAGATCATGGACTTCCAGGCTCAATCAGATACTGAGTGCTGGAGCAGGGATCTCTGGATTTTCAGCTACCTGTGTAATGGGATCAATATAAAGGATGTGGCCAGGCTCAAGTACTCCAATATTGGAAAAGACAAGATAACCTTCATTAGGGCGAAGACAGAGCGTACCAGTATCAAGAATCTCAAGCCTATTGTGGCTATGCTTACACCTGAAGCACTGCAAATAATAAGCAGGTGGGGAAAGTCTCCTGCACTTCCAGAGGCCTATGTTTTTGGAATACTTGCCGATGGGGTGACACCAGAACGTGAGCGAGCTTTAGTGCAGCAGGCTACCAAGACGATCAATAAGTATGTTAAGAAGATCGCTACATCAGTAGGCATAGATAAAGATGTTACCACCTATACAGCCAGGCACAGCTTCTCTACCATACTTAAAAGATCTGGTGCTCCCATCGAATTTATCAGTGAATCTTTAGGGCATCATGATCTGAAGACAACGGAGCATTACCTGGATAGCTTTGAGGATGATGTGAAGAAACATTATGCAGGCTTGCTCACAAATTTCCAGAAAAAATAAAATCTTAAGTGAAATGCTGAAGTTCAGTCAAAGAAAAGCATTGGTAGAGTACCATACGAAAGCTATAGATTCGTTCAAAGGGATTGTGCGTTCTTCGGAGCAGTCTCTTGACCCAGGTACAGTAAATTTTTTAGCCCTGGATGAGTTGACAAGGCTGTTCATTGAGGAGTTGAAGGAAAACCTCTATTACACAAATGTAAATTACGACAGGTATTTTCGAGACCTCTTCATGAAAGGGCTTGTCCCCCTGGATGAAGGGTATAGGGATGTCACTTATCTTTACCTGCTGGTTAGGAGGAAGCCACATGAAGAATTGATTGAGGAAGATGACATATACTTTACCTTATGTACATTCTATTCATCCCTCAACACTACAATGGACCTAGTAGGAGATTATATTGGAGAATTTGGCTTCGATTATCACAAGACCTATGAAAGGACGATATCTCTTCTGCTAGAAGACTACGATAGTACTTTTTTAGATGATTACCCCCAATATGATCGGCTTATTGGTTCTCCAACAAATGCGCCTGAAGGCAGTACTGAACATTTATCCGAGAACACCTTAAAACAGAGCCTACCTTCTTTAAGAGATTATTTAGGAAAGCATGCAGAGAAGTTAATGCCTGTGCTTCTCCGTAACTATGCTGGAGCGGACACTTGTAATGATATCTCACTTACGATACTTGCTTTGCAAAGTTTGGGGTTTCTGCCTGGAAGCTCTCAGATAAAGCAATCAACTCTATTTAATGCCATCAATGAGGATTTAAAGGTCAAGTTTGGTAGAAAAGGCTTCACCGAAGCTTATAAAAGAAATGATCCGAATCACAGAGATAATAATGCTATAAAGAAAGATCTTGAAAAACCGGTAGCCGCCAAGAAAGAAATAATCATTCAGATCTTGAATCAGTAATTTTTTGTTCCATTTGTTCCATGGAAAACCAGGGGAAATATTGGAACTGATCATCTCCTGATATTTGAGTGTAATTAAAACACACTCATATGTCGAACCCATTTGAACATATCCTGAAGCGGCTAGACCAGCTCGAGATCCTCATAAAGGAGAGCCAGGTTAATAATATAACAAATGCTCCTGAAGAAGAGATTATTACAGTAGAGGGTGCAAGTCAATTCCTCCACTTAGCTGTGCCAACGATCTATGGCCTGGTAAACCGTAGGGCTATCCCCTTTATGAAAAAAGGGAAGCGCTTATTCTTTTCCAAGAAAGAGCTTACAGCTTGGCTTAAATCAGGCAGTAGGAGAACTTTAATTGAGCTCACCCAAGATGCTCCATTTTTCTCTGCGAAAGCATTAATGAAGTAGGGGTAGTATAATACCCTTACTTATTCCTGCCAACCCATTTAGTAGTACCCAATAGGCCTTATCTACCAATTGGGCCAAAATCAATCCTGTAATCTTCTTAGAGCAATATACCCTGCCCCTTGCCTAAAACCGCTTATATAAGCATTAAATAAGGTGATTGAAGGAGTAGCGGCTTCTTGGGTAAATGCTTTAATAGTTTATGAACATTCTAGTTAAATAAAACAAAAAATTATAAAAATAATATCAAAAATGAATTTAATTACAAATAGAAATATTGATACGAATAAAGAAAGTAGCCCTGAAATACTCTTTGATGTCCCAGAAAATATGATCCAGGGTCTAAAATCAGAATGGAGCCAAGGAAGTACCTTAGATGGTTCTCAACTTGCAGGTCAAGAGGCATCTGGATCAGAGGTGAATGATAACTATTCTGTAAGCATAGGGAAGCTTCCTAATCAGGTTTTACTAGAAGTTAGTGGGAACAATCCGGTAGGGAACTCTGCTGAGGGACCAATTGAAAGTGATTCTATCGGGCAAAATGAGTTTGATGCAGATGCACCACGAATTAGAACGTTAGAGCAACTTTTGAATCAAAGCGCAATTGAG
>NZ_AODQ01000025.1 GCF_000348925.1 Cesiribacter andamanensis AMV16 | reverse complement strand
AATATAACTAATCACTATAGTCAAAGTAGTACTAATAGAGTTCGATGTATCGAATATTCAGGGTCTTTACTGGTTACACTTTACTTTTCGCCAAGGTACGATGTCCCCCTTTGGAGGGCGCAGGGGGAGGTTCATTTAGTTATATGCAGATTGAAAGCGTTTTTCAGCCCCCATCCTCAGCTAGAGCCTGCCTGGCCTGCTACTCTTTCCAGTTTCTAACCCCCTCATTTCCCAACCAGTACCCCTTCCTGCTCTGCCTGATGCTGCCAGAGCTCCCGAAAGGCGTGGCCGTTGAGGCGCAGCTGCTCAAAACTCCCTTCCTCTACTACCTGGCCCTGCTGCAGTACATAAATGTAATCGAAGAGGGGCAGCAGGTGCATGCGGTGCAGGGAGGAGATGACCGCTTTGTCCGTAAAGGCCCCAAACAGTTTCTGGTACAGCTGTAGCTCGGTGCGGGGGTCTACACTGCTGGTGGGCTCATCCATCAGCACAATCTGGCTGCTGCGGGCGGCCAGGATGCCCCGGGCCAGGGCCAGTCGCTGCTTTTGCCCGCCCGAGAGGTTCACCCCTTTCTCCACAATCCTGGTGTCTAGCCCCTGCGGCAGGCGCTGCAGGACATCGGTTAACTGGGCCGTTTCGCATACCTGCTGTAGCTCTTCTTCGCTAAAGGGCAGGCCCAGCGTTATGTTGTAGCGGATGGTGTTTTCAAAGATCTCCGGCTCCTGGGGAAATAGCGTGATGGTGTTGGCAATCTGGCTGAAGTCGAATTCCAGCAGGCCATCGGCTTTGGCCACTACGCCGGGCTCCGGGCTGTAGAGCCCCCTGAGCAGGGCCAGCAGGGTACTTTTGCCGCTGCCGCTTTCACCGATCAGGGCTATGCGTTCCCCCCGGCGAATGCGCAGCTGCAGCTCGTGCAGGCCAGTGCGCTTTTCAGCCGCCCCGGTGTGCGAGTAGTTGATGTGGCGCAGCTCCAGACTCCGCCAGCCTGTCGGAAGGCCATGGGCGTTTTGGGTCTGGTGCAGCTGCTCAAAGGTATTGGCCAGGGCGTTGGCCGCCTGCACATCGGTATTGTAGTGCACAATGCGGGTGTACTGGTAGGCCACATCGTAAAACACACTGGTAAACTGGGTGACATAGGCCAGCAGGGTCACCAGTCCCCCAATCAGAAAGGCCTCTCCCGGCTGCCAGTGCTGGTACACATAGCCCACCACCACAACCACGTAAATAAGGGCCACCAGCATGTGTGCTGTAAACCATTTGAGCTCGTTAAGGGTGATCTGCCGCTTAAAGGCCGGAAACACAAGCGCTATTTTTTGCAGCAGGCTGCTGTGCATCTGTTTTTCCAACCGCAGGGTAATGACGGTAACAATATTGGAGAGGCTGTCAAATAGGGTAGAGGAGACCACATGCTCCCGCTCATTCTGCTCGTGCAGGGCCCGGGTAAAGGGTTTGTCAAACTGAAAGATCACCCAGACGGTAAAACAGCCGATAAGCACCCCAATCCCGCCAAAGAGGGGGGAGAAGTAAAGAATGGCCACCACGGAAAATAAAAGCTTGCCCAGCACCTGCAGGTAGACAAAGCCATGCTGAAAGAATTCCTTCAGCGCTTCGTAGGCTTTGCGCAGGCGGTTGATGGTAGAGCCGCTATGGTGATCCTGGTGCCATTTTACCGGCAGATGCAGCACTTTCAGGTAGAGCTCGTCCAGAAAATTGCGGCTGAGCCGAAACGCCAGGCTGCGCTCCATGATGCGGGCCGGTCCATGAAAGGCCCACTCCAGCAATTTAAAGCCCAGGTAGGCCAGGCCGTACATCCAGGCGTGCGATAAGGCAGCAGTGCCCTCCTGCTGTAAGGTGTTGATGAACCAGCCATACAGAAGGGGTTGCAGGGCAATCACCAGGCTGGCCCCGAGAAACAGGGTATAGATCAGTACAAAACGTTTCCGCTCCAGGCGGGCATGGTGCCAGGCCGTCCGGAGCAGCGAAATGTAGGGGTTGGGCATAGGGGAAGATGCGCAGAAAAATGCCTACGAATATAACAGCCTGGCAGGAGTTGATCAGAGTGAAAAGTGGGCAAATAGTACATCCTGCTTGCAGGAGGTTGATTGGGTAATAGGCTGGTTGTCAGTCTATACAGGCAGGAATTGGTCTGGGTGTGTCTGGGATAAAGCCAATTCTTGAGCGTTTCTATTGGCCATTGCGCTTATATTGCCTTCTTATTGCCCATTTTTCCTACTTTTGGGCGTGTGGCCAGGGGTAAAAAGATTGCAGAATGTTCCCGGCTGCCTGGGACTGTCACATCCCTTTCTGCGCCAGCTTCGTACCAGATAGAAAAGGGACTTTTTGGCCCACAATGGTGTTAATAGAAGGCAACTGCGGCAGCTGCAGTGCTGTTCCACCCTAACATTCATCAAAAAGAAAGGACAACATGATCAAGAATAGCGAAACCGGATTTAACCCCCTGAGCCGGGAAGAAGAATGGGTTATTTTGCATAAAGGAACTGAACGGCCCTTTACGGGTGAATATAACAACCATAAAGAAAAGGGCCTCTACCTCTGTAAGCGCTGCGATGCGCCCCTGTACCGCTCCAAAGACAAATTTGAGTCGCATTGCGGCTGGCCCAGTTTCGATGATGAGATCGCCGGAGCCGTAAAGCGCGTGCCGGATGCCGACGGGCGACGCATTGAGATTGTGTGCGCCAACTGTGGCGGGCACCTGGGCCATGTGTTTGAGGGGGAGTACCTCACCGACAAAAATGTGCGGCACTGTGTAAACTCCCTGTCGTTGACCTTTAAACCCGGCGAAGAAGGTGCCGACGAGCAGGTCTGAGCATGAGCTGTTTTCTGCACCGTATGGAGCGCAAGCAGCAGCGGCGGGAAGCAAGGATTCGTCTTCAGGTGCAACCGTCCTTTTCTGCAGAACCAATCTATGGCTGCAGCCGCTGTGGACATGCGCTCTTTGAGGAAAGCACCAAATTTGAATCCGGCACGGGCTTTCCCAGCTTTTGGGCGCACAAGGGAGAGGGAGTCGTGCAACGGCAACTCTCTACCTACGGTCGGGAGCGTATACAGCTGCTCTGCGGAGGCTGCGGCCAGCACCTGGGGCACCTGTTTCCTAACAAGCATACGCCCAGCAGGCTTCGCTATTGCATCAATGCAGCGGCCATAGTCATGCTTTAGCACCAATAAGGGCTCTTAGGCCCTTACTGTTGCTGTAGCAGCAGCGGAATAAGCATAAAGGTGATAAAGTCTACCAGAAAATGGCCGATCATGTTGATCCACAGATTCCGCTTCCACATATACATAGCCGTTAAGAGGGCACCGGCTATGGTAACGAACACTAAATGTCCCAGCCCCCACCCCATATGGGCCAGAATAAATACGGTTAGCGGTAGCAGCGCGGCAATCCACCGGGAGCCTGTAAGCGTTAGCAGGCGCTCAATTGGATAGGCCCGGTAAAGAATCTCTTCCGTTACACCGGCTCGCAGCGCCAGGAAAAAAAGCATATAAACAGGCATTTCAGCCAGCACAGCGGCCTTATCAGAAGATACTTCCAGCCCCAGTTTTACAACCCCCAGATTAAGAATGGGAAACAAGATCAGCAGCACTGTTCCCAGGCCTACTCCCCAAACAAGGTAGGTGTATTTAAAAGGGGGCAGCCCAATAGAAGAAAACCCAAGCTGTTCTCCCTTTTTCACAAATAGCAGCACAACCAGGGCGGTACCCCAAAAGTAAAGCTCTACCGTAAGCATACCGGGTGACAGCTGTTTGGCAAAGAACAGAAAGATAGCCGGTAGCATAAGGCAGAAAAGCAGTCCGGCGATACTGGCTGGCAATGTCTTGCCGCCTGATACGAGTTGATGATTTTTTACAGTGCTCATGACAATTATTTTTTGGTGATGAGCACAAATGTGGGCTTGCAACAGGGCCTATTCAAGCGTACGGGCGTTTCAGAGGCCGAATGGTAGGCAATTTCAGGCTGAATGGTGAATGGCCGGTTGTGCGGGAGTCTCGCTGCTTAACCATTCTTTGAATTCGGCGGCCTTGTAGCGGCTGATACTTTGCTCAGGGAATGCACTTTCTGAGGAATGTACTGCTGTGCGCAGCTGTACCAGCAGCTTGTAATTTTGATCTTTCTTTACAGAATACACGGCCTTGCGGTGGGCTATCAGCTGGCGGTTGATCTTAAAAAAGGCATCAGGTTTGAGCAGTTCTTCAAGTTCGGCTAACGTATAGGAGGTCAGCACTTTTTTTCCGGTATGCAGCATGGCAAACACCAGCTTGTTTTCTGACTGAAACCAGGCGATCTCATCAGGTGACACCTGCAACAGCTGCCTGCCTGAGTTGATCCGTAAAAGGGAAGGACGGCTTTCTGCTGCCAGCAGAGCTTCTGTTGCTTTTCCGGGCTCCAGTACACCTGCCTTCCAGGAATGGTAAAGCTCAGCGCCCAGGTAGGCAAAGTTGAGCAAAAGTGCAAAAAGCAGGCTGATGAAGAGACCGGACAGAAGGCTAAAAAGAACCAGGGGCTGATGGTAGACAAATCGGGTAACCAAAGGTGCATACAGCAGGTAAAATACCAGCGAAAAAAGCAGGTTTGTGCCAACTACCCTCCAGACCAGCCTGGGAGAAAAGCCCCGCTGGCTTAAAAACCTGTTGTAGATATGCCGAAAATTAAAAAGCTGAATTTCCCAAAGGATGGCAGAGCCAATAAAGCTAACCAGGAAATCAGTTAGGGGAAAGGAATAGTCCGGAGCAGTAGGAAAGTTTGCAGGCTTGATCAGGTGGATGCATAGCAGCACGCCCACCCCCAATGCAGCCAGATACTTTCGTTTAGAAAAGAATTGGTAAAGCGTTTCCACGACCTAGCTGGTTACTCCTGAGACCCCCTGTTTATCTCTAAGATAACTCCTTTGGCTTATTTCTGCTAAGGCCCTGGCCTGTTTACCGAAAATAAAGAGGCACCCCCGCGGAATCACCACTCGTTTGCCTTACGCCCCTCAGGGGCCTAACGCATTTTGCTGCGTTTCACCAGGTAGGTCATCAGCACCTTTTCCAGATCGTTGCGGATGTCGGCCTCTACAAAGTCAATTTTTAGCTGCAGGCAGCGCAGTTTTAGCTGACTGTAATACTCCTGCATGCGTTTGTAATACTCCTCCCGGATCTGAGCCGGATTCAGCTTCAGGCGGGCGCCGGTCTCCAGGTCAATAAATTCATGGGGACGGTCTTCAAAATCCAGCTCCAGTTCGGTAGCCTCATCTGTTACGTGGAACACAATGGCCTCATGCCCGTTGTGGCGCAGGTGTTGCAGGGCGGCAAAAAGTTCCTCGGCGGCATCGGCCTCGGCAAACATATCGGAGAAAAGGATCACCAGCGAGCGTTTATGAATGCTTTCGGCAATCAGGTGCAGCACGCCCGGCAGGCGGGTGGTGCGGTTTTCGGCCCGCTGCTCCAGCAGGGCCTGCATGTGGACCAGCATTTTCTGCAGGTGGGTGGGGGTGCTTTTTACCTCGCCCTGGTATTCAATGCTATCTGAAAAAACAGTTAGGCCTACGGCATCGCGCTGGCGCTGCAGCAGATAGGCCAGTGAGGCGGCCGCCAGCAGCGAGAAAGTGATCTTGCCCCGGCTTTCGGTGGGGTAGTGCATGGAGGATGAATTGTCGATCACCAGCCGGCAGCGCAGGTTGGTTTCCTCCTCGTAGCGCTTGGTATAGAGCCGGTCGGTGCGGGCGTACACCTTCCAGTCGATGTGGCGGGTGCTTTCGCCGGCATTGTAGAGGCGGTGCTCGGCAAACTCTACCGAAAAGCCATGGTAAGGTGATTTGTGCAGGCCGGTAATAAAGCCCTCTACCAGCTGGCGGGCCAGCAGATCGAGGTTGCCGGTCTGGCGAATGTTTTGCAGGTCCAGTTTCATGCGGCCTAGGTAATGGGGTTAGCGAATGTCTTTCGGGTCAAGCTGGGCTTCGATCTTCACCTGGGCCACACCCTTATCCAGCATACCTAACGCTTTAGCGGCGGCTTTTGATAGATCAATGCGGCGGCTCTTATTGAAAGGGCCCCGGTCATTAACACGTACTATGACCGTTACTCCTGTTTTCACATTTGTCACTGCTACTTCCGTATCGAAGGGCATCCAGCGGTGGGCGGCTGTAAATGCGGCTGTATCGTAGGGTTCGCCACTGGCTGTTGGCTTACCATGCAGGCCATCGGCATAGTAGGAGGCCAGGCCAGTTCTGGTATAATAATCAGAATTTACATAACTTGTATCCCGGATAGCGGCCAAAGCAGCCTGCCTGGCCAGGGTGGCGGAATCTACTTCCTGCGCCGGAATTTGATCGGAAGGGGGTGATTGCTGTCCGCAGGCTGCAAAAGCAAAAGAAGCACAAATAAGATATAACAGAAATTTATCCATTTTGTTTTATAAATTTTTTAGTTTTGTTTTGTGCTGTAGAGATTCTCTCTATATTTAAGCGATCGGTTAGGCTACATTGTTTTGCGAACATAAATCAAAAGTACCGTGGAAGAGCAAAAGGAATCAGAAAAAGCTGAAATTTACAGCCAGCGTGTGCGTGCAGGTAAGCGTACTTACTTTTTCGACGTGAAGGCCACCCGTTCAAACGATTACTACTTAACGATCACCGAGAGTAAGCGTAGGTTCAAGGACGACGGCTTTACGTACGAAAAGCACAAGATCTTTCTTTACAAAGAAGATTTCGAGAAGTTTGTAGAGGCCCTCAAAGAATCAGTTGATTATGTGAAGACTGAACTGATGCCCGAATACGATTTCTCACAGTTCTCAAAAGATGCTGCTTCTTCCGGTGAGGAAGATGAACTGGATACAGACCTTAAGTGGGAATAACCACTACCAACCAAAACACTATGAATAAGCTCTTGCCTTGCCGTAAGAGCTTTTTTCTTGCCCGTATGCCAGTCATCAATAGGTACAGCACTGCCAATGCTGTATCTTCGGCATAAGAATAATGATCTTCCCCTTGCGTTTATTGTCCCGGCTTGTTTATTTCCCGTATGCGATATTTTAACCCCAAGCTGGAGCTGATCAAAAGCTCGGTGGTGGTGCTGCTGATTGTCATTGCCCTGTTGGGGCTGGCCATCTGGCTTTTTTCTAACATTCTGGTCTATTTGCTGATATCACTGATATTGGCTACCCTGCTACGTCCCCTGGTGACCAGTATTAGCCGGGCCCAGGTCTGGGGCTTTCATATTCCGCGGGGGCTGGCCATTTTTATCTCCTACCTGTTGGTGCTGCTGGTGCTAACCCTCTTTGTGGGCCAGTTTGTGCCGTTGGTCTCCAACCAGATAGAGGTGCTCAGCGATATGGACTTTGATAAGCTGTATACCCAGGCCACCGAGCCCCTGCTGCGCTTTGAGGAGTTCTTGCGCCGCAATGAACTTACCCAGCGGGAGCCTGGCTTTATGGTCAACTCCATGCGGGTATACATCAATAAATTCTTCACCCAGGTAGATTTTCAGGAGATCCTCAATAACGTAATCGGCTTTACGGGCAGCCTGCTCATTGGGGTAATGGCTGTGCTATTTATTACCTATTTTCTGCTGCAGGAAAAGGGGATTTTGCGGCGCAACCTCATTTCCCTTATTCCTAACCAGTTCTTTGAGGTATCTATTGCAGCTGTCTACAAGATTGAAAAGCTGCTATCCAATTACCTGCTGGCGCTTTTTTTTCAGATGTTTGCCGTGTTTAGCATTGCCTCGCTGGGCCTGAGCCTGTTTGGGATCCGCTATGCGCTAACCATAGGGGTGTTTGCGGCTGTGGCCAACCTCATCCCTTATGCCGGGCCTATCCTGGGGGCTATGTTTGGCATTGTGGTAGCCATCAGCACTACCCAGATCCTGCCCGGTATCAATGAGTATGTGTTTCTGGTGGCCAAGATCCTGGCGGTTTTTGGCACTGTGCAGCTCATCGACAATGTGATCATTCAGCCCTTAATCTTCTCTAAAAGCGTAAAGGCGCATCCCTTAGAAATTTTTCTTGTTATATTTGCGGGCGCATCGGTGGGCAACCAGGTAGGGAGCAGCATCATTGGGATGATTCTGGCCGTGCCTGTGTATACCATTATCCGGGTTTCGTTCCTGGAATTCTATATGGGCTACAGCCAGTACCAGGTGTTCCGGAAGCCGCACGAGCAAAAGGAAGTGCTCCGCTAGGGGTCCGGCTCAGCCGGCAGCAGGAAGTACAGCTGCGGCTCAAGCGCCGGCTGATGCGCAAAGAAGTTATATTTAAGTAGAAAACAGTAGAGCCATGGGGCTGCAGGTAGGTATTGTAGGTTTACCAAACGTAGGGAAATCAACCCTTTTTAATGCACTGTCAAATGCCAAGGCAGAGGCGGCAAACTTTCCATTTTGTACCATCGATCCCAACGTAGGGGTGATCACCGTGCCCGATGAGCGGCTCCAGATCCTGGAAGAATTGGTGCATCCCGAGCGGGTGCTGCCTACCGTTATTGAGTTTGTGGACATAGCCGGCCTGGTAAAAGGCGCCAGTAAGGGTGAGGGGCTTGGTAATAAATTCCTGGCCAACATCCGTGAGGTAGATGCCATTGTGCACGTGGTGCGCTGTTTTGAAAATGAGAACGTGGTACACGTAGAGGGCCGCGTTAACCCCATCAGCGACAAAGAAGTGATTGACACCGAGCTACAATTGAAAGATCTGGACTCGGTAGAAAAAAAGATACAGCGTGTGCAGAAGATTGCCAAGGTAGGCGATGCTGCCGCCAAAAAAGAGCTGGCTGCCCTGGAAGGCTTCAAGAAAGCGCTGGAAAGTGGCATGAACGCCCGTTCCTATGAGGCCTCTGACGATGAGCTGGCTGCTGTGTCCGACCTAAGCCTGCTCACCATCAAACCGGTGATCTATGTGGCCAATGTAGATGAAGACCACCTGCACCAGGACAACCAGTATGTGAAGGTCCTGCGCGAAAATGTGGCCAAAGAAGGCGCCCAGGTAGTGCGCGTATGTGCTGCGCTGGAGTCGCAAATTGCCGAGATGGACCCCGAAGACCGGGGCATGTTCCTGGAGGAGTATGGCATGAAAGAGCCTGGCTTACATACGCTTATCCGCACCTCCTACGATCTGCTGAACCTAATTACCTACTTTACTGCCGGCAAAAAAGAAGTGCGGGCCTGGACCATCCGCAAGGGCTGGAAAGCACCGCAGGCCGCCGGGGTGATCCATACCGATTTTGAGCGGGGCTTTATCCGCGCCGAGGTGATCAAACTGCCCGACTACCAAAAGTACAGAACCGAGGCGGCCATAAAAGAAGCCGGTAAAATAGGGGTAGAAGGTAAAGAATATGTGGTGCAGGATGGAGATATCATGCATTTTCGATTCAATGTGTAGGTATTTTCATTTTTAGCGTTTAGTTTTAAGCCATATACAATTGCACGAAACATTGTGCAGGGCACTAGGTTATGTAACGTAATAGTGCATTATTTTTTTGCCATTAATAAGAAACTAGGAACAACGAGGTCTAAATTTTTACAACCTTGAGGGTACGCATAATTTTTCTGTTAAAGAACAAGGGCGGTTACGTGCCGTTTCACCATCAGTACCTGCTGGCGCAGCTCATCAAAGGGCTCATCCTGCAGGGGGGTGATCGCAAATACCGCGATTTTGTTAATTATAATTTCTCTGGTTTAAAGGGGCAGACCAAGATCAGCCGCAATGGTCTCCACTATTATTCGAGCCGGATCACCCTGGTATTGTCCAGCAGCGATAAGGATTTTATCGATTACCTGCTGAAGGTGCTCTTTACCTATGATCAGGTAGAAGTGGGCAACCTGGTGATGGTGCCCGAGTTTGTGGAAGAGGAGAAAATGCCGGAGATCACAGAAGCAACCAAGTTTATCTGCATTTCTCCCCTGGTACTGCTGAAGCCGGAATTTAACGATTCCACGGCCAAATCCTTTATTAGCCCTACCAGCGACCAGTTTTCTGACATGCTCTATGAGTCTACCATCTACCGCATGGAGCAGGAGGGAAGCTTTACACAAGAGCAGCTATCGAGCTTCTATAAATTTCAGGTGGTGCCCGACCGGGGCTATCTGAACAAGATCCGCGAGGGTCAGAAAAAATTTGCCCGCATCTACCCCCTGTTCGATCAGGATGTGAAGTATGAGGTGCGCGGCTATACCTTCCCCTTTACGCTCTACGCCGCCCGGGAAGTGCAGGAGTTTATCTTCTCCAATGGCCTGGGGTCCTGTACCCACAAGGGTTTTGGCATGCTGGATATCGCCAACAGTGATCCTACCCAGCGCGCCGCCCGCTATGAGCTGGAAGGGGTGCCTACCCGCACACCGCAGCAGCATCAGCGGCAGAGCCAGAGCCAGGACCAGGACTAGCGCCCCCCGGTGCGCAGCTGGCTGTAGCCTACCAGCAGATCAGTAGGCCGCGTATTGGGCCGGTAATAGACAAAGATCTCGTAAAAATTCTCCGTTTCGGAAAAACTGCCCTCCAGCGTGAGGGCATTTTCTTTGTTATCCACCAGATAGAGGTAGTTGTACCAGCCCTGCTTTAGCAGCACATCGGCCCGGTAGCCACCCAGGCCCGCATCGTACTGCATCTGGTAGGGGGCGCCCTTCTGGTAGTTACTGAATTCGCCCGCTACATAGACCGGCCAGGAAAGGGGACCATCGGTTTTTAGAAAGAAGTGCACATCGGCATACTCGGCGCTGATGGTCGGATCTTGCGGAAAATCAAGGTTAGAGACCACATACTGGCCGTTGAGGTCCTGCCGCTGGGCATAGGCCAGCCTGCCCCGTGATTTATCGGGCTGCAGAAAGGCATCCAGGCTTTTGCGCACCGTATCCAGCTGTATGCGGCCTACATTCTGGCCCAGGGCCCGTACCGTCCGCAGATCGAACCAGCGGTATTCATTGCCTCCCGGAAAGGCATTGCTCAGATCAAACAGCTGGTACTCCAAACTCTGGCTGGCGGTACGGTCGCCGGTGGGGCGCAGGTTCAGCACGGCATTGTCCCAGCGCTGGTTCTGGCGGATCACTACCTTAATTTGAGTAGTGGGGTCTACAATACCGGGCAGGTTGCGGTACAGTACGTTCAGGTCAATCTGCTGGCGCCGCAGGCGCTCGCCGCCCGGTGCGGCCACCAGATGGGTCTGGATGGGTACCTGGTTTTCAAAGACCTGAAAGCGGCGGCTCAGCACCACATCATTGGGGTTGCGGTTGCGGTACACCACCAGCAGGTAGTTGCCGCTGAGCTTTACCCGCGGCACTTCAAACTGGTAGTGGACGTACTGCAGCTGCGTATTGTAGGAAAAGGAGAAATCGGTAATGGGGTATTCATTGTACTCGTAGAGGTACTCCAGCGTACTGAGGCGGGAAACCTCCCAGTTATACTCGCAGTGCACAAGGCGAACGGAATAGTCCTGCCGGTTGGGTCGCAGATCATCGAATTGCAGCAGCAGGGGGTTTTGCCCATTCAGGGGTACCACAGCCGGCAGCATCTGACTGGTCGGAGTGCCATCGTCCGGATAGAGCTGTACCGACTGGATGCTGCGGTCGTACTGCATGTTTACCGGCTGCAGGCGGACCATAGGCCCGCTGCTACTCCCCCCTGAGCTGCTGCCTGTAGGTACCGGGCCGCAGGCGTTTAAGCAAAAAATAAGGCTAAGCAGCAGCAGGGGAGTGACACTTTTAAAAAACATGCGTTTAGAAGGGGGTTGAACAAGCAAAACGGAATATACGATATCTGTACATTCATAAGGCCCCTTGGTAGGAAAATTACCCGATGGGCTAAAAAAAAGCCCCGAACATGCCAGTTCGGGGCCGGGTTTATTCCAGTTCTTCCAGCCGCAGCATTAGGTCCTCCCACTGCTGCTGGGCAGCTTCCAGCTTTTCTTTTGTGCTGGTATACTGGCTGTTTACCTCCAGCAGACGTTCGGGATTACCAAATACCTCCGGTTTGGCCAGCTCTGCCTCAAGCTTCGCTTCCTGCTGCTCCAGGGCGGTTACCTGCTTTTCGCTTTCTTCCAGCTGGCGCTGCAGCTGTTTGCGCTCCTTTTCCTGTTCGGGGGAGGCGGCTTTCTTAGGAGCAGGGGCGGGCTTTTCCTGTTTGGGAGCTGCTTGTTTGCTTTGTGGCTCAGCGGCTGCCTTCTTCTCCTCCTGCTGCGCCTGCCACCACACAAATTCCTTATAGGTGCCGGGATACTCCCGAATCTCTCCATCCTCGATCCACCAGATCTTGTTGGCAATGTGGTTGATGAAGTGGCGGTTGTGCGATACCACAATGTAGCTGCCCTCGTACTGCTCCAGGGCCTGGATCAGGATGTTGACCGACTGCAGGTCCAGGTGGTTGGTGGGTTCGTCCAGCAGCAGAAAGTTGGCTTCGCTCAGCAAGGTTTTGGCCAGGGCTACCCGGCTTTTTTCACCGCCGGAAAGTACTTTTATCTTCTTGAATACCTCTTCATCGGTAAAGAGAAAACAGCCCAGCAGGTTGCGCAGCTCGGTTTCGGTCTTTTTGCTGCCGGCCCCTTTCAGTTCTTCCAGGATCTCATTATCCACGCCCAGGCTCTCCAGCTGATGCTGGGCATAAAAGGCCATGTTTACGTTGTGGCCTTCGGTGCGCTGGCCTTCCTGTACCTGCTCGCCGGCAATAATGCGCAGCACGGTAGACTTTCCTTTTCCGTTGGCCCCGATCAGGGCAATTTTATCCCCTCTTCTGATCTCGGCAGTGGCCCCATTCAGAATCTGCAAGTCGCCATAGGCTTTGCTGATCCCTTCCAGCAGGATCACCGATTTGCCCGATGGCCGGCTCATGGTAAATTTAAAATTCACCCGGCGGTTTTCTTCGGCTACGGCCTCAATCTTGTCCATACGGTCCAGGGCCTTTACCCGGCTTTGTACCTGGCGCGCTTTAGTTGCTTTAGACCGGAAGCGTTCGATGAAGCGCTCGGTTTGCTTGATCTGCTGCTGCTGGTTCTCATAGGCATTGCGCTGCAGCTCGCTGCGCTCCTCCTTCTCAATCAGGTAGTGGTCGTAATTGCCCACATAGGTGATGAGCTGCTGCTGGCTTACCTCTACTACCATGTCAACCGTATTGTTGAGAAAATCCTGGTCGTGCGATACGATGATGAAGGCGCCCTGGTAGGTCTTCAGGTAATTTTCCAGCCACTGGATAGAGGGCAGGTCCAGGTGGTTGGTGGGCTCATCCAGCATCAGCAGGCTGGGGCGCTGCAGCAGCAGCTTGGTGAGCATAACGCGCATGCGCCAGCCGCCACTGAACTCCTTCAGGGGGCGGTGCAGGTCTTCGGTGCGGAAGCCAATGCCTTCCAAGACGGCTTCGGCCTGCGATTGCATGCTGTAGCCGCCCAGGCGCTCGAACTCTTCCTGCTGGCGGGTAAGCTTTTCCACCAGCTTGTCGCTGTACTCCACTTCCAGCTGATGAATGGTTTTTTCGATCTGCCGCTGCAACTCCACCGCATTGCCAAAGGCTTCCATGGCCACCGTCAGGATGCTGTCGTTGGTCTGGTAGGAGAGCAGGTCCTGGTTCAGAAAGCCAATGGTGGTATCGTTGCTTTTGGAGATGATCCCCTCATCTGGGGTATACTCGCCATCGATGAGGCGCAGCAGGGTAGACTTGCCGGTGCCGTTGAGGCCTACCAGTCCTATTTTTGCTTTGGGGGTGATGTGCAGGTTGGCGTCCTCGTAGAGGGGGCGATCGCCGATATAGTACGAAAGATTGGAGATCGAAATCATGGGCGCAAAGGTACGAAAATTCTGGATGCGAACGGATTGTCCGCTTTCTGAACCCTTGCGGGAAAGAGGCGGTTGCGTAACCAAAGGGGAAAAATCATAGTTGTACCACAGAATTTACGTATGTTTAGTCCGGTCATACTTCTATCTCATGAAAAAATACCTTTTTTATCCCCTGCTACTGCTGGCAGCAGCCTGCCAGTCAGATTCTGCACCCGATGATCAGCAGGCTGCCGCCGATAGTGTGGGCCTTTCGCCCGATGCGGTTACCCCTGCTCCTAAAAATCCGGATATCAAACTGGATCAGCTGCAGCTGCCGGCCGGCTTTCAGATCTCTCTTTTTGTCGAAGAGATCGAGAATGCCCGCTCCCTGGCCCGGGGGGATAAGGGAACTATTTTTGTAGGCAACCGGCAGAAAGACAAGGTATGGGCTGTGCGGGATGAGAATGGCGATGGCCGGGCGGATAAAAGCTGGGTAATTGCCGAGGGCCTGAACATGCCCAATGGGGTGGCCTTTCGGGAGGGTGATCTGTATGTGGCGGAGGTAAGCCGCATCCTTCGCTACCGCAACATTGAGGCCAGCCTGGACAATCCGCCCCAGCCTGAAGTGGTCTATGACCAGTTCCCCACCGACCAGCACCATGGCTGGAAGTACATTGCCTTTGGGCCTGATGGCATGCTTTATGTGCCCGTAGGCGCCCCCTGCAACATTTGCAAATCCGATAAGGCCGTTTATGCCAGCATCACCCGCATCAATCCCAGGGGAGGTGCCCCTGAACTCTTCGCAGAGGGGGTACGCAATACGGTGGGCTTCGACTGGCATCCGCAAAGCCGGGAGCTCTGGTTTACCGACAATGGCGGCGATAACCTGGGCACCCTCATGGCCAATGCCGGTAAACTGCCCGAAGAGCAGGCCCTGGAGTATACCGACAACAACCCTCCCTGTGAGCTCAACCGGGCACCAAAGCAGGGCATGCATTTTGGCTACCCCTACTGCCATGCCGGCGATATCATAGATCCCCAATTTGGCAAGGATGGCGATTGTGGTACCTATACCCCTCCCGTGCAAAAGCTGGGCACCCATGTAGCGCCCCTGGGCATGAAGTTCTATACCGGCAGTCAGTTTCCGCAAGCTTACCGCAACCAGATCATCATTGCCGAGCATGGCAGCTGGAACCGCACGGCCAAAAGCGGCTACCGCCTGATGCTGGTACGGCTGAACGAAGGGGGAGAAGCCACCAGCTACGAACCCTTTATCAGCGGCTGGCTGGATGAGGAAAGCCAGGAGGCCTGGGGCCGCCCGGTAGATGTGCTGGTGCAGCCCGATGGCTCCCTGCTGGTGTCAGATGATCAGGCCGGGGTGATCTACCGGGTAACGTATGGGGGGTAAACTGCCGGTGCGGGCACCGGGATGGGAGTACATTGATTGATCTGTTACACGTTCAGGGCGTTTAGCAATGCTACTTTTCGGCTGCGCGATACGTTCACAGAGGCATTGTCACTCATGACAACCCATCCGCCTTCCCCCCGCATGTAGTGCGTGATTTCGTTCAGGTTGATAAGATGTGAATGGTGAACGCGCAAAAAAGAGTGGCCCTCCAGCAGTTCCTCTATTTCTTTGAGCTGGCGCGATACCAGCAGGCGCTCCCCTTTTTTCAGGAATACGTGCGTATAGTTTCCTTCCGATTCACAGCGGATGATGGTGTCAAGGGAGATCATCTTGTAGCCCTTGAGTGTTGGCAGTGCAACTTTTTGCAGGGCATGAGGGCGATGGTACAGGTGCTGCAGCAGATTATCAAGGTGCTGGTGCAGGGGGGATGCCTTGGGCTGAATCTTGGCTACGGCCCGTTTGAGCTCCTCTGTATCGATGGGTTTGAGCAGGTAGTCCAGCGCACTGAATTTGATGGCCCTGATGGCATAGGTATCAAAGCTGGTGGTGAAGATGATGTGAAACGTAATCCTGTCCAGCTGCTGAAGCATGTCAAAACCACTCATCAGGGGCATTTCAACATCCAGAAAAACCAGATCGGGCTGATAGCGCTCAACGGCCGTAAGGCCTTCCTGCGCTGAGGAACATTCGGTCAGTACGTTTACGTCCGGACAGTGCCTATGCAGCTGAATGGAGAGGGCTTTCCGACAAAGCATATCATCGTCCACCAGAATGGCTTTGATCATATCCTTTCAAGAGAAAAAAATGTCCCTATGTTCCTTACTTGACAGAAGGGCCTCGCTTACTGCCGGCCTTTCTTTTTACTTGAACAGGTAGCGATGCTACGCTTGCTGCGGCTGCTCGATTCACAGGAGTCCTTAGCTAAAAATCCTGTCCTGATACCGTTTTCGCTGGGGAACCATAACCCCCTTTCAGACTATACGAAAGTGTATCAGTAAGGTACAAATTTTTCCTTACTTTCTACCAATAAAAAAACTATTTTGCCCGGATTCTCTTTCTCCAGTTATAGCTCTGCCTGCCAGGGGAACTAATGAGGTAGCAGGGCAAGAGTTGCAGATGCTGAGCCTGCAAAAATGCCACAGGTGCATGGAAGAACCAAAACGGTTAGTTCCTGTTCTTCCATGCACCTGTGGTAATAGCCTACTGGCCAGACAGCGGAATGCCTGCAGGAAATACCCTTATTTGGGTCTCCTATGGTGGTATGCGCTTAAAAGGGAGCACCTATAGCCAGTACTGTACTATTTTTTAAAGCTAACCTTTGCATCAATATTCATGGCGGTCTTCATGCCTTGTTTCATTCCTTCTTCGCAGGCATAGCGGGTATGAATACCGCCAAACAGGCGGGAGTAGGCAATATCCTGTACCATATCGTAGAAAGAACTGTAGTGCCTGCTACCTAAATCGCGGATACCAAAACCGCCACCCAGGTCTACCTCTTTTCCAGCATAGGTGCTGTTGCTGAAGCTAACATTGTCGCCAAAAACTGTGGTCAGTGCATGGGCAAAGCTTGAACTGAACACTGCATGATTGGACGGGAAATCTCCATAAGGTGGGTTTGGGATATAGGAGGTCCAGTGCTGGGCCACCGGATCAGTCGCTCCAAATACCCGGTTGATATACTGTATGGGACGCTCTGTATTATAGGTGAATTTAGCCCTGAAGGAGCCAATGGTTCCATCAAACAGGCTCATCCCCGCTTTGGCAAAGCCAATGGCCGCAAGGTCAAGGGGAGGGTTCAGCTGTTCCATCACCTGGGTAAGTACGGAATAATAATGTGCACCACCGGGATATCCCTTTGAAGCAGGATCATCATAGTATTTTGCCTGAATACGTTCTTCCAAGGTCAAGTGCATCGACACTTCGTATACTTCCAGCATATCCTGGTAATAGGCAGATGCAGGATCTTCGCTGTATGGCATGATGGGCGAAACAGTATTGTTGATACTGCCCGGCACCATGGTGCGGGTATACCCCCAGTAGGCAAGGCCATTAGGTACTGTGGTGGCTCCGTTCATGGGATTCCAAACGCCAGGCTCCCAGGCAGGTATGGTATATACCGGCCAGCTGGTCCAGGGACGGTCAGTGGCCGCCCACTCAACTATTTTTGCGCCTACGGCTTTGCCAAATGCTACGGAGCGGGTAAAGATTTCAGGATTGTCAATGGCCAGCATGGCTGCCTGGTTCAGTTCATGCTCCAGCTGTGCTGCAGCTTGGGCATCGTAGAAGACACCAAATAGCTCCCGGCTCACTTCTGCCAGGGCTGCGTTTGCACTGGTGGGCCAATGGTAGGCTTTGCCCGGTTCTGTTTTAGGCATTTGTGGCATTTCACTCAATTGCCCGGATAGGCTCTGATAGGCCGGCATGCCGGGCACAACTGCCTCATAGGCCGCTACGCCACTATAGGCCATGATGCGGTTTGCATTTAACCCAAAAGAAGCATTCTTGGAGGCCGGATCATACAGCATGGCTGTCTGCAGGGCCAGCCAGTGTTGCACTACCTCAGCAGAATAGGTTTTTGTTTGCTTCAGGTGGCCCATTTCTTTTGCCACTCCCTGGGACTCCTCAATCTGGTGCACTGTAGGTACTTCTTCCTCACAGGAAAAAAACATTGCTACTACGGCTATCATCACTAGCGGAGCACAACTCATTCTCTTTTTCATACTACAGGTGATAAGGGTGAATAATAAAAAAATCTAGTAGAGCATCGGTTGTCGATGTAAAGGGGAGGGCCCCTTAAAAAAAATATACTTCCATCAAGATGAAGGCAGCAGGGAGTAAACGGATAAGTTATGTTAAGGTAGCTGTGAAAGCAGCTGTTTTCAATACAGAATGTATAGCTGACGGTACTAGCGTACCGTTAACCGGAATGAGTATGTAATGAAAAAGTGCGCATCGCCCCAAGTTAGCTGCCCTCCCTGCAGCCAACGCTAGCGCCCGGCCAAAATGATCCATACGTACCTAAACTGGCGTACCTATACTTGGCTGTGCTGCCTGCCGCCGCTTGCAGTAAAAAGGTGGAGCTTCCGGCTTAAAATATTGCGCCAGGTAATCCTTTATCCTCATCCGGGAGGCCATACCCTCCCGCTACAGGGTAAAGCTTGTCGGGTAGAATACTGGTTGAGGTAGTTATCGCCACCCCCTGCGTTGCAGCAGGCCTTCGATATGGGCATAGTGGTGGCGGCAATGCCAGGCATACTGGCTTACGGCCACATCCAGGCGAATGGCCACCCCCTTTTCGGGATGGATGAACTGGCGACTGAACTGCTCCTGACTAAGACCCTCCAGCAGGTAGGTCCACTTGGCATGCAGGGCGTGCAGGTAGGTGAGCGATAAGCCTATGGGGGCGCGGCGGCTATCGAAAAGTTCGGCCCAGCGGTCTTCGTAATACGCTTTGATCAGGGGTTGGGGCTCGGTAAGCGCCCATTTGTAGCGCACATAGCAATTGGTGTGGCTGTCGGCCAGGTGGTGGATCAGCTGGCGGACGCTCCAGCCCCCAGGGCGGTAGAGGCTGTCGAGCTGGTCTTTACTCAGGTCTTTTACCAGGGCTTCCAGGCGGGCGGGGAATACTTTCAATTCTTCAATCCAGCCAGAAAGCTGCTGGCGGCTGATGGATGCGGGAGCCTGGTAGGGGCCTATGGGGTAACGGAGCTGCTGCAATTCCTGCTCGGTCATAAAAAAATGGGCACTTGGGTTCGGGTTGAAATTTAGCTAAAAATCAGCGTACTGTAGAATGAGAGCCCTAATATAGTTTGGAGCCCGTAGCTGCAGGGCTGACTAGATAGTGATCATAGAATACTATATGTCTTTTGGTAATATCATTTCATAAAAAAATAGCAAGCAGCTGTGTTTAGATTGGCGACTTTTACGTATGTTCGATGGTTAACCATCTTTACGGCTGAATTACATGATTACCATTGCTGATACACCGCAGTACCATCTGGCGGTTTCTCCTGCAAAGAACAGGGCTTATTTACGCATCATTGGCTTTTGGCGCAGCCCTGAGCAGGTAGAGAACTATATCACCGACTGGCAAAAGGCAGTAGCTGCCCTAAAACCGGGCTTTACCCTGCTTACCGATGCCCGGGAAATGAAGATCCATCCGGCTTCCGTACGGGCTCTGCATGAGCAGGCGCAGGCGCTCATTGTTTCAAAAGGGGTGTTAAAGGTAGCGGAGCTCCAGCAAGATGCCATTGCCGAAATGCAGCTCAATGCCGTTGCCGGCGAAACCCAAATGCCCAAGCAGAACTTTCAGGATCCGGTAGCTGCCGAGCGTTGGTTGGATAGTATTTTCCCGAACTAATCCCTATCGGCTTCAGGCAAGGCTTAACAATATAAGCCAGCTGAAAAAGCTGGCTTATATTGTTACAGGCCGCAGGGTCGCTCAATACTGTTTGGCTACCCAGGCCTGCAGCTTTCCTTTTTGATGCTGCTTTACCAGCTTATCCAGCTTCGGATCTTTTTTTACATCATTGCCGGCCATGTAGTAAGCTATAACTGCTTTTACGGCCTGGTGGTTGGCTTCCGCCTCGCTGTATGTTTCTTTATTCTGCAGCGCATATTCTATCCAGCCCCCTATCCAGAGCATCAGAAAATCAGGATTTTGTTCGGCCAGGCCCATCACATAGCTGTTTACGACCACTGAGACCGTGGGGCTTCCTTCTGCCCACTTCAGCACATAGGCATTGGCTTGCGGACGGCTGGCATGGCTAAGCGGAGCCGTCCTGAGCCACTCAATGGCCTGCAGCACCTGTGCCTCATGGATGGCGTAATCCTCTTTTGTCTTGTAGGCTGGGATGTTGAAATTCTGTGCCTGAAGCAGGAAGGATATGAAGAGCAGGGGGAGGAGTAAAAGCTTTTTCATGTAGTTTGATTGAATTGATGGATGATGTTGGTAAGCGTAAATATCAGAATATGAAAACTGCCTGTTAGTAGTTCTGATACCTATACAAAGTGTTAAGATAAGTATAAAAATAAAACCGGCAAGCCCTTTCGCCTGCCGGTTCCTGAAATGGAAAGAACAATTGCACTTAGTTCATGAAGGTTACGGGAATTTCCACCCCGGTGCGGTCCCACATGAGCTTCAGCAGTACATCGGTGGCCGTTTGCTCAAACTCGATGGTGAAGGCCTCATACACCGTGCCCAGCTGCTTGGCCGGCACTTTAAAGCGAACCACATCCTTGCTTTCATCATAGCGGTAAGCACCCCACTGGCCCAGGTCCCGGTTGAGGATGATGGTCCAGCTGTCTTTCTCGGGAATGGTAAAGAGGGTATAGGTGCCGGCGGGAATACGGTTTCCGGCCAGGCTAATGTCGCCCGTTGTCGTGATCTCGGTGGCCTCGTTGGCGCCAGTACGCCATACTTTGCCATAAGGCACCAGCTCCCCAAAGATGGTGCGTCCCCGTTTCTGGGGCCGGCCGTAGGTGATCTTTACATAGGTGCTTTCGGGAGATTTAAAGGTAACCATTTCCAGCGGGCTGGGGCGGGGCTTGAGCGCTTCCTGCGCCAGGGCGCTTTCGCTAAAACCAAGGAGCAGCAGGCAGAGGAGGGGGTAAAAAAACAGGTTCTTTATCATCGGTCTACAGAGTTTTGTGTTACTTTACAACGTCTGAGCAAAGTAATCAAAAATTTCTATCCGGAAAAACCTCTATGAGCCGCCCCGCCTTTGATGATATTTTTATGGAACTGGCCGTAAACCTGGCAAAGCGCTCCCACTGTGTTAAGCGTCATGTAGGTGCGGTACTGGCAAAAGATACCCGTATCATCTCCATTGGCTATAATGGCCCCCCGGCCGGCACCCACAACTGTGATGAGGAATGGCCCGAAACCGGCTGTGCCCGGGACCGTAAAGGCAGCTGCTCGCTGGCCCTGCATGCCGAACAAAATGCTATTATCTATGCGGTAAAAAATAATGCCAACGTAGAAGGGGCCACCCTTTATGTAACCCTGGCACCCTGCCTGGCCTGCGCCCGCATAATTTATGCCACCGGCATCAGCAAGGTGGTGTATCTGAATTCCTATGCCGAGTACAAGGGCATAGAACTGGAAGAAGGGGTGGAGTTTTTGCTACGCTTCGGCGTGGCGGCCGAGCGCTTTCAGGGCAACCTGAGCAACGTCACCCACATGATGTAAGCCCTCTCTATTTTCGCTCTGTTACCAGCACACCCGCTACCGGATTACGGGGCCCGGTAGGGGTCATGAGGGCCAGCTGCAGGCCCATGCTCAGCTCCCGGTTGGCAGGGGTATAGGCAGCCTGCTGGGGCATCCCGGCCAGCTCTACCAACTCTTTACCCTCCAGCACCATGGGCAGGCCCGACACCACCACCAGCTGGGGCGGGATACGAAAATGGATGCCCTGCTGGCTACGGATAATTTCCTCGGCATAAAAACTGAGATCACCCGGACTCAGCAGCAGGCTGATGCGGTCAGGATGTACACTATGCTTGCTGATCTCCAGCGTAAGCGCACTTGACAGGCCACTGATACCACCGCTTTTGTAGCTATAGGTGCCGGAGAGCTCGTCCCGCACATCCAGGGGACCCTCATCCCTGGAGCATGAGGTGCCAAACAGCAGCAGTAGGGGAAGAATCAGGCAGGAGAGGCATCGGAAAGTCATGGTAAAAAAATAGGATGGAGTAGACAGAACGTTCACTCCTTACTAACCGGTATCTGGCCTCGCTGTTTGCCTGCAGCTGCATATTTTTGTACAAAAAAAGGGGGGAGCTGCCTTAGCCGCTACCCCCTGTTCACAGGCTTGCTGTTTTTTGCTAGCGGTCCAGCACCAGCAGTACCTGATCGTTGGTGTTGTTCAAAGTGATCTGCAGGCTGATGCGCAGCTCGCCCGAGCTGCCAAAATACACCCCCTGGTACTGCTGTCCCTGGCGGCTAATGGTGCGCTGGCCGCTGAAGCGGGCCTCCATGCCGTAATAGTCCACCTGCTGGCTGGGCACCTCCATGATCAGGTCATCATCTACCCGCTGCAGCTTGTTGGCGGTAAAGCTAACGCCATCCTGCAGGGCAATGCGGATGGTATTATTGCCGTCGCGCGCCACAATGGCCGTACCGTTGCCGGTTTCTGTGCCGGCTTTAAGGGTGGTGTACTGGTACGTACCGGTGATAAGATTGCCATAATCTTCCGGCATGGGATCTTCTTCTCCATTGGGGGTACAGCTGATGGCAACTATCAGCAGCAGGATAAAGAGAGAAAGTATGTTTACTGGGCGCATGGGCTAATAAGGGTTAAAAATCCAACATCTCTTACGCAGCAGGGGCTGCTCAGGATGTGGACTACGCAAGCTTCGTGCCAGCAACGTAAGCATGCTCCGGTATAAGGGGATATTCTGCCTGGGATCTTAAAAGAAAAAGAGCGGCAGCGCTGGAGTCTGCCGCTGCTGGTGAAAAAGGTTTTCTAGCTTGTTTGGCTATACAAAATTCACCTCAGTCTCCAGTGCAATGCCAAATTTTTCAGCAACCGACGCCTGAATGTCTTCCGACAGTTGCCTGATCTCCGACCCCCCGGCCCCTCCATGGTTTACCAGCACCAGGGCCTGGCGGTCATGCACGCCCACAGCGCCGCGGCGGTGGCCCTTCCAGCCGCACTGCTCAATGAGCCAGCCGGCGGGAACTTTCACCTGACCCCCTTCCTGCGGATAATGGGGCATTGCGGGGTAGTGCTGGTGCAGCTCCTCAAACTGCTGCTGGCTGATGACCGGGTTTTTAAAGAAGGAGCCTGCATTGCCAATCTGCCGGGGGTCGGGCAGTTTGCTCTGGCGAATGCGGATCACGGCATCGCTAACGGCCTTTAGGCTAAGCTCCTGTATGCCCAGCTCGGCCAGGGTTTTCTGAATATCGCCATAGCTGGTATTGAAGTTGGGCTTTTTGTGCAGGCTAAAGGTTACCGAGGCAATGATGTAGCGATCCTTTGCCCAGGTTTTAAAGATGCTGCTGCGGTAGCCAAACTCGCACTCCTGCCCCTCAAAGATCCGGAGCTGGCCCGTACTGCAGTCTACAGCCTCCAGCTGGCGGAACGTATCCTTGATCTCCACCCCATAGGCCCCGATGTTCTGCATGGGGGCGGCGCCTACGGTGCCGGGTATGAGCGAGAGATTTTCCAGACCGGCCAGGCCCTGGGCAATGGTGTAGAGCACAAAGTCGTGCCAGTTTTCACCAGCCCCTACCCGCAGCCATACAGATTCTTCATCTTCCTTTACTACCTCTATGCCCCGTATGCGGTTGAGCAGCACCAGCCCCTGGGGGTCGCGCGTAAAGAGTAGGTTGCTGCCACCCCCCAGGATCAGCAGCGGCATGTTGTGAAAGCGTTCCTGCTGCAAGACCTCCTGCAGGTCTGCTACGCTGGTTACCTCACAGAAATAGGGGGCTGTGGCCTCTATGCCAAAGGTGTTAAAGGCCTTCAGCGATTTATTTTTTTCGATCTGAACTGACATGAATGGGGGCGTTTCTACTAGTACACTGCTTTTTTCTCCTGCCCGGCAGGGGTCTGGGGCACATCGGCAAAGATATGCACTTTGTCGGAGCTCCAGGCCAGCAGCCCAAAGGAAATAAGGGCGGTGGCGCCTGCCAGGCCGGCCGACACCCAGTTGGCAAAGATCACATAACCAATAAAGAACAGAATGGCATAGGCCATGACTACCGCACTCAGCCAGGCCAGTACCAGCAGGCCTATGTGGGGCTGGCGCTCCCCCCTGTGGCGAAAGGGCTTCCAGTTGCCCAGCGGGCGCACCTTATCATAAAAAACCTGTAGTTTAGCCGTGCCGGAGGGGCGGGTAAGGTAGGTCACCAGCAGCCAGCTGATGGTAGTAAAGGCCAGAATGAACAGAAAGCTGCGCGGGTCCTGAAGTACTGGTTTAGCCCAGGGCGAGTCCGGATTGCCAGCCGCAAACACCCATTTGGTGAGCCCGTAGGCCACCAGGGGGGCTACGGTAGCCGCAATTTCGCTCCAGGCATTGATGCGCCACCACCACCAGCGCAGAATCAGCACCAGGCCAATGCCGGCCCCGGCCTCGATCAGGAACTGCCACACCGCGGCAATGGAATTGATCTGCGTGGTCACAAAGAGGGCTACGGCCATCAGCAGCAGGGTACCCAGGCGGCTGGCCAGTACCAGTTGCTTGTTGCCTGCATCGGGCTGTATAAAGCGTTTGTATACATCATTGATCAGGTAGGAGGTACCCCAGTTCAGCTGGGTGGAGATGGTGCTCATGTAAGCTGCAAAGAAGGCCACCAGCAGCAGGCCCCGCAGGCCATCGGGCAGAAAATCCTTCATGGCCATCACATAGCCCAGCTTTTTGTCGGCAGCGGGCAGGTCGGGGTAGAGCACCAGGGCGGCCAGGCCTACCAGAATCCAGGGCCAGGGGCGTAGCGCGTAGTGGGCGATCTGGAAGAAGAGGGTGGCATATACGGCATGTTTCTCATCGCGGGTGGACATCATCCGCTGGGCAATGTAGCCGCCGCCGCCAGGCTCGTTGCCGGGATACCAGCTGGCCCACCACTGCAGGCCAATAATGGCCAGAAAGGAGCTTACGCCCAGCGCCAGCGTGGTGCCGGCGCCCGCTGCCCCTTCGCCCACGCTCGGGAAAAAGCTAAGGGTAGAAGGGGGGAGCTTTTCGGCCAGGCCCCTGGCGCCGCCGATGGACTCGGCATCCAGCACCAGCCAGGCCAGGATAATGCAGCCCGTCATGGCAATGATAAACTGCACCACATCGGTAAAGGCTACCCCTAGCAGGCCCGAAAGCGAGGAGTAGAGCACCACAATGAGCATGCTGCCCGTCACATACCAAATCAGCTCTTCCTGCGGAATATTGAAAAATACCTGCAGCAGGCTCATCAGGGCCAGGTTTACCCAGGCAATCACCAGCGCATTCATGAACACCCCCAGGTAGAGGGCTTTAAAGCCCCGCAGAAAAGAAGCTGCCTTGCCACTGTAGCGCATTTCTATAAATTCCACATCGGTCAGGATTTCGGCCCGGCGCCAGTACTTGGCAAAGAAAAAGGTGGTGAGCATGCCCCCGATGAGCATGTTCCACCACACCCAGTTGCCGGCAATGCCGTTGGTGGCCACCAGTTCGGTTACGGCCAGGGGGGTATCGGCGGCAAAGGTGGTGGCTACCATGGAGGTGCCGGCAATCCACCAGGGCAGGTTGCGTCCGCCCAGAAAGAAGCTGTCAATGTTTTTTCCGGCCTGTTTGCTGAAGTACAAGCCAATAACAAGTGTAATGAGAATAAAGAGTCCAATGACGATCCAGTCGGCCGGGCTAAGTAGCATGCGTATACAATTTGCCGAATCTACAAAATTTGCCCGACATCCCGCAGCTGCCGGGCCTGTATCCGAACAAATGACTGCCGGCCCGGGCGCCGCCCGGCGTAAGGTACAGGGCCGATATGGAGCAATTGCCTGGCAGGCACCTTTTTATCCCTGTTCGGGAGAGAAGGCATTCGCCCAAAAAATAAGAAAAGAAGGGGGAGTAGCTGTATAACACTCTATTTTTTATTATTTTACTTTAAATAGTTGGGTTACTTCCGTTTCTTTACCAGGCTGATGAACCCCAGGCGGGGAGCAAGGCTGCAGGGCAGGTTCTTGTTAGGTTTAGGCTGATTTCTATGCAACAGTATCTACGATCGATCTGGGGAGTTGGGGCTTTGCTGCTGCTGTTGCTGGCGCAGCCTGCTGTGGCACAAAAGCGGGGAGATGCCTGCGCCAAGGCCCGGCAGCTGCTGCACACCATCCGAACCTACCATGTAGCCCCGCCGGCGGCCGATTCCCTTTTTGGCGAGCGGGTACTGCAGCAGTTTGTCGGCATTCTGGACCCCTATGGGCTTTACCTAACCCGGCAGGAGGTAGACCAGCTTCGTCCCCATTTCAGCAGTCTGGAAGCGCAAAGCACGCAGGGAAAATGCGGATTTGTGGAGGAGTCTGTTCGGCTGTTCATGCGGCAGTACCGCTTTGCCGATTCGCTGCGCCAGGCCCTTCTGCGCCAGCCCTTTCACTGGCAGCAGGCCGATACCCTTTACCTTACTATAACCACTACACCGCCGCTTGCCGCCAGCCGGCAGGAGCTGGCCCTGCGCTGGCAGCGACAGCTGAAATACATGGTGCTGCAGGAGGCCTATAGCGATAGCGGGGGCGAGTCCCTGCGCCTTAGCAATCAGCAGGCCCTGCAAACGCGGGTGCTGGAGCGGCTCAACTGCCGCCGCAGCCGCATGCTTGATACCCCCGGGGGACTGCAGGACTATGTAGAGGAAAGTCTGCTGGAGGCCCTGGCCTCCTCCTTTGATCCGCATACCAACTTTCTGCCCGCCAGCATCAAGCAGCAGTTTGAAGCCTCGCTATCCGTTGAGGCCGAATCCTTTGGCATAGAGCTGGAAGAAAACCGCCAGGGCGATGTGCAAATTGGCCAGCTGGTGCCCGGCGGGCCCGCCTGGAAAAGCAATGAGCTGCACCAGGGGGATGTGCTGCTGCAGCTGCGCCCCAAACGGGGGGGCACCAAAAGCTTTAGCTGCACCAACCTGGAGGAGGCAGCCCGCCTGCTGAACGATGCCACCCACCGCCATGTATTCCTGACCGTTCGCAAGCAAAACGGCAAAACCAAAACGGTAGAGCTGGTGAAGGAAAAGCTGCAGGTAGAAGAAAATGCGGTGCAAAGTTTTATCCTCACCGGCGAGCGCAAGATCGGTTATCTCTCACTGCCCGGTTTTTATACCCAATGGGATGAGCAGGGGCGGGAGCGGGGCTGCGCCCAGGATGTGGCACGGGAGCTGCTAAAAATGAAACGGGAGGGGATAGAAGGCCTTATTCTGGACCTGCGTTTCAATGGCGGCGGTTCGGTGCAGGAGGCCCTCAACCTGGCCGGCATCTTCATTGACGAGGGGCCGCTGGGCATAGAGCATAGCCGGGGAGAAGCCCCGCGCCTGCTGCGGGACCTCAACAGGGGTACGCTCTTTGATGCTCCCCTGCTGGTGCTGGTCAATGGCTTTAGTGCCTCAGCCTCCGAGATCCTGGCCCGATCTCTCCAAAACTACAACCGGGCGCTGGTGGTAGGCAGCAAAACCTATGGCAAGGCCAGCATGCAAAGCCTTATTCCGCTGGATGCATCGGCCTCCTCCAGCTGGGGCGCACATACCCGCAGCGATTTTGTAAAAGTGACCATCAGTCGCTACTATGACCTGAAAGGGGCTACCTACCAATACCATGGGGTACTGCCAGATGTACTGCTGGAAGACGGACTGGCCGTTTTAGGCCAGCACGAATCGGCCTATCCTACTGCGCTGCAGCCCGATGCCATTCAGAAAAAAGTGGTGTACCAGCCGCTGCCCCCGCTGCCGGTGCAGGATATTGCCCTGCGCAGCCAGCGGCGGCTGCAGCAGAATACGCACTACCACCGCCAGCTGGAGCAGGCCCGTCAGCTGGAAGCCAGCACCCGTAAGGGCTTTCCCCTTCGGCTGAGCCCGGAAGAATTCCGGCAGGACTATGCCTGGCTGAATAACCTGATGGGTACGGAAGAGGAACAGGAAGTGCAGCCGGACTTTGACCTGAGCCCCCTGGGCACCGGGCAACCGCGCCTGATCCAAAGCCCCGAGCAAAAAGAAGCCGAAGAGCAACTGGTAAAAGACCTGCGGCAGGATGCCTGGCTGGGCGAGTGCTACCACATTATGCTGGACCTGTTAGGGATAGTAAAATAACAGCCTATCTCAATAACATATAGACAAAGGGTTCAGACACGAATGGTCCAGGCTAGTCCTGGGTCTGACGCTCCGGCTCAGCAATTAAAACAACCATCCCGGCTAAACAGCCTGGTTTATAAAGAAAACGCATACTACATTCTGCATCCTACCAACTCGATACGCGCTACTCCACATCCAACCAATACACCTATGCTAAAACGTTTCCCACTCCTCCTGCTGCTCCTGCTCAGTTTATCCCTGAGTGCATGGGCGCAAAACCTCGAGCAGCCGGTTGGCTACCTCTCGGCCATTGGCCAGGAATACCAGGCCATGAACAAAGACATGTGGCGCTACATTTCGGCTGTAGCGCATGGCAAGCGGGCCAAAAAGATCGAAAACCTGCGCAAAGATCTGCTGGCCACCATCAAGGAATCCCAAAGCAGGGTACGCAAGCTGCCGGCCTTTCAGAAAGACCCCAGCCTGCGCGATTCCGTAGCCGCTTATTTTGCCCTGAGCTATAAGGTGATCAATGAAGATTACGCCAAGATTGTGGATATGGAAGAGATCGCCGAGCAATCCTATGACCTGATGGAAGCCTACATGCTGGCCAAGGAACTGGCCAATCGCAAGCTGGATGGGGCCGCCGAGCGGGTAAATGAGCAGCAGCGCCTCTTTGCCCAACAGCACGGGGTGCAGCTGGTAGAGGGGCAGAGCAAGCTGGGCGCCAAGCTGGAGCGGGCCGGATCGGTATTTGAGTATTACAACCGCCATTACCTGATCTTCTTCAAGACCTACAAGCAGGAAGCGTATCTGATGGCTGCTCTGGAGAAGGGGGATATTGGGGCGCTGGAGCAAAACCGCACCACCCTGCTTAAATATGCCGATGAGGGCCTCAGCAAGCTGGATACCCTGCCTCGCTACAAAAGCGACCTTACCCTAAAGCAGGCCAACCTGCAAATGCAGAACTTCTACCGCCGCGAAGCCGAAATGGTCAGCAAATGGGTAGAATTTCTGCTGATCAAGGAAAAGTTTGAGCAGCTCAACAAGGCGATGGAGGCCAAACGGCCTGCCGACCGCACCAAAGAAGATGTAGACCAGTACAATGCCGCCGTAAAGGAATACAATGCGGCTATTGCCCAGTTCAATGGCAGTCTGGACCAGCTAAACAAGTCCCGCAGTCAGCAGCTGGACCAGTGGACCAAAACCGTAGATGCCTTCCTGGCCAAGCATGTGGCTAAGTAGTGCGCGGTAACGGTCCTGTCCGGATTGCAGCTCCTAGTGCAGCTAGTTTCAAACCCCAGGACATATTCGCCCTGGGGTTTTTGCTTTTTAAGAGCGAGCGATAGGGGTGCAATGCGTTTGCTTAGGGGCAGAGGTCCTCAGCCTTGCCGGATAGTCTGCTGGCAAACTGGGCAGCATAGCGGGCAAGGGGGCCCTGGGGGGTTCCGAGCTGCAGCAATTCGTATCGAATAAGGGCTTCCTCCTGCAATCCGTAGAGGTGCAGCATCCGTGCTTCCAAAAACAGCTTTTTGTGCACCAGCAGCTCCTGTTCCAGCGCCTGGCGCATCGCCTGCTGGGTGCCGGGGTTTTGGGCCATGGCCACCCCCTGTACGGCAGAGACCACCCCCTGCTGCGGATCAACCGTTTTTTGTTTAAAGAAGCTGCTCAGGCGGTTGGCCCCCTTTTTGAGCGTATAGCCAAGGCCATACTCATTAAAGGGGATGCCCTGCTGGTAGGCGCCGGCCGGAAAAAGCTGGCCCGCTGCGGCAGAATAAAGCGGGATATGGGCTTTTCCTTCGGGGCTTAGCTCATCTTCAAACCCAAAGGTAGCCTGACAGAAAAAGGCATCTACCCATACCGTGCCCAGTGCGGATTCTGTCCGGATTACCGTATGCCCCCCTTTGCCGGGTGCTGTAATGCCCACCAGCTGTACCCGCTCCAGCTTATCGGCCAGCAGAAAGGCCAGAAAACCATTGAGCTGGTCGCAATAGCCATAGCCCCGCACAAAGGAGGCCAGGGTAGAGGTGGAGATAATGGGCACTTCGGCCTGCAGCTGGGTGAGGTAGCGCTCCTGTACCCCCTGAGTAGCGGCTGCAATGCTGTGGGCGGGCTGGTCTGCCGAGAGAGCGAATTGCTGCTCCAGGCTCTTTTTAAGATCGTGCCGCAGCTTTAGCTCCAGCACTTTTACCCAGGCTGCCTCCAGAAAGGAATGCTCCCGCAGCCAGCGTTCTTCATCCTCAAAAAAATAGTCTGCCTGCGCCGCTACCCTACCGGCCATAAGTGCAGGGGGAAGAGGGATAAGGTAAAGCGCCCCTGCCAGCAGCAGGAAAGCGATTGCCAGAAGCAGTACTTTTTTGAAGAAAGCAGCCATAGAGGGGGTATCATCATGCGATCTATAAAGATAGAGCAAAAGCCGCTTGCTGCCTACTGTTGAAAGCTGGTCATTCCTCCAAGGTTCCAAAATCCTTGTAGGATTTTCTCCCCCCCCCTCAGGCCGTAACCGAGGCCCGGATGATCTTTTTGAGCTGTTCCTTTGGCAATACCCCCTGGTAGAGGTCCCCGCCGATCTGAAAGGTAGGCACTGCCCGGATGCCCAGCCGGTAGGAGCTTTCCAGCTCCTGCTGATGCGCTTCCCGGTAGCGGCGCTCTTCCAGTGCCTGGCGATAAGCGGCCCCATCCAGCCCCAGCCCGCCTGCCAGCCGGGTCAGGATGTCAATATCACCAATGTCCTCATCTTCTTTAAAGAAGGCCTCAAACATGCGCAGGGTATAAGCCTCGCCTTTGCCCTGCTCCCGGGCATACTGAAAGCCCTCAAAGGCCAGGTGGGTATGGGGTTGCGGAGAGATGCTCGGCAGGCGGATAGTTACCCCCAGCTGCCGGGCCATGGGGTAAACGGCCTGCTCCCAGATGCGGGGCAGGTACTCATCTTCGGGGCGCAGGGTAGGGGTGGGATAGGGCCGTAGCTCAAATGCTTTCCAGTGGACGGTAATGTTCAGCTGGGGCAGCTCCCGGCGCACCTCTTCCAGGATCTGCTCGGCCAGGTAGCAAAAGGGGCAAACGTAGTCTGAATAGATGGTAATATGGGCCATAGGGGTGTGAGGTAGGAGGTATGGGGTATTGGTGAGGTATGGGGTATGAGGTTATGCGGGTTCTGTAGCTGTAAGGGGTGTACCTGTATATAAGTGGACGGGCTGGCGAAAGGTTTTGCTGGAGAGGAGGGGGGCATCGCCGGAGGGCATTTGCAGGTTTGCTGCAAGGGGTATTGGGGAAATAGTGGGTTGATAGAATGGGAAAGAATGTGTATCTTATTTGAAACTAACTTTTTAGCCTATGAATATGATCCAAAAATTGGAAGCCTATGGCGAAACCCATCACCCGGCCTGGCTCGATACCCTGCGCATTGCCCTGGGCCTTATTATCCTGATCAAAGGCATCATCTTTATTGCCGACACCAGTTCGCTGGTAGAGCTGATGCAAAGCAGCGGCTGGCCCTGGGCCACTATGGCGGTAGCGCATTATGTGGCGTTTGCCCACCTGGTAGGGGGTATTCTTATTATCCTGGGACTGAAGACCCGGGTGGCCATCCTTTTCCAGATTCCCATTCTGCTGGGGGCCATCTTTCTGGTAAACGTTCACCGGGGGTATTTCACCAGCAATGGCGAGCTGCTGCTGTCCATTGCCGTACTGGCGCTGCTGGTGTTTTTCTTCTTCTGGGGCTCCGGGCCCTTTTCGGTAGATCACTGGATGCGTACGCATCAGGAACGCTGAACGGCCCCGCCACTGCCCGCTTTGTTTCCTAACATGAGCCACTGACCCGCCGGTTGGTGGCTTTTGTATGGCAGCTGCAGGGAGGCCAGCCGATAACAATGCGCCGGCTGGCTGGTTCAGTAAGGGGAACCCTATTGCGCATCTATGAACTGGATACTGCTGCTGGCAGGAATTATACTCACAAGCTGGGCCATCCTGGAAGGGCTCTGGACTACGCTCTGGATTGATGGCAACTCGGCTCCGGTTACGGGCCGAATCACCTCAGGGATCTGGCAGGCTTGGAAGCACCTCTTCCGCCACCGGCACAAAGCCCTTAGCCTGGCGGGCCCCCTGGTGCTCATCGTCACCGTAGTTTCCTGGATCCTGTTTATCTGGCTGGGCTGGACGCTGATCTTTGCCGCTGAGCAGGGCTCCCTGATGAGCTCCAAGGGAGAGATCCCCGATTTCTGGGGCAGGGCCTGGTATGTGGCCTACTGCATGTTTACCATAGGCAATGGCGACTACCTGCCACAGGGGAGTGGCTGGCAGCTGGTAAGCAGCTTTGTGGGCTTCAGTGGCATGGGCATGGTTACGCTCTCCATCACCTACATCTTCCAGATTGTTTCGGCAGTAGTCACCAAACGTTCCTTTTCAAGCCAGATCACCAGCATTGCCACCGAAGCCGATGCATATGTAAAGCAGCAGTGGACGGGCACTGATTTTGGCGCTATTGAGTTGCAGCTTAATGCTCTTTCGGGCCAGCTGGATACGCTCAACGAACAGCACCTGGCCTATCCTATTCTGCACTACTACCATGCCCAGCATTCGGAAAAATCCATTGCCATAGCCCTGCCGGTGCTGGATGATGCCCTCATCATCATTGGCGACTGTGTAGCGGAAGAATACCGGCCAGCCCGTACGCTGCTGATGGGCTGCCGCTCTTCCATTGGCAGCTATTTGAAAACACTCAGGGCGGCCCACATTCATGCAGCCCGGGAAGTACCCCCTCTGCCCAACTGGCACGCACTCCGGGAGGCCGGCCTGCCCCTTTGCTCCAGGGAAGAATTTGAAGGCCGGTTCAGGAAGTGGGAAGACCGGCGAAAACTAATGCTGGGCGTAACCCAAAATGCCGCCTGGCGGTGGCCATCAACCCTTTAACACTATGGATGATATTGCTTTTTTCTGGTCGGGCTGGGCGCCGCTGCTGCGCATTGTGGTGGTAGGATCTCTTACCTATGTATCCATCATTGCCATTTTGCGCCTGTCGGGCAAGCGCACCCTGGCCAGCATGAATGCCTTTGATTTTGTGGTAACGGTAGCCCTGGGCTCTGCCTATGGCCGCATTCTTACGGCCAAACAGGTATCGCTGGCCGAGGCCATCACCACCTTTGCGCTGCTGGCGGTGCTGCAGATGATGCTCTCCCGGCTGGAATCCAAAAACTGGTTTCATCAACTCATTACCGCTCAGCCCACCCTGCTGTTTTACAGGGGGCGGTTTATGGAAAAAGCCATGCAGGAACAGCGGGTGCGCAAAGATGCCCTGCTGAGTGCCGTGCGCCAGAACAAGCTCAGCAGCCTGGAAGAAGTAGAAGCCATTGTGCTGGAAACAGACGGCTCCGTCTCCGTTATTCAGCGCTCGGACCGTAGCGACCAATCAGCCTACCAGCCCCTGGTAGACCGTCAGTTCCCGGAAAAACGCTAACTAAAAAAAAGCCGCAGGAAGAGGTTTTCCGCGGCTTTCTAACATCTAACATCTAACGTCTAGCTTCTAACCTCTCACTTCAGTTTCATATCTTCCACAATCTGGCGCACCTTATCCTGCAGGCGCTCCTGGGTGGCAGAGGGGCTTTCGCCGGGCTGCACCGGGGTATTTACGCTGACGTAGAACTTGATCTTGGGCTCGGTGCCGGAGGGACGGGCACTGATCTTGCTGCCATCTTCGGTCAGGAACTGCAGCACATTGGAGCGGGGAAAATCCAGGGGATCTTCCCGGTTCTCCTGCGGATGGCGGCAAACGCCCAGCTCGTAGTCCATCAGCTGCTTCAGGGGGCTGCCGGCAATCTGCAGCGGCGGATCCTGGCGCAGCTCCTGCATCATTTTCTGGATTTCTTCGGCCCCGCTCTTACCGGGTTTGGTCACCGAGATCAGAATCTCCTGGTAGTAGCCAAAGCGCTGGTACATCTCCTGCAGCAGTTCCCACAGGCCCTTGCCGTTGTGGCGGGCCCAGGCAGCCATTTCGGCAATCATGGCGCAGGAAGCTACCGCATCCTTATCCCGCACAAAATCGGAGATGAGGTAGCCGTAGCTTTCTTCGCCGCCGGCTATAAATTCCTGTTTGCCCTCCAGCTCCCGCAGTACCCCGGCAATGTACTTGAAGCCGGTAAGGGTATTGTAGCAGTCTACCCCATAGTGCTCGGCCATGCGGTCGATCAGGTCGGTGGTTACAATGGTTTTAACGATATATTGCCGGCCGTTGAGCTTGCCTTTCTCTTTCCAGGCTTCCAGCAGGTAATAAAGCAGCAGGGCGCCGGTCTGGTTGCCGTTCAGCAGCTGCCACTCACCGGCTTTGTTTTTAATGGCAATGCCCACACGGTCGGCATCGGGGTCGGTGCCCATCAGCAGGTCGGCATCCAGCTCCCGGGCTTTTTTCAGCCCCAGGCTCAGGGCTTCGGCCTCCTCGGGATTGGGGTATTCCACGGTGGGGAAGTTACCGTTTGGCTCGGCCTGCTCCTGTACCACATGCACCTGGCCAAAGCCCATGCGGCGCAGCACCTCGGGAACAAGAGTAATGCCCGTGCCATGTATGGGGGTAAACACAATCTTCAGATCGCTCTGGGCCCGGATGGCCTCCGGCGAAACGCTCAGCTTCAGCACTTCCCGCATGTAGGCCTCATCCACCTCCTTGCCAATAAGGCTGATGTACTGGGGATTCTTCTGAAAGTTAACTTCGCTGATATCGGTCAGTTTATTCACCTCCAGGATCACATTTTTGTCGTGCGGGGGCACCAGCTGGGCGCCATCGCTCCAGTAGGCCTTGTAGCCGTTGTATTCCTTGGGGTTGTGTGATGCGGTAAGCACCACCCCGCTCTGGCAGCCCAGGTAGCGGATGGCAAAGCTCAGCAGGGGGGTAGGGCGCAGCTCTTCAAAGAGGTACACCTGTATGCCGTTGGCCGAAAAGATATCAGCGGTGGTTTCGGCAAAAAAGCGGCTGTTATTGCGGCTGTCGTGGGCAATGGCCACTTTTATGGGCTGATTCGGATAGCACTTTTTCAGGTAATTGGCCAGTCCCTGGGTGGCCAGGCCCAGGGTGTACTTGTTCATGCGGTTGGAACCTACGCCCATAATGCCGCGCAGGCCGCCGGTGCCAAACTCCAGGTCTTTGTAAAAGGCTTCGGTCAGCTCGGCCTCGTTGTTGGTGTCCAGCCACTGCTGGATCTGCTGCTTGGTGTCTGCATCAACAGCCGGGCTGTTGAGCCATTTTTTTGCTTTTTCTTTTATTTCCATGGTTAAAAAAGTATCGGTTTTGGGTATGGGGTATGAGGTATGGGGTATGAGATATGGGCTTCTGCGGTGGAAATTTTTTAGGAAAGAACGACTTCTCTGGCTTTTGCCAGGCTTAACAATATTAATATCGACAAAGCATTAAACTTCTTATGCTGCTGGAAATTTCCTGCAACTTCAGAAAGCTCCCACTGCAGAAGCCCATACCCCATATCTCATACCCCAAACCTCCTATAAATTCCCCCGCAATTCCTGCTCCCGCTCTATGGCTTCGAACAGCGCTTTAAAGTTGCCTTTGCCAAAGCTCTTGGCGCCTTTGCGCTGAATGATCTCGAAGAAAACGGTGGGCCGGTCCTGGATGGGTTTGGTGAAGATCTGCAGCAGGTAGCCTTCTTCATCACGGTCTACCAGAATGTTTTGCTTTTTGAGCGGCTCCAGGTCTTCCTCAATGCTGCCCACACGCTCCAGCAGGTCCTCATAATACGTTTCGGGCACGTAGAGGAACTCTACCCCGCGGCGGCGCATTTCGGCAACCGTTTCCAGAATGTTGTCGGTGGCAATGGCAATGTGCTGCACGCCGGCGCCTTTGTAGAATTCAATGTATTCTTCGATCTGCGATTTTTTGATGCCGGCGGCCGGCTCGTTGATCGGGAATTTTACATAGCCATTGCCATTGCTCACCACCTTGCTCATCAGGGCGGTGTATTTGGTGCTGATGTCCTTATCGTCAAAGGTAATGAGCAGCTTAAAGCCCATCACATCCTCATAAAACTTCACCCACTTGTTCATCTGGCCCAGCTCCACATTGCCCACGCAGTGGTCTACGTATTTCAGGCCGATGGGGGTAACGGGGAAGGCACTCGTTTTGGCAATATAGCCTGGCATAAAGGGACCCCGGTAATTCCTGCGTTCCACAAATTTGTGAATGGTATCGCCATAGGTCTTGATGGCCGCCACCACCAGCTCACCGGAATCGTCCCTCAGGGTTTGCGGCTCCAGGGCCGATTCTGCGCCGCGGCTCATGGTCTCGTGGTAGCTTTTGGCGGCATCATCTACCCAGAGGGCCAGCACCTTCACCCCATCGCCGTGCTGGTACACGTGGCGGGCTATGTCGGTATCGGGCAGCAGGGAAGAGGTAAGCACAAAGCGCAGCTTGTTTTGCTGCAGTACATACGAGGCGCGATCGCGCTGTCCGGTTTCGGGCCCGGCATACGCCACCAGCTCAAATCCCAGCGCAGCCATGTAGTACATGGCGCTTTGCTTGGCGTTGCCCACCCAAAATTCAATGTGGTCAGTGCCGTTTATGGGCAAAAAGTCCTGTTCCATAGCAAATAAATGGTTTGTTTTCCTGCTGGCAAATACGGGAATCGCGGGGGCTTATGCAAACCTTTTGTGGTAAGCCGGGCAGCTCCTCCCCTAGAAAAAGCACCCAATGGGGCGGAATGTTCGGCATGCCCTCCAATTTTTGCCTACTTGGTTGGAAATGGACTAAAAAAGGGCAAATTTTGCACTACATCTACACCCCAACACATGCTAAATCTGCAAGAACTGGAAAGCGGCCTGCTGGCCCTGGCAACTAAAAAGAACGAGCTGGCCGCCCTATCCTATGATGATACCCGCTACGATGAGGTAGAAGAAGAACTACACGATCTGGAAGATGATTTTCAGGAGCAGTGGGGCGATTATCTGGAAGATGCTCTGCACCGTGTGCATGATGATCTGTGTCCCGATAATGATGTACTGCTGCCCATTGCCTATGTGGCCAACCGCTACGCAACAACCGAAGATGGCCGATGGGTACCCGTAGAAGGGGGCGTACCTGTAGAGGTGGATGAGCTGCCTACCAAAGGAGCCAAACTTGCCCTGGCTCCCAAACCCACGCGCATTGTGCTGATCATATCGCCCAAGAAGCAGGAGGATGTGTGGGTGGCTAAAGCGTGACATAGTATTTGCCTGATAGATGATGCCTGACTGTTTAGCCAGGCATCTTTTTTTCATGATTATTGTATGAATAAGTTAAGAATATTTCTCCTGGGGAGTCTGCTTTGCTGCGTTTTAGATACGAATGGTCAGGTCGTATCAAATAAAGACACTACGTTTAGTGTTGTTGCGCCTGCAGACTGGAGAGCTGAAGTGAGTAAGGCTGAAATCGTACTGATCTCAGCGAAAAGTGGTTTTTTGGATCCCTATCAGGAAAATGTACGGGTACTGGCCAGTAACTCGTACGGATGGGATATCGATCGTGCCTTTCGGAGTTTTGTAAAGGAGGCTTTTCCGGATATGATTCCTGGCTATAAACAACTTCAGGAAGGAACTGATACGCTTGCTGGCTTACCTGCAAAATGGTTGATATTCCAAAGTGAGGAGCAGGGGTATCGGCTAGAATCGCTGGTGATTATGGTTGTAGATGACACTCAGGCCTATGCTATTGTTGCCTCTGCCTTGGCCAAAGATTACCCTCGCTATTCCGATACATTCAAAGAGATTGCTTCCTCATTTTCGCTTTTAAAGTAGTAGTGCGTTACGTTTAGACGAACAAAACTGGTCCTAATGAGGGCTTTTCTTTGTGCTGGCATTGTGGGGAATCAAAAGAGGTATACTTATACCGAATTTGTTTTACGTTTCCCAGGACTGTGGTGCGGCCTGCCAGGCTTACAGACCAGCCTCCTGAGGGGTCTGTGGGCCACAGATCCTTAGAAACATACCTGATTTCAGAAGTTAATTTGATATTGCCTCAGGATAAGGCGCACCGGGCCGAACTAATGATTTTTTATATACTCTGAAACTTCATAGCAACGTCTGGATGATCCAGTTTTGATATCGTTCAGGGAGATCAGGCAAAGCCCAGCTTCTGCCGCACTTTTTGCAGTACGTATAGCCCTATCTGGCGGGCTTTTTCCTCGCCTTGCTGCAGCTTGCGTTCCAGCTCGGCGGGGTTTTCCATATAATACCAATAGGCTTTGCGCTGCTCGGCAAAGCGGCTGATCATGAGCTCGTACAGCGCCTGTTTGGCATGTCCGTATCCATACCCACCGCGCAGGTAGTTCTGGCGCATCTCGTCCACTTCGGCCGGACTGGCCATTAATTTATAAAGGGCAAAGGTGGTGTCGCTGTCCGGATCTTTGGGGTCCTCCAGGGGGGTGCTGTCGGTAATGATGCCCATGATCTGCTTGCGCAGCTGCTTATCGGGCAGAAAGGGGTCAATGGTATTGCCGTAGCTCTTGCTCATCTTTTGCCCGTCGGTACCGGGTACGGTCATTACCTGCTCGTCGATGCGGGCCTCGGGCAGCACAAAGGTATCGCCATAGCGATTGTTGAAGGAGGAGGCAATGTCGCGGGCGATCTCTACATGCTGGCGCTGGTCTTTGCCTACGGGCACCACCTGGGCATCGTACATGATGATGTCGGCCGTCATGAGTACCGGGTAAGTAAACAGGCCGGCATTTACATCGGCCAGGCGGTCCTGCTTGTCCTTGAAGCTGTGCGCATTGGCCAGCATGGGGTAGGGGGTATAGCAGTTGAGGTACCAGGTAAGCTCGCACACCTCGGGTATGCGGCTCTGGCGGTAGAGAATATTCTTGTCGGTATCAAAGCCAAAGGCCAGCCAGGCGGCGGCTACGGAATTTACATTTTCGATGCGCTGCTCCCGCTCCTTGATGGTGGTAAGGGAGTGCAGATCGGCTATAAAGAAGAGCGATTCGTTGCCGGGCTGGTTGCTTAAGTGAATCGCTGGCAGAATAGCCCCCAGAATATTACCCAGGTGCGGACGACCACTGCTTTGAATTCCTGTGAGGATGCGTGCCATGTAGAGATGTTTAGCGCCCAAAAGTAAAAAACAGTGCCGGGATTTGGGGGCTTTTTTGAAAAAAATGCCTTAATACCTTACAAAAGAATCTGCTTCGGCCCCATTTTTGTCATTTGTACTTTGTGAAGAAGTGCGTAATTTCAGGCAACAGTATCAGCAAGATATGAACAAGTGGATTCTTTTAATCGCCATGGGGCTGGCAAGTGCCCCGGTACTGCAGGCCCAGCAGGTGGTAGAGCGGCAGGGCTTTGAAAAACGCCTTACGAGCTTTAAGGCCGAAACCAATACCCATGATTTTGGCGAGGTGCCCGAAGAAGGCGGCGCCGTACGCTACCGCTTTGAGTTTGTGAATTCGGGCGAGGTGCCTGTTAAAATACTGGATGTGAAGGCCTCCTGCGGCTGTACTACGCCCGACTGGAGCAAGGACGAGATCAAACCCGGCGAGCGGGGCTTTGTAGTAGCCGAGTACAACCCCCTGAACCAGCCCGGCCAGTTCCACAAAACGCTTACGGTCTCTACCAATTCGGAGCCCAATGTGACCATCCTCAACATCAAGGGGGTAGTGAAACCCAAGCCCCGCACCGCCGAGGAGGATTTTCCGGCCGAGGCCGGCCGGCTGCGCATGAAATACCGTGGCTTTAACATCAACCGCATTACCAACGAAAAGCCGGTGGTGCGCAAATTTGAGGTCTATAACCAGGGCGATAAGCCCCTTGCCTTCAATAAAAAAGCAACTGAGGCACCCGCACACATTGGCGTAGCCTTTGAGCCGCAGACGCTGCCGGCCAAAAGCCGCGGCTATATAGTGCTAACCTATGATGCTGCCGCCCGGGGCGAGCTGGGCTGGCTTACCGACAACCTGGTGATCCATACCAATGAACCCGAGGGCGAAAACCGCAAGGTATTTACCGTATCGGCCACCGTAGAGGAGTATTTTCCGCCCATGACGGAGTCGGAACTGGCTCAGGCCCCGCGCCTGCAGCTGGACCGCAGCAAGCATGAGTTTGGCGGGGTGCGCCAGGGCAACATTGCCGAAACCGAATTCACCCTGACCAATACCGGCCAGTCGCTGCTGAACCTGCGCGATATCAAGTCCAACTGCGGCTGTACCGTAGGGGTGCCTGAGAAAAAAGACCTGCAGCCCGGCGAAAGCGTAAAGCTGAAGGTGAGTGTAAATACCGAGGGACGCCGGGGCAACCAGTACCAGACGGTAACCATCTTCTCCAACGACCCTACTGCCCCCACCCAGACCCTGAGCCTGAAGGTGGAAGTAAAAGAATAAGGGGGTAACCCCCTGCTGATTCGCTAACCAACGCACATTGGAAGCACCCTCCGGCCGGAACAGTTCTTGTTCCGGCTTTTTTTGTGCCCTACCTTAGAGAGCCAGATCCTCTTATCCTATGCAGGCCCCAAAAGATCGCTTCTCCAGCCAGTCGGCCGCCTACCGGCAGTTTAGGCCCCAGTACCCGCCCGAGCTGTATGCCTTTTTGCTGAATCAGGTACAGGGGAGGGAGCGGGCCTGGGACTGCGGCACCGGCAACGGGCAGGTGGCCTCCCAACTGGCCGGGCATTTTGCCGAAGTTGCCGCCACCGACATCAGCCAAAAGCAACTGCAGCAGGCCACCCCCTTGCCTAACGTACACTATAGCCTGAGCCGGGCCGAGCAAACCCCTTTTCCGGACCGGCACTTCAACCTGATCACTGTAGCGCAGGCCCTGCACTGGTTTGATTTTGTAGCCTTCTTTGCAGAAGTGCAGCGGGTAGCAAGGCCTGGGGCTCTGCTGGCGGTCTGGGGCTATGGCCTGCTGCGGATAGGACCCGCTATAGATGCCCTGCTGGATCATTTTTATATGCAGGTAGTAGGCCCTTACTGGGATGCCGAGCGCCGCCACATTGATGCAGCCTATACCAGTATCCCCTTTCCCTTTGCGGAGATGGAGGCGCCGCCACCCTTTGCCATCCGCCAGCAGTGGCACCTGGCACAGGTAGAGGGGTATTTGAGCACCTGGTCGGCAGTCAGGAATTACCAGCAGGAAAAAGGGGCTAATCCACTGCCCGAACTGGTACAGCAGCTTAGCCCCCTATGGGGAGCGCAAGCCCTCAGAGAGGTGCGCTTTCCGATCTTTATGCGCCTGGCCCGGCTTTGATTGCTAATTGCCCGGCACAAAGAAGGGATCAGCCGGAGCAGCAGCCGGCTGCTTTTTGCCAAATCGGTAGGATACACTGAGGTTTATCAGGTAATCGGCAAAGGCGGCATCCCCATTTCTGGGCTGGCCGGTTGCCTGCTCAATCTCCAGATCGGTAATGCTTTGCGGACGGTTGCGCAGCAGGGCCACGGGTACCGAAAGGGTAATAGAGGTGCTCTTCTTCATGTAGCTAAGCCCCGGCTCGGCCGATACTACACTGCCCGGACGCCGAAATCCACTGCTGCCCCCAATGAGATCCTGTACCGGTACCCCCTCATAGCGCAGGGCGCCCAGCAGCCCAAGACCACTGCTGCCCAGCGTATAGGAGGCCCCTGCCCGCAGGGCAAACTGGTCGGGTACCGACATAATGGATTCATTTACCAGCAGCGGGCTTAGCGTTTCCCGGTAGGTGCGGGTGCCATTTACCTCCCTGGGATTCAGTAGGTAAAAGCCGCTGCCGAAAAGCGCAAAGCGGGTGCCCATTGCCCTGAATCCCTGCAGCTCGAGGGCAAGCCCTACACCGCCATCGCCCGGCTGGATCGACTGGTCTACCGGACGCTCTTCCGGCCCGCCATCGGGCCCTACATTGTAAAAGAGGTCGGTAGCCCGGTAGTTGCCGGTGGGCAGCTTCAGGCCAAGACCAAAGGCCAGGTTGGCTGTGGGTGATTTTTGGGGAGATAGCAGCCAGTAGCCTGCGCCAATCCGCGCATCGGCCAGGCCCCGGGATGAGGTAAGCCGTCGTTCGCTGCGTCCATGCTCATAGAGGGAGGAGCGGTCGTTGTAGACAAAGGGCAGCGTTACACTGGCAAATAGCCGGTCATTGATTCCGTAGTTGAGGGTAAGGTCCAGCGCATGGGAGTAGTTAACCACTTCCGTATTATTGGCCACCCGGTCGGGTTCTTCTTCCCGCCCCCGAAAATGCCGGAAGGATTTAAAGTAGCGGTAGTTGGTGCTGGCCTGCCACTGACCTTTCAGCAGGGTGGCCGAATGGCTACCCCCTCCGCAGGAAGAAAAATGGCGGATGGCAACGCAGCCCTGCGCAGCTCCCATAAGGGGAAGCAGCAGGAGCGAAGCCATCAGGGATAAAAAGTAAGGGTTTTTCATAGGGAGAGTGATGGGTGTGGGTTAGGTCTACTGAAGAGTAAGGAGTTCCACAGATGGAGTCTGGCTATCTGCAGTGTTTTTAAGGGTCTGCATGAGTAAGTGGCTTGCTTGAAATGTAGCTATTCTAGCTACAAATAGCAATAGTTTCTATTGATTCAGTGCTCTGCAGCAAGCGATACCTCCAGAATGCCTGAGGAGGATGCGCCGGAATTTGAACAAGCATTAGCGCTTTTCAGTAGTACCTAAAAGAATTTAAGCACATGGCAAGTACCAAAATAACCGTAAACAGCAACGGCTCTCTGAAAGTAGAGGGTGATTTTGAGATCGTCGATAAAAACGGAACCCCTTACGACCTGGGCGGCCGCAGCCTGGTATCCATCTGCCGCTGCGGCCTTTCAAAAAACAAACCCTTCTGCGATGCCTCCCATAAAGGGCATTTTGAGCATGAGGCCATAGCCTTTGCACTTCCCCCAAAAAAATAAGCCCCGAATCCGTATCCGGGGCTTGTCTCTGGTTTGTATTTCGTTGCTTTTCACTAAACCTGACAGTCCTACGCGGCTCGGTTTCTATACCGCGCTGCGTTGGCCTGTCAGGTTTATAGACCTCTCCAATACCAGCTCTTACTCAGCGCAGGAGCCGATGGGGGCGCCCGGGGGTGGGCTGAGCAGGCCGGGCATTTCCATGGGCTTGCCCTCGGTTTCCAGGTGCTTGATCAACTCGGCTGCAAAGGCCCAATGGGCTTGCCAGCTTTCGTCTTTGCCTTTGCCGGCACTGGCCAGCCAGGGCTGTAGCTGGCTTAGCTTCAGTTTCAGAAGGGCCTGGGTCTGCGGACTGGCTCCCTTATCCCGGCTTTGGCTAATGAGGTGGTGCAGCACCACATAATTTACCGTCCGTTGCAGTTCACCGGCATAGCCTGCCTGTGCGGGGGCTTTAAGGGTTTGGCCGATCAGCCGGTCCAGCACTGCCTGCAACGATGGTTGGGCGGGGTCCTGGGCATGGTACTCCAGCAGGCGGTTCATGCGGGCGGGGTCCAGCAGCAGGGAAACGGTTTGGTTGGCGGCGGCTTCGGCAGCCGCCAGCGCATCAAACGTAAGGCCGGTACGGATGCTGATCACCTCCCGGCTGCGGGCGTAGCCATAAGGTTGAGGGGGTATCTGGTCCAGCAGGGCTTTGGGGAAGGCCAGCGCCTCCGGGCGCAGGGTGGCCAGCAGGGCCTCCAGGGCTTTCTGTTGCTGGGCCACCGGTACTTTTTCGGTCACCGGCTGTCCATCGCCTTTCAGGGCATAGCGGTAATTGAGGCCGCCGATCAGCTTTACGGCCGCTTCGGTCTGGTAGCGGTGAAAAAAGTACACCGGCACCAGCTTTTCTTCCAGCTGGGCCATGGGGGTACCCTCCCGCAGGGTGTTTTGGCCCAGGTTTTGGAGGGCAATTTTTCGTACCTCCATCAGGCGGTTAAGCTCATCGGCGGCATCGCGGCTGTTGTCCCAGAGGTGGGCATAGGGGTGGGCGCCACCGGTAGGGCGGGCATCCTGGTCGGAAAGGAAATAAAGCCCCTTGCCAAGGGCCTGGCTGATCAGGCCATCGAGCGCTTCTTTTTCATCTATCCCTTCCGGAAAGTCCTGGTAGCCCCAGCTAATGGCCACTTTGTCCCAGGCGGCAATTTTATCATCATAAGGCTGGCTGATATCAATTTGCCCGTTGCGCACAGTTACCCGCGGATGGGGGTAGTCCATCACCGAGGCCAGCTCTTCGCTGCTTGCGGCATAGTTATGGGCCAGGCCCAGCGTGTGGCCAATCTCATGGGCCGATAGTTGCCGCAGGCGAGCCAGGGCCAGTTCCTGTACCTCGGCCGGTGCCTGGGAACCCGCGCCGTAGGGGGAAAGCAGGGCTTCGGCAATCAGGTAATCCTGCCGCACCCGCAGCGAGCCAAGCGAT
>NZ_AODQ01000024.1 GCF_000348925.1 Cesiribacter andamanensis AMV16 | reverse complement strand
GCAAAAATAAATATGTAGAAAAGCGCTACATCTTTCTTATCTGGACCCGGGCGGCCGCCGCGCGGTTCGACTCCCGGCGGCTCCACCAGAAGAGTGTCTAAAGCCCTCAATTACACTGTAGTTGGGGGTTTATTTTTTTCTAAGGTTGAATAAAGTGCCCCGTAAACTGGCGCGCTTGCATGTCATGTAGCTACGGTCCTGACGTATGCGGGAGGACGGAGAACGCCAACATAATTGTCACAGGTTCGGAACGGCCCCACGCTGGGCGACCCACGCTGGGCGACCCACGCTGGTAACCTGCAACAGGCAGAGACTGCCCTTGGCAAGCCAGGCAAAACTAATTATGCAACATTGTTGCGAGTATAAGAAACGATTCCCTATCTTTGATAAAACACTGTAATAGCAGGAATATGCGGGATCGTTTTTTTTCACTTCATCTGGATTCGGCCGGATTTTTTGCCTCCATTGTCTGTGCACTGCATTGTGCGTTTCTTCCGCTGCTGCTGCTGGCCCTGCCCCATGCTTCTCTTCCGCTTCTGCACACGCCAGCGGCTGAATTTTTAATGATCGGGGCTAGCTTTGGTCTGTCTTTGGCGGCGCTTTCCAGCGGCTTTGGAAAACATAAGCGCAAGCGGGTACTGCTTGCTATGCTGGCAGGTTTCAGCATTATCCTGCTTGGTATCACTACTGCCCTGCCCCAGGGGGCAGAAATTCTGGCTACCAGCAGTGGGGCTTTGCTGGTATCGCTGGGCCATTACCTAAACTGGTACTATACGCATAGAAAGTAACCAGTAGCACTAGTCCGTTGGCTTTTTTCGCAGCAGGCGGCCGATCACAGTGGCTTTTCTTCCCCCTTCAAACTGCACCAGCATGGTGCCGTTGCGGCCCCTGATGCATTTGCCATCGGGTCGCTCTACGGCGGTGCAGGCTTTTCCTTTTAGCGCCGGGTCGGTAAGCCGGTCGCCCAGGTAGGTGTAGTGTCTCATTGGGGGGTGGGAGAAAAGGGCATGCTAAGCAGGCTAGGGGCTGAAAGGTGCTGGCGCACATAGGGCAGGCCTATGGTAATACGTTCCTGGGGTACATCCAGCCGCAGACTGCCATGGAGGCGGTCCCAAAGGGTAAAGATCACCGAGTAATTGCTGTTGGTTTCCTGCTCTACCACCGAGTGATGAATGCCATGCATGCGTGGGGTCACAAACAGTCTGGCCAGCGACCTGTCCGTTTGTTCGGGCAGGCGCAGGTTACTATGATGAAAGCAGTTAGCGGCTTCAAAAGCAACTTCGTACAGCAGGGTGGCCCGGGGAGAGGCCCCTATCAGCAGCACCCAGGCCCCCTTGCCCGGCACAGAGGCCAGCAGCTCCCCTATATGAAAGCGCAAAGCGGTAGAAACATCCATGTCCAGATCAGCATGGTGCACCTGGTGGAAGCGCCAGAGCAGCGGCCAGCGGTGGTTAGCCCAATGCCAGAGGTAATTGCCCCAGTCCAGGGCCAGAAAGGCCAGCAGGGTAGTGGCCGCAGGGGGCAGGGGCAGCAGGCGCAGCACGCCCAGCCTTTTTTGCTCGCCCAGCCGGGCCGCCCTTACCATGGCCGGGATCAGGGCCAGACGCAGCACCGGCATGGCTGTGCTTACCACGGCGGCATTGGTACTTAATCGCTTCAGGAGCGGGAGCTGCTGCCGGCGCAGGGCATAGCGCTTTTCAAGCACAAAGAGCACCCCAATGGTAAGGGCAATGAGGGGCGTGCCCCTGAGGTCATACACGTTTCTGATCAGCTGGGAGATGGTGCCCGTCATGGGGATAAGAGGTTTAGAAGAAGGTTATAGGATGTTAAACTGCTCTTTCAGGCGTTCGTCCAGCTGATAGAGATCTTCCCGAAAGTTTAACCGGCCCTCAGTATCCTCAAAAGCAGTGAGATAAAAGATATAGACCGGTACTTTGTTCTTTAGCTGCACTACCTCCCGCCTGCCTCCCTCTAATTTGCTGCGTACCTGTTGGCGATTCAGCTGCGGCAGCAGCCAGTCGGCCATCCAGTCCGGCTCCTCAATTCGGATACAGCCATGGCTAAAGGCCCGCTCGGAGCGCTCAAACAGATGCTCCTGGGGGGTATCATGCAGGTAAATGGCAAAATCATTGGGGAACATGAATTTTACGCTTCCCAACGCATTCCAGGGTCCGGGCTTCTGGCGTATGCGGTACTCATCAAAATTTTCAAGGGCCTGCCGGGAGGGAACCACAGGCTTGCCGCCAGCATTCAGGAGCTCATACTTGTTTCGCTCCAGGTAGGAGGGGTTGTTTCTGGCTTTGGGGATAATCTCTTCCGTGGCAATGCTGGTGGGCACATTCCAGTAGGGAGAAAATACAACATGATCAATCTGGTCGCTAAAAATAGGGGTAGCGTTCATCTGCTTGCCCACTACCACTTTCATCTTCTTTATTTCCCGTCCCCCCTCATACACCCGCAGGCGGTATTCGGGGATGTTTACCAGCACATAGGTCTTGTCCATTTCGCCGGAGGCAAACCAGCGAATACGGTCCAGGTTTAGCATGAGCTGTTGCAGACGCTCTTCGGCAGGCACATTCATGGCCGCAATCATCTGGCTGGTGATCTCGGGCTGCACCGGCAGGCCGTTTCTGGCCTGGTAGCGGTTTACGGCATTTTCCAGGGCAGCATCGTAGTAGGTGCTGCTTTTTCCCTGTGCGGGGGCCGTTTCCAGGTCGCCGGTCAGGTGCAGGCGCTGGCGAATGGCTACCAGCCGCTGGCTGGAGTCGCCGGGGGCCAGTGCATTGCCCTCATCTATGCGGGGCCAGCCCCCTTCATTCACCAGGCGGGTATAGCGGTTCAGGTAGTGCTGCAGCTTTTCATACTGATCAAACTGCGGACGGAAATAGTCCAGCGAAGCATCTACATGGCCGGCAACGGCATCCTGCAGATGGGTGTAAAGGGTATCCGGTTCCAGGGGTTTGATGTGCCAGGAATTAAAAAAGTCACCGGGTTTTACCTTGCCGGTCGCAATCACATCGGCCAGCTTCAGGTAGGTGGCCGACAGCAGTATGTCCAGCTGCGCCCCTGTTTTAGGATTTTCTTGGTCGGAGGCCTGGCGAACAAGCAGGCGCAGGGAGTCAAGGGGGTACGAATTGGGGTTGAGGCCTTCCTGCTGTATGTTTTCTATACGCGTAACCAGTTCATCAGCTCGCTCAGGAGTCCAGGCCGGCTGAAAATTTCGCTCGCTGTAAAAGATGTGCAGATCTTGGGCAACGGCCCCTTCCTCAATTTTTGGCAGGTCAATCGCCAGCCCGCTTGAGTCCAGCCACTGGCGGATGTGCTGGCTGGCCTGCTCGGGAGCGTAGGCAAATTGCTGTTGCACCGGCTTGGGGGTCTCCGTTTGATCTGTGCTTCTTTCTCCGCTCTGCTCTTCGGTTTTGCGCTGGTCGGTACAGGCCATCAGCAGGGAGATCAGGGCTAAAAGGATGGTGTAGGATTTAAACTGTTTCTTCATAATTAATTCCAAAATCTGCCTATAAGCTGCCGGGCCGGGCTGTACTGTAGTAGCTGGTCAGCTCCGGGCTACAGGTTAATAGACTGCGGGATAGTTATTCTGGTCTACGCAGCCCTGGGGGGCAGGTTATAAAGCAAATCATGGGTTTTTAGAAGGAAAACACCTTTTTGCCCTGCCGGGCTGGGGAGGCGTAGCTGAAGAGGAGAGGGCTAACTGCCTCGCTGTACAAAGCAATCTGGGCATGGGGTGTAGAAGGTCTGCGGGAAATTCCACACTTTTCAGCAGATTTTTTCCCCATCTGTAGAAGATTTCTACATGTAAGAATTGCGTGCGTAAATGAAAAAAATGCGTTTAGGGCCTATTCAGCCCTGTTTTCAGGTTTTTATCCTTTTGGCACGGTCTTTTCCTATTGTCTGCATAGAACAGCAATGTTCAGTTAATTTTTGAACCCATTTTTTTTAAGTAAAACCAATATGAAAAAGACAGCATTAACATTTGTTGCAGTTGCTTTTGGAACCTGTGTGGCATTTGCCCAGACTACTCCTGTTGAAGAGAAAAAAACCACTGAAACCCAGCAGGGTGTTACTATAGATAGAATGTCTAATGAGTCCGAAGAGGACGCCATGATGGGCCGCCGTGTGATCCAAAAAGAGCAGCTTCCTGCCGCTATCCTGGAAAAACTGGAAGCCGATGAGTTTGAAGACTGGAAAATTGCTTCTGTAACTGTACTGGACGGCAACGCTATTCAGCGTCTGTCGAATACCGAAGGTGTAGAAGGTGAAGTAGCTACCGAAGGCCAGGTTGGTACAGAGGGTGAAGCCACCGTACCTGCTACTGAAGGCGAGCTGACTACCGAGAGTGGTGTGCAGTATGAGATTGTCCTGATCCCAGAAGATGTAAAGGACGAGGCTAAGGAAGCCAAAGAAGATATCAATGACGAGATCGAAGATGCCGTAGAAGACGGTGAACTGACCGAAGGCGAAGCTGGTGTAAAAGTACCCGGCATCGTAGTGCGCTTCGATGAGCAAGGCAACCTGCTTTCTCGTACTGAGCAAAGTGAAATAGAAATCAACAAGCATAAAAAAGACAAAGCTGATTATTAATCAGCCCCTTGTCTGGTAAAGAGCAAATCGCAGATCGCTCAATGTCGGCACCTGAGGGCTCACCCCCCTATTTTTTACAGGTAATCGAAATTTTTTAACCTACGTATTTTCGACCAGAAGCAACGGGGCACAGGATTTGTGCCCCGTTTTTTTATTTTCTGCCTAATTTTGTACCTTGATCAATTAACGACTTTTTTTGCCTAGAATGAGCCACATTCTCGTTGTCGACGATGACCCCATGTTCCGCCTGATGCTGCGGACCTTTTTGAATAAAAATAAATTTGCCGTAACAGAGGCCTCTACCGGAAAAGAAGGCATTAAGCAAATCCGCGAAGGCGCTTTTGATATTCTGCTGACCGACCTGCGACTGCCCGACCATGATGGCATAGAGCTGCTGGGCGAATCCCGCCGCCTGCATCCCACTACCCCGGTAATTCTCATGACCAGCTTTGGCGATGTGAAAACAGCCGTGCGCGCCATTAAGCTGGGGGCTTATGAATATGTGACCAAGCCTGTAAATCCGGATGAGATCCTGATGACCATACAGGCCGCCCTGAAGAATGCCCGGGAAGATGCCGCCCCAGCCGGTGATGAGCTGGAGTTTGTGCAGGGCCAGTCCGATGCCGCCGATCGCATCCGGGAGTTTATTGAGCTGGTGGGTCCTACCCGCATGTCGGTGCTCATACAGGGCGAAAGCGGTACCGGCAAGGAATACATTGCCAAGATGATCCATCTGCAAAGCAAGCGCAGCCAGCGCCCCTTTGTAGCGGTAGATTGCGGTACCCTTACCAAAGACCTGGCCGCCAGCGAACTGTTTGGCCACCTGAAGGGCTCCTTTACGGGCGCCTATGCCGATAAAAAGGGGCAGTTTCAGGAGGCCCATACGGGCACGCTTTTTCTGGATGAAGTTGGCAACCTGCCCTATGAGGTGCAGGTAAAGCTGCTGCGGGCCCTGCAGGAGCGCACCGTGCGCCAGCTGGGCAGCAATACCGATCAGGAGGTGGATGTGCGCATTATTGCCGCCACCAACGAACACCTGCTGCAGGCAGTAGAAGACGGGCGTTTTCGGGAAGATCTTTACCACCGGCTAAACGAGTTTGCCATAGGCGCTCCGGCCCTGCGGGAGCGTACCGAAGACATTGAGCTTTTTGCCCGCCACTTCTTAAAAAGTGCCAACCGGGAGCTGGAAAAGGAAATAACTGGTTTCGATACCGAGGTGATTGCCCTGTTTCAGAACTACAGCTGGCCGGGCAACCTGCGGGAATTAAAGAATATTGTGAAGCGTGCCGTACTGCTGGCCCGCAACGGACGCATTACGCTGGACCAGCTGCCCGAAGAACTGGTGCGGGTAGCCCAGGTGCCGCAGCAGCGCCAGGCCGTAAGCAGTACCCCCTCTGGCAGCCCTACGGTAGATCTTAAGGCCATTGCCGAACAAAACGAGCGGGAAATGATACGTCGAGCGCTGCAACAGGCTAATTTCAACAAGTCCAAAGCCGCCCGCCTGCTGAACATCGACCGCAAAACCCTCTATAACAAGCTAAAGCTGTACGGCATGGAAGCCTAGGCTGATGAGCCTGGCACTCAGTTGGTGCTGGGCTCAGCCTCTTTCAGCGCCTCTGCCACAAAGGCCGTTACCAGCACAATTTCCTGCTGCAGGGCGGCTATCCAGTCGCTGCAGGGGGCCGTGGCGCTTGCCTCAGTTTCCAGCCTGCGCAGGAGCAGGGCGGCTTTTTCGGCCTTCAACTGTTTAAAGGAGGGGTACATCTTGTGTGCCAGCTCCCGAAGCTCCTGCCAGTTTTGCTGCTGCAGGTACTGCTCCAGCAGCTGCACGTGCTGGCGTCCACTACTCAGAAAGGTTTCCAGCATCAGGCGCAGGGCGGCGGGATCACCAGCGGCATACTGCTCATATACCTGCAGGCTATAGCCATTGAGGGCAGGTGCGGCCTTGGGCCCTTTCAGGGGCATGGCCTCCCGCTGGGGAGGCAGGGGGCTCCGCAGAGGGGCTTTTTCCGGGCTTGGGGCGGCGGACTCCTGGTCGGTGTCGGCTTCCCACACACTGCCCATCAGCTGCAGCAGCTCTTCTTCTTTAAAGGGTTTTAGCAGGCAGGCGGTCATGCCTTCGGCTACATATCGGTCCAGGTCGGCCTTCATGGCATTGGCTGTAACGGCTATAACGGGAATCTGCTGATTTTCGCCCTCCAGCTGCCGGATCTGCCCCAGCAGCTGCAGGCCGCTCATGCCCGGCATGTTCATGTCGGTAAGCACCAATTGGTATTTTTTCAGGCGTAGCTTGTCCAGGGCATCCTGGCCGCTGGCCGCATTATCGGTTGGGATTTTTCCATTTGCGCAGGATGGTCTGCAGCAGCAGTACGTTGAGCGAATCATCATCTACCACCAGCACCCGTTTGTGCTGCCACTGCTGGGGCACATGCACCGGACGGCTCTGCTGCTTCTCAACCGGCTTGCCCTTTTGGTAGGGGATGGTGATGTAGAATACGGTGCCCCGGCCTTCGCGGGTCCGAACGCTGATCTCGCCGCCCTGCAGCTGTACCAGCTTTTTGGTAATGGCCAGCCCCAGGCCACTGCCCCCATAGCGGCGGGTAATGGAGGCATCGGCCTGGGTAAAGCTGTCAAAGATGCTGTTGACCTTATCGGCCGGAATGCCAATGCCCGAGTCAAGTACGGTAAGGTCTACCAGGTACTTGCCAAAGCCATTGTCGCGCACCCGGCAGCGCATTTTTACCTCGCCGGCATCGGTAAATTTAATGGCATTCCCCATCAGGTTATACAAGATCTGCTGCAGCCGGAAGGGGTCGCCCTTCAGGTAGGCCGGGGCAATGGGGAAATCGGTGCTGAAGTGCAGGGATTTGGCCTCGGCGCGCCCCTCCAGCAGGCTGGCCGTGTGGTGCAGAATGTCCAGCAGGTCAAAATCCACCTTCTCAAATCGTACCTGCCCGGCCTCTATCTTGCTCATGTCCAGAATGTCATTGACGGTGGAGAGCAGAAAATCAGACGAGAAACGGATGGCATCGATCTGTTCCTTTTGCTGGGGCTTCAGGTCTTGCTGCTGCAGCTGTTCTGAAAAGCCCACAATGGCATTGAGGGGGGTGCGGATCTCGTGACTCATGTTGGCCAGGAACTGCTCCTTTACATGACGGAGCTTCTCGGCCTTGTGGCGGGCTTTTTCGAGCTGGAGCTTATAGAAATTGCTGCGGCTGATATCGCGGATGATCAGCAATACAAAGATAAAGCTGGTGAGCAGGCCGGTACAGCTGATCAGAAATATGATGAGCGAGGCATCATCTACCATGCGACGCGCTTTTAAGATACGGCCGGTGGTTACGGCGGCTTCTTCCTGCTCCATCAGGCGAATCATGCGCCTGATCTGCTCCATGATCTCCTGGTCATTTGCCAGTAGGGTAAGCTCCTGCTGGCTAAGTTGCCGGCGGTTGCTGCTTTCTTCCTGCTGTAGTTCGCGCAGAATCTTGCGCATGTCGCTTACCAGCGAGTCGGCCACGGGCTGGGTCAGCACTACGGTATCTACAAATACCTCCCGGGTTGTGGCTACCAGGCTGCTATCTGGCGTAGTGATCACAGGTGATTTTTTGTCCTTGCCAAAGAGCTTGTTCAGAAAGCCCTTGCGCTCTACGGGTTCCATGCGCACATGGGGGGCAGGGGGCAGGTCCCGGCGTACCTCGGTCTCGGTTTTTTGCAGGGCCTTGTTTACCCGAATGGGGCTGGAGGTGGTTTGGTCCAGCCGCTTGAGGGCCTTATCGGTAAAGGTTTGCTGGTCCAGTTGGGCCTTTAGCTCCATGAACTCGTTGAGGCCGGCAATTTTGTTGGTGATAAGGGTATAGAGGGTATCCAGCTGGCGCTTGCCCCGCTCGCCCTGGGTTAGGTATTGCAGGGTGTCAAACTGATGCAGGATCTCGTTGGTATTCTTTTCGTAGCTGGATAAAAAACTCTCGTTCTGGCTAAGCGAATAGGCCCGCAGGTGGCTTTCGGCTTCGGCCAGGCTGGTAAGCAGGTGGCTCAGGTGGGCAGGCCGCGGATTGGGCTCTGCCAGCATTTCGGCCGAGTCGGAAATTTGCCGGAAGCTGGTAATGGCAAAATACAGGGCCACCACCAGGCCAACCGTCAGCAGGCCAAAGGCGACAAACACCTTTATCTTGGTCGAGTTCGTTAATCTGCGCAGAATAGCCAATGATTTTTTTCTGTAACGGAAAAAGAGGTAAAAACATTCACCGGGGCAGCACAAGGCTGCTGCCTATGCCCTTAACAGGCAACCAGCGGCGGCTGTTAGGGAAAAAAGAGGGCAGCCCTACGCCGCCCTCTGCTGATTTGTGCGGGCTACCCCTTAGCGGCCATACAGGGCTTTTCCGGCCTGCTCATACTTATCGCCACTGCGCCAGAAGGGGGCCTGTTGGCTATTGGCCACTTTTTCGGCGGCCAGTACAAAGGCCCGGGTGTAGCGGCTTACATACTGGTAATTAATGGTTTCGGCTTCATCGGCCGGCTGGTGATAGTACTTCGAAACTTCTGCATCAAAGGCCGTAAGCCCCTGCGAAAAGGTTGGGGCAGGGATGCCGGCCTTGGCAAAATGCACATTATCGGAACGGTCAAACAGATTCATCTGCGGAACTGGGTCCTTAATGGCTTCCAGCCCAAAAGCCTGGGCGGCGGCCATCAGATCGTCTTCAGCTTCGGTACGCTCCAGGCCTATGACGGTAACTTTGGTAGTGTCGTTGTAGCCGGCTCCATCTATGTTCAGGTTGTACACGATCTGCCGCAGGGGTACAGGGGGGTGCTCTACAAACCAGCGGCTACCCAGCAGGCCTTTTTCTTCGGCCGTCCAGGCGGCAATGATAACGGAGCGTTTAGGGGGATTCTGGGCAAAATAGCGGGCGGCCATCATCAGGGCGGTGGTGCCAATGGCATTGTCCCGGGCGCCGTTGTAAATGCTGTCGCCCTCTATGGGCTGGCCTATGCCCACATGGTCGTAATGGGCTGAGAGTAACACATATTCCTGTTTTAGCTCAGGATCGGTCCCTTCTATTAGAGCCACTACATTGGGGCTGTTGATGGCCCGATCGCTCCGGCCACTGATGGTTCCGCTTACAGTTGGCTGTTTGCTCTTGCGCAGGCGTTCCATCAGGTTGCCGGAGGCATCATTAACCCAGAAGATCGGGAGGCCTGCGGGACCCAGGGCGGCTCTATCGGCAAGGGGCTGCAGCTGAGTGCCTGTGAGGTAGCGGCTCATCTGGTCCCAGGGCAGCTGTGTGCTTGTGTAGAGTTCTATCAGGCCCAGAGCGCCCATTTCCTGCAGCTGCTTCTGCTTTTCAAAACTGGCAAAAAATACTTCCCTTGAGGTAGATTGGGGGCTTTTGCCGGCCCGGGCCAGCACCCATTTTCCTTTTACCTGATCGGCTTTCAGCTCGGCCTCGGTGCCATAATCAAGCAGCAGCACAGGCCCCTGCTGCAGCGGACCATTGGCTCCATCCCGCATCAGGAAACCTTCATTGAGGGCAAAACGCTGGGTGCCGATGGTAAGCTGGCCTTGCTGCGGTGATTTTGTTTGCCGGAAAGGCACCTGCTGAAAATAGCCCTCCAGCCCCGGTAGGGGCTGCAGACCATACGAGCGGAAGTATTCTGCCATATAACGGGCGGCTACCTCCAGTCCGGGAGTGCCTACATCACGCCCGGCCAGCTCATCAGCCGCCAGAAAGCGGATGTGCCGCTCTACTTCGGCCTGGTCAATGGTGCTGCGGATAAGGTCGCTGCTGGATACGGGAGCGGCGGGAGCTTCGGTGATGGTCTGCTGCACCGGTGCGGTAGCACAGCCGGCCATCAGCAGGCCAATAAGAAAGAGGGGGTTGTTTTTCATGTGTGGGGTAGGCGTTGGGCAGCGGGTGCCCTTAAATGGTTTCGGGTAAGGTGTAGGTGCGGCCGGCATTTACCTGCTTCAGGTAGGGCATCAGGGGTTCAAAATAATTGAGCATGGCCTTGGCGCTCAGGTCTTCGCCGGTGGTTTCGCGCAGCAGGCTGCGCCAGTCCCGGGTAGCGCCCGGCGAGAGCAGGTCTTTCAGAAACTGGCCCACCTGCTTATTGCCGTAGTAATTGGTGCTGCGCGGGTCCTGCTTTAGAATATCCCGGGCAATGTGCTCATGCATCTGAAAGAGCAGGGCGTAGCTGATGGCATAGTCATAGTACTGGGCGGCATCATCATTGATATGGGTTTTGGAGGCGGCATCGGTATACTCCTCGCCCCTATCGGCAGGGGGTACCATGCCCTGGTAGGTACGGGCAAGCTCCCACCAGCGCTGGTTCAGCTGGTTTTCGGATAGCTGGGCGGCATAAAGGTCATGCTCAAACTCGGTCATTACCCCGGCTGCAAAGGGGATAAACACAATGTAGTTCAGGGCTTCTTTCAGCAGGGTCTGGGTCTGGTCGGTCTCTACTCCGGCATCAATAAGGCCCAGGCCGGCCAAAAAGGGCTTCTGCATGGAGGCCAGCCCCAGCATGCTCCCTACAGCCTCATGAAAGGCCCGGTTGGCGCCGGAGCGCAGCAGGGGGGGCACCTCGGGATTGGTATAGCTGATGTAGTAGTAGATATGCCCCAGCTCGTGGTGGGTGGTTTCGTACCACTCTTCGTTGGGGATTACACTTTGCAGGCAGCGTACATCCTGCTCCAGGTCCATATGCCAGGCCGAGGCATGGTTGTTTTTTTGTAGGGGGCATCGGCCGGGGCGGGGTATAGGCTGCTTCTTTCCCAGAAGCTCTGCGGCAGGGGGTTAAAGCCCAGGCTTACATAAAAGCGCTCGGCCTGCTGCATGATCCATTCGGGTCCTTTTTGCTCCAGCACCGGTCCCAGGTCCAGGCCTTCCACATTCACCATGGGGCTCCAGTCCTGGCCCCAGCGGTTGGGCAGCCAGTGGGCGGGAAGCATGTCGGGCACTTCCTGCTGGCCATAGCGGCTGGCCAGCTCGTAGCGGGCATAGGTGTGCAGTTCCCGGTACAGGGGCCAGATGTCGCGGATCAGCTGCCGGTTGAGCTCCATCATTTCCTGGGTGGTCATGCCATAGTCGCTAACCTGGTAGGCAAAGTAATTGTCGTAACCCAGGGCCTGTACGGTTTCATTGCGCAGGCGGCGCAGGTTCAGCAGGCCCTGCCGCAAGTCGCGCCCCACTTCTTTGGAGGCGGTCCAGGCATTCAGGCGGCTGTCCAGGTTCATGGTGCCCTTCAGGATATTATCGATATCGTTGGTGCTTACCGAGCGGTTATCCACCTTAAAATCGTAGCCAAAAAGCAGCTGGGTCTGGGCCGCTTCGGCCTTGATGCGCTCGCTCACCAGGGCCTCTACCGTAGCCGGGTTGTTGGCGGCATTGTAGAGGATCACCTCCAGCTGTTTTACCTGCAGGGGGAGCAGCTCGGCGCGGTTTTCCAGCAGCGTTTGGGCGGCTTCTATATTTTCCTGGCTGCCGGTAAAGCGGGCCAGGGCTTCGTTGGCCTGCTGCACCTGCCAGGCATTGGTGGTATCGCCGGGCACTATGCGGGTATTGGCGGCCCACTCGGCCTGGGCAGAAGCGTAGTAGAGGCTTTTGTACTGGCTGGTATACTCGCTGAGAAAGCGCTGGGCCTGCAGTTGGGCCTCATTTTCGTCGGTACTGGTTTCGGCCGGGCGCTGGGAGCAGGCCAGCAGCAGGCAGCTTGCCAGCAGGAGGTAGAAATGCTTCATGGCAGTAAAAAAATAGGGTTAACACAATGGGGGAAAGCAAACGGCGCAGCACATACAAAAAATGTAGGACAGCTGGCTTAAAAGGGCATTTGCTGCTTTCTGGGGGATAATGTAAAAATAAAAAAGGGGAGAATGAAATTTTTGCCCATCAACGGCCAAAAAGAGCCCTATTGGCGGGTGGTGTAGGTAATGGTAAGGGCAGGGCGCAGGCCGGCATCGGCAGCATCGCTGGAGGCAAACACCATGCTGCGGTAGTGGGTCTCGTTGCTTAGCTGTAGCATAAACCCAAAAGATTGGTCGCTATGCTGCAGGGCATCCTGCATCAGGGCAGTTACATCTACGGTATAATCCTGCTCGCCATGCTCGCTCAGCGGCAGGCTTACCTGGTGCAGGGGGGTGGTGGCCGGCTGGGTATTCCAGGTAACGTCTTGCTCCTCCCAGGGCTCTATAATGCGGCTGATCAGGGCCTGGTTGAGGCCATTGTGGCCGGGGTTGCGGTTGGCTACATGATGGTGCAGCTGCAGGCTGGCCTTTTCAATGCGGGCATCTCTGCCAAGCGCAGAAAGATCAAAGGAAAACAAGCTGCGCATGATGGTGGGCTGCTCCTGAAAGGTCCAGGCGCTGGCCAGCAGCTGGGGGTGGTAGGGGTAGCTTTGGTCAGGCAGGTAGTTCCAGATGACCGCATCCTTACCGCGGGCAGCATCGGGTTGTAGCTCCAATACCCGCTGCACCCGCTCCAGTTTTGGTAGCCACAGGTACCAGATGCCTGCCGATAGGCTGAGAAGGCCCGCCAGGGCCAGAAGTGGGAGGGTAGCTTTCATCGATATACAAACGCCACTGCCAAATCTGTTGTAAAATAAAGGATAAGTTTAGGCAGGAGATGCCTGTTTCTGTAAACCAGCACATCTCGGTCAAATGTACAACAAAAGCAAAAGGGTGCAGGGCTATGGCCATAAAAACATGAAAAAAAGTGCCTTGTGGTAGCTGAGCATCAGGCAGGCTCGCAGGCCAACCCCGTCCTGAAACTAGGCGGAGGCCTGTGCTGCCGCGCGGCAGGCTGCTATCCGCCCGGGCCAATTACACTTCGGGTCAGGTAAGGCAGGCTCCCTGCGGGCATGTCAGTCATTATCTGCACCAGGATTGGGACCCGTAACACCTGGCAGGCCGATGCGTTATACTACTGAGTTAATTTTATACACGTCAGCAGATACGTATGGGGTTTGAAATGCCAAAGCGTGTGTATACTTCCCAGGGGAAGGAGCGCACGGTAGGATTTGAGTTGGAGTATGGCAATGTACCCCTGGATAAAGTAGCCACGCTTATTCAGCAGCTCTTTGGGGGTACTATTCGCTGGGAAAATCGCTTTTCGGCACTGGTGGAAGATACCCGTCTGGGCACCTTTACGCTGATGTTTGATGCCCGCCTGCTGCATGAAAAAACTTATCAGAAGCCCCTCAAAAAGCTAAACATTGATATCAGTACCATACAGCTGGGCGATTCCAATCTGGAGATTGAGGTAGAAAACGTACTGGCCAGCATGGCCAGCATGCTGGTGCCCTACGAGATAGGCACGCCGCCAGTGCCCATTACCCGCCTGCATGAGCTGGAGGCGCTGCGGGAAGCCCTTTTTAAAAATAATGCCAAGGGGACTAAGGCTTTTCCCACCAATGCTTTTGCCACCCATATCAACCCTGAAATGCCCGATCATGAGCCCGGCACACTGCTGCGCTACCTGCAGGCTTTTCAGCTGCTCTACCCCTGGATGCTGCGCAGCATGGAAATAGACCTGGCCCGGCGCATATCTCCCTACATTGACCCCTTTCCTACGGAGTACACCCACAAGCTGCTGCAGCCCGGCTACCAGCCCAGCCTGGATCAGCTGATCGATGATTATCACCAGGATAACCCCGACCGCAACCGCCCGCTGGACCTCTACCCCCTGTTTGCCTGGCTGCGCAGGGAAAAGGTGGCCACCTTTGAGGATATTGGCAAGGTAAAGCCCCGGCCTACCCTGCATTTTCGCCTGCCCAACAGCCAGATGGAAGAGGCCGACTGGTCGCTGGAAAAGGTGTGGAACAGCTGGGTAAAGGTGGAAAATCTGGCGGCAGATCCCCAAAAGCTGGCCTCCCTGAGCCAGGAGTACCTGCGCATGCGCAAAAATGTAGTATTAGGATTTAAACAGAAATGGGCCGATCATACGGAGAAATGGGTATAAGAAAAATAATTGCCATTAACCGAAGCACTCCTACCATCGGCATCACCGGGCCTGATCGGGGGGGAACTACGGCCTGGCTCTTTACCGCCCTGGCCATTCGGCTGGCAGGGGGCAGGCCGGTGCGCATTACCCCTTCCCGCCCCCGCACGGCCGATGGCCTGCAGGGGCTGGTAATTGGCGGCGGGGCCGATGTAGACCCCGATGCCTACCAGCAGGAGCATGTGCTGGAAGAATACCTGAACCGCAGCCTGCGCCACCCGCGCAAAAACCTGCTGCAGCGCCTGGCAAGCCTAACCCGCCTGGCCTATTACCCCTTTTTATTCTTTGTGCGCAAGCTGCTGAGCCGCCCGCGTCAGTTTGGCCTGGATCGCCGGCGAGATCACCTGGAGTTTCAGCTGATCGATCAGGCCGTGCGCAAGGGATTGCCCATTCTGGGCATCTGCCGCGGCTCGCAGCTACTGAATGTATATTTTCGGGGCACCCTGCATCAGGATATCAATGCGTTTTACTGTGAGGAGCCCAATCCCTCCAGTGTGTTTCCGGTAAAGCGGGTCTATATACGGGAGGGGAGCAAGCTGGGCCATATTCTGGGCGTACGGCAGATCAAGGTAAATGCCCTGCACAACCAGGCTGTAAAAGAACCCGGCCAGGGGGTGCAGATTGTCGCCCGGGAGGCCAACCAGGTGGTGCAGGGTATCGAGCTGCCCGAGGCCCCCTTTGTGGTGGGGGTGCAGTGGCATCCCGAATACCTGCCCCAGCGCCAGCGGCAGCGCCAGATCTTTTCGGCCCTGGTGCAGGCGGCCGCCCGGGTACATGCCCAGATTGAAGCGCCCGATATGCAGGAGGCACTGGCGCAGCCCGTAGCCCGGGCCGTACTGGAACTGGAGGAGCAGGAGCATGCCTCCCGCCACCGGCCCAAATAGGGGCAAAAAGAGCTCAAAAGTGGTGGAGAGGCGAATTTTTCGCTATCTTAAGCAGCGGCTTAGCCGCCTTACCTTTTTTGATCATTATGAAGATGTTACATTTTTGCCTGCCAGTAGTGGCGGGTTTAACAGCCTGTACCCAATTAGGAATGGAATCAGCCCAAGCCCCTTCTGATCAGCTTTTATATCAGTCCGAAACCTTTGCCGTGTATGCCGACCGGGTTACCCAAAACCTCTACGAAGCGGCAGCCCTAAGCCCCACGGCCCTGATCTCTAACTACCAGAGCCCGGCCAATGACCAATTCAGCCGGGGAATTGATTTCAAGTTCAGCCTCAATGGCAAAGACAACGAGCTGCCCGTGGGGGTCAACCATTTTCTGGTGCTCTATCCCGAGGGAGATGAGGGGATTGTGAGTCCGCTGATCACCTTTGGGCAGACCTATACCGATACCCGGCCGGTACCTGCAGATGATTTTCTGGAGCAGAATGTGCGTTTCCGTATCCGGCTGGACATGCGCCCGGTGCTGGAGGCCTTTGCCCGCCAGGGCTACTACCAGGATTACCGGGGCGAGCGCATCTACCAGAGCGATTTCAGGGGGGTGTATGTAGCCGGCAATGCCGAGCCCCTGAGCTGGGATTTTGAGAACCTGCCCTCCCGGGAAGGCATGCAGCTGCAGGACCCCGATGGCGATGGCATCTATGAAACCACCCTGGTGCTGAACCCCTACAATCCCGAAAACTTTACGGCCAATCGCTGGGAGCTGACCGAAGATATTTCGGCCTACCCCCAGTACCGCTCCAGCCAGCTGCTGGTAGATGCGCTCTATGCCATGTCGCTGGAAGAAATGAAGCTTGATGTGCGCCCGGACCAGACCTTTATGGCCGGCGAAAAATGGAACGGAGTCTGGACGCGCGATATCAGCTACAGCATTGTGCTGGCGCTGGCGGCCATAGAGCCTCAGATCTCCAAGAATAGCCTGATGGCCAAGGTAAAGGATGGGCGCATCATTCAGGATACAGGCACGGGAGGCTCCTGGCCCGTATCGACCGACCGCACCACCTGGGCGCTGGCGGCCTGGGAGGTGTATGCTGTAACCGGTGATCAGCAGTGGCTGCGGCAGGCCTATGATATTATTAAAAAATCGGCCGAAGAAGATCTGCAGGTAGCCTTTAATGAGCAAACGGGCTTGTTTAAGGGAGAGTCCAGCTTTCTGGACTGGCGCAAGCAGAGCTACCCCCAGTGGATGGGCCCGGTACCCATTTACCTGAGCGAAACCCTGGGCACCAATGTAGTGCATTACGAGACCTACCAGATCCTGGGCCGCATGGCGCAGCTACTGGGCGAGCCGGCCGAGCGCTGGCAGCAGGTGGCCCAGCGCGTAAAACAGGGCCTCAACAAACACCTCTGGCAGCCCGACCGGGGCTTCTATGGCCAGTACCTCTACGGCAATGCCTATCTGGCCCTGTCGCCACGGGCCGAGGCCCTGGGCGAAGCGCTGGCGGTGCTCTATGGGGTGGCCGATGCCGGCCAGGTGCAGCAAGTGATCAGCCGCACGCCCATGACCGCCTTTGGGGCTACCTCCATTTATCCGCAGATCCCCAATGTACCACCTTACCACAATGAAGGCATCTGGCCCTTTGTGCAGGCCTACTGGAACTGGGCGGCTGCCCGGGCAGGCAATGAGCAGGCGCTGCTGCATGGCCTGGCAGCCACCTACCGCTCTGCAGCCCTCTTCCTGACCAATAAAGAAAATTTTGTTGCCAGTACCGGTGATTTTAACGGTACGGAGATCAACTCAGACCGCCAGCTCTGGAGCGTAGCCGGCAACCTGGCCATGGTATACCGGGTGTTCTTTGGCATGCAGTTTGAGCCGGGGGGCATCCGCTTCAGCCCTAGTGTGCCGGAGGTGTACGGGGGGCAGCGCAGCCTTACGAATTTCCGCTACCGCAATGCGGTGCTGCAGCTGGAGCTCAGCGGCTGGGGTAATCAGATTGAGCAAATGGAACTGGATGGCCGGGTGCTGGATGAGCCCTTTATACCGGCCGATCTGCAGGGCGAGCATCGGGTGCTGATCCGCCTGAGCAACAGCCCCTATCCCCAAAAGCCCTATGCCGTAGTGGACAATCATTTTTCGCTGCCGGCGCCTGAGGTGCAGTTTACACAGCAAGCGCTGCGCTGGCAACCGGTAGCGGGAGCTGTGCAGTACCAAATCTGGCAAAATGGCAGCCTGGCAGCCGAAAGTGCCGATACGCAGTACCCCCTTGGCAATGGGCTAGCCGCTTATGCCGAATACATGGTGGCGGCCGTAGATGAGGCCGGCTGGCCTTCCTTCTTCAGCGAACCGGTGCAGGTGGTAGACCCGGCCCGGGTGCAGCTGATAGAGGCCGAGCAACTGGCGCCGGCAGCCAGCCTGCAGTATGAAGGCTATAGCGGAAAGGGATTTGTAGAGCTCAGCCGCCAGCAGAATACCCATATCAGCTTTAGGGTACAGGTACCCCAGGCGGGCGAGTACCTGCTGGATGTGCGCTTCAGCAACGGCAGTGGCCCGGTCAATACCGATAATAAAGCTGCCATTCGCAGCTTGTATGTGGGGGAGGCCTATGCCGGGCCGGTAGTAATGCCTCAGCTGGGTACCGAGGAGTGGTCTAACTGGGGGCGCAGCAACCCGCTTCGGCTGCAGCTGCAGCAGGGCGAAAACCAGCTGCAGCTGCGCTTTATGCCCTGGAATGAAAACATGAACTCAGAGGTAAACCGGGCCATGCTGGATCAGATCCGGCTCATTCGGCTGTAGGAGCAGGGAGTAGACAGGCTACCGTGCAGAATTAGCTTACGGGCCTTCACCCTTTACGACTTTACCGATTTGTAAAAGCCCTGCTACCTTAGCTCACCGAGGGAGTGGGGCTTTGTTCATCTACCCATTTTTGCAGCTGGCCGGTAATTTCTTCCAGGCAATGTACCAGTCCCTCGGCCATGCTCCAGCCTTCGGGCGTTTGCAGCTCACTGAGCTCCATGAGCTCCAGCCTGCGTATGCTGCTATGCTGGCAGCGTACCTCAAATAGATCGATGTTGGGCTTCAGCCTGTGGGCTATATCCCGCACCCGGGGGGCATCGCCCTGCTGCAGGGCATCCTTGAAGGCAATGCGCTGCTCTTCGCAGGTCTTGATAAAGAGGCGCACCATGCGGTCTACAAACTCCTGGTTGTTATTGCTTTGCCGGTATAGCTTGTTGAGGCTAAAGCGCACGGCAGCTGTTTCGGCCGGCTGCGGCAGCGGCAAAGGCAGCGGGGGGGGCGCCAGCGGAGCTTTGGCCTGCGGCAGGTACTTGAGCACTTTGCGGTACAGATCTTCCGGTTCAAAGGGTTTGCTGATGTAGTCGGTCATGCCGGCGTCAATTACCTGCTGGCGGATGCCGGGCCGGGCATTGGCCGTAAGGGCTATTACGGGCAGATCTGCAAGGGCCAGGTCTTTTCGGATGCGTTTTACCGTTTGCATGCCATCCAGTTCGGGCATATGCAGGTCCATCAGCACCAGGTCATAGTGCTGCTTTTGCAGCTTTTCCAGCGCCTGCAGGCCATTGTCGGCCACATCGGGGGTTACTCCCCAGGCTTCAAAAAACTGCACCAGCACCAGCATGTTCAGGGGGTTATCTTCTACCAGCAGCAGCGAGGCCTGCTGTATGCGCTGGCTTGGGGGTTCCTTAAAGGCCAGGTAGGGTATTTCCATGGCTTCTTCGGCTGCCGGCAGGGCAAAGCGCAGGGCAAAGTAAAAGGTGCTCCCTTCTCCCTGCTGGCTTTCTACAGTAATCTGACTGCCCAGCAGCTCCAGCAGGCGTTTTACAATGGCCAGGCCCAGGCCGGTGCCGCCGTACTTGGTGCTGCTGCTGGGGTGGGCCTGTGTAAAGGTATCAAAGATCTGCTCCAGGGAGTCGGCTGGTATGCCAATGCCGGTATCACTTACTGAAAAGGCCAGCTGCACCTCCTGCTCCTGTAGTTCCTGCAGCTGCACACGTAGCGTAACCGTACCCTTGGGGGTGAATTTTATGGCATTATCCAGCAGGTTGTTCAGGATCTGGGTAAGGCGGGTAGCATCGCCGGTTACCCGGGCGGGCACCCCTTCCTCTATCTGCAGCTGCAGGCTGATATTGCGCTCGTCGGCCTTCAGGCTCAGGGCTTTTTGCAGGCCATGGCACAGCTTGTGCAGGTCAAAGGCTGTTTGCTCCAGGGCAATCTTGCCAGCTTCTATCTTGTTAAAATCAAGAATATCATTGATGAGCGACAGCAGGTTCTCGCCTGAGAAGATAAGCAGCCGCAGGTTGTCTTCCTGGTCTGGCCGCGGCTTCTGGCGAATGAGCAGCTGCGAGATGCCCAGCATGGCATTGAGGGGCGTGCGGATCTCGTGGCTCATGATGGAGAGAAACTGGGCTTTGGCCTGCGAGGCTTTTTCGGCGCCATCGCGGGCCTTGATGAGCTTTTCGTTGGTTAGCTGCTGATCGGTTACATCGGCCAGGGTACCGCTAAGGCCGACAGCCTGCCCCCATTTATTTTCGATCAGGCGCGCAAAAAACTCCAGGTAGCGGACGCCGCCCCCTTTTACACGTATGCGCAACACCTGCCGGCAGAAGTCAATCTTATGCTCATGAAGCAGCTGGCGCAGGGCCACAAACTCGGCCCGGTCCTGGGCCAGGATGTAGCTGCTCAGGGGCTGGCCCAGGCACTCTTCCGGACTATAGCCGGTAATCTCCTGCCAGGCCGGGTTCAGAAAGATCAGGCAGTTGTTCTCATCGGTCTGAAAGATCACTTCACTGAGGTTATCTACCAGTGAGCGGTATTTTTCTTCACTCTGCAACAGGCGGTATTCGGCCTGCTGCCGCTCAAAGATGTTGCCCAGCAGGTTAGAGAAGGTGTCCAGCAGGTCAATATCGGTGGCTTCCCACTGGCGCTGCTGCAGGCAGTCATCAAGGCCTACAAAACCGGCCAGTTCATCCTGCAGGTACAGCGGCATGATGATGAGCGAACGGCTCGATTGTTTCAGCAGATGGGTTTTGAGCGCCTGTGGCAGTTCCTCGGCATTGGGGTAGACCAAGCCTTCTTTTTTGAGCTGTTTGCGGAAGTGCGGCAAAACCGAATAGGGGATGTTCTGCAGATAGTCGATCTGCGGGCTAATGCCTGTATTGCACCATTCAAAGGTGTTAGAGGTAAATACCCCATCGGAAGAGTTTTCAAAAATGTAAACCCGGCTGGCCTCTATATGCTGCCCAATAAGCTGCAGCGCTTCCTGAATGGGTTTTTCAAAATCTTCCGATACCGAGTTAAAACTCAGTGATATTTTGTTCAGGATCTTGAGCTGATCAATTGTGCTGAAGAGTTTCTGCTCGGCTTGTACACGCTGGGTTACATCGGAGCTGGCTCCTACCAGGCGTATCAGTTCCCCCTGCTGGTTATACACCAGCCTGCAGCGGACCATGACGTGCCGCCACTGGCCAGTGCGATGCTTCATCCGACACTCGTAGCTTAGGTTGGTGGGCTGGGAAGCAACACTTCCCCACACCAGGGTTTTGATACGTTGCTTGTCCTCGGGGTGGGCCGGAGCCGTAAAGTTCTCAAAGGTATTTTCCAGCTCATGATCCTGATAGCCAATGAGAGCCTTCCATTGGGGAGAGAGGTATACCTCGTTGGTAAGCAGGTTCCAGTCCCAGATGCCTTCATTCATGCCATGCATGGCCAGGGTAAAGCGTTCTTCGCTCTTCTGCAACTGGTCTTCGGTGCGGCGTAGTTCGGTTACGTCAAGCGAAGTGCCAAACACCCGCTCGGGCTCGCCGCTGGCGCCATTTTCTACCTTTACGGTGGTGTGCAGGTGCCGAATGGCGCCATCGGGCCGCACAATGCGCAGCTCAAAGCTGGAATAGCCCTGGCTAAGCGACTGTTGAATGCCCTCCTGGGCCAGGCAAAGATCATCGGGGTGGATGTAGGAAAAAAAATCACCCCCGGCCGGCGGGGAAGCCTGCGGATCAAGGCCAAACTGCCGAAAGAGCTGGGGCGACCACTGCAGGCTTAAGTCAGCCATACTAAGCTCCCAGCGGCCCAGATTGCCCAGTTCCTGCGCCTCCAGCAGGGCTTCTTCGCTTTTGCGCAGCCGCTCCTCTATCTGCTCGTGTGCCGAAATGTCCTCTCGTAATACGGAATTTTCCCGAGCCTGCTCTGCCATCTCCTGTTGCAGCGCCTGCTGTACCCGGGCCAGCTCGGCAGCGGTTTGGGCGGCCAGGCGCTCCGCCTCCCGGCGGGCCTGCTGCTCCTGCTCAAGGGCGTGTGTAAGCTGTTCTAGGTCGGTCATGGCAAAGGGGGTTAGAGCGGCATATAAGGGGTGGTCGGGTAGTTAGAGGCTGTTGTCCTGCAGCATGCGGTAAATGGTAGACTTGCCAACATCCAGCTTTTTGGCTACCAGCACCACATTTCGGTCATACTTCTCCAGATATCGCTTAATGATCTGGTGCGTATATTCCTTCAGGGTCATGTCTTCGGAGAGCATTACATCCACCGGCGAGTTGTGCATCAGCTGTAGGTGCTCACTCTCCAGCGTATCGCCATCGGCCATCACACAGGCCAGTTCTATAACGGCTTTCAGCTCCCGAACATTCCCCGGCCAGGCATAGGCCAGCAAATTACGCTGTGCCTCGGCGCTTAGTTTCAGCTGCTCCCGGTGATTTTCCCGGCAGTATTCCTTCATAAAATGCCGGGCCAGCAAAATAATGTCGGTAGAGCGCTCCCGCAGGGGGGGTAGCTGTATGGGCAGGCCCAGCAGGCGGTAGTAGAGGTCTTCCCGAAAGGTGCCGGCCCGCACCTCTTCATTCAGGTTTTTGTGCGTAGCCACAATCAGGCGCACATCTATGGAAATGGGCTTGTTGCTGCCCACCCGCTTGATCTCCATTTCCTGCAGGGCCCGCAGCAGCTTGGCCTGCATGCCGGGGTCCATATCGGCTACTTCGTCCAGAAAAAGGGTGCCGCCGCTGGCCTCCTCAAACATGCCAATGCGCTTGAAATCGGCGCCGGTAAAAGAGCCCTTCTCATGGCCAAACAGCTCGCTTTCGATCAGCTCTTTGGGAATGGCCGTAATGTTGATGGCCACAAAGGGGCGGTTGCGGCGGGGGGAGTTGTAGTGAATGGCCTTGGCCACCAGCTCCTTGCCGGTGCCGGTTTCGCCGCTGATGGAGACAGTAATTTTGCTGGCGGCCGCTTTCTCAATGATGGAAAAGGTTTTGCGAATGGGGGGGCTGTTGCCAATAATGGCACTTTCAATGCTGTACTTGCGCCCAACTTCTTCCTGCAGGTGGCTGATGGTCTTTTGCATGCCCTCCTGCTGGCGCAGGTTGTTCAGGCAGATCCAGAGCCGCTCCCGGGTATCATCGTCCTTTACAATATAGTCGGTGGCGCCCAGTTTGAGCAGGGCAATGGCGGTTTGTATGTTTTCCTGCCCGGAGATCACCACCACCCGGATATCGGGATTGGCCGTTTTGATCTTGCGCAGCACCTCCTCGCCGCTCAGGTCGGGCAGGGAATAGTCCAGGCAGATAACGGAGGGGTTCATGTAGAGATGGTTCAGGCAGTCCCGGCCGGTCTCGAACCGATGAAGCTCATCATCGGGGTTCTGAGACAGATGGTATGCCAGCAGCTCCCCATAAAAGGGGTCATCTTCTACAATAAATATCCGCATATTCCCAAATATACTATTTTTCCAATTTTGGGAATAGCATTAAGCGTCGCCGCGGGGAGGATAATTTTCGTCGATAAAATAGTCGAAGGTCTGCAGCAGGTCTTTTATATGCGGCCGGCCAAAGGGGGTGCTCTGCACAATAATGCTGTATAGCCGGTTATCGGGCCGTACAGTCAGGATGGCTGGCTCAAAGAAAAGCTCCGGTTCGTGGGGTTTCAGGCCTCTGGAAATATAGAGACCCAGCTGGCGGGCCTGCTCGATCGGGAAATCGTAGCCAAGGGGCAGGGCACCGGTAAACCATTCATTTTGCGATTGCAGGGCCTTTTGGCGGCTGTTGACACTGAGTGCGATCACCTCAATGCCCCGCTGGGAAAATTCCGGAAGCAGGGTGCTGAGGGTGTGCAGGTAGTGGCGGCAAATGGGGCAATGGTGGCCTCTGTAAAAAACCAGGAGGCTGAACTCTTTGGGGGTTTGCCGGTGCAGACTCCAGTGGCCTCCCTGCAGGAGGGGTACTTCAATAGGGGGAACGGGCTGGTTTGGCTTGAGCATGAAAAACGTGGAGGGTTAAAAAATTATTCAGCTAACTGTTTGACTTTCACTAATTTTAACGTAAATTTCTTCAAAAGAGATGATTGGAGACGGCCAGGCCGTTGGAGGGGAGTCCGCATCCGTGTTGGCACCCACTCGCCAATTTACCAAGAGCTGCTTTAGGCAGCTCTTGGTGTGTAAGGGGGGTGGCCAGGGGTCAGAGCAGGCTATCCAGTGAGGCAAACAGGCTATCGCGCAGCGCCCCTTCCGCTTCCTGCTGGCGGTAATGGAGCAGGGCACACTCTTTGCTCTTGGCTTCCACCATCACGTCAAAATCGTAGCCGTAATCGGGTATGCGGTGCTCTATGAGGTCGGCATGCGCCCGCAGCAGCTTTTTCTCCTCCAGCGATTTTGGCTCGGAATAGTGCACCACCGGCAAAATACCCTCGGGCCAGGTGCTCAGCGCCAGCGCCAGCGCTTCGGCCTCGGGTATGCCCCCGCTATGGCAGTAGTGGTGGTGAAAATCAAAGACCAGCGGAATGCCAATCTGCCGATAAATGCCCTGGTACAGATCGCCGGTATGGTACATGCCGGCTTTATCATCATTTTCTACCGTAAGGCGGGCCCTGCTGCCGTCTGACAGCCGGCTGAAATTGCGGCAAAAGGTAGCCAGCGCCTCCTCTTTGCGCCCCTGCAGCGTGGTGCCCACATGAATGTTGATCTTGTAAAAGGGGCTGCGGTCCAGTCCCATCAGGTCCATGATCTGGCTGTGCTGATCCAGCTCCTTGAGGGTTTTTGCCACCACCCCCTCATTTTCAGAGGCCAGCACATTGAACGGACCGGGATGGAAGGAGATGCGGTGGTTGTACTGCTGCACGGTACTGCCTATGGTCTGCAGCAGGTCTGCAAGTGAGGCAAAGCCGGGGAGCTCCTCCAGTGAATACTCGCTCATCCAGGGAAACATATCGCTGCTCATGCGGTAGAAGCGAATGCCATGCTGCTGGTTCCAGTCTACAATGCGGGCCAGGTCCTGCAGGTTCAGGCGAATGAGCTCGGCGGCATAGGCCGGACCCTTCTCCAGAAAGGTTTTGCGGATCATGCCGCGGTTTACAGAAATTTTTTGATCTGAGAGGGTCTGGTTGATGCAGGCGTAGCCTATTCGGTGTATCATGCAGGTTGATAATCAGATAGTTAGAGCGTTTGCTTATGCTGGCCCTATTTTTTCTAAAAAAATAAGAGCATAGCGTAACCTTGGGGCAAACAGCAGAGTATAATAGGACGTGCTTCAACGGTAGCCTAACTAGGTTTGGCAGCTGAAGAAGAAGAAGATTTTTTAAGCTTAACCGATTTTTTTTAAGCTCTGTTTACTTGCTTTATTTTTTAAGCACCATTTTTTTACCGAAAGCAATTTATTTTTTTAGCTGAACTGGAGTGTTTAGTAGTGTGCGTTGGTTACTAAATACAAAGCTTTTTAGTCTTGATGCCCCTCTCCTTAACCGGAAAGGGGCTTTTTTTGCTCCCTCACCTATGCATAGGCAACTGCCTGCAGCCAGAGCAAAACCCTTTGCCCTGCTGCAGGTTAAAAAAGGGTACTAAACCCCATAGAGCCTATGAAACGACACATGGAGCGCACCGTAGGGAAACATGACCCCCTGGCGGGTGCCCTTAAAAAAATATCGTATGGTTTTCATATCCTGACCACCCGCAAAAAGCCGATGAAATGCCCAGCCGGCAGGACGATTACTATGCCGCCGGCCTGGTAAGCTGGGTAACACAGTGCTCGTTTGATCCGCCCATGGTGCTGGTTGCCGTGCAGGCCAGCAGCGACCTGAACGAGACCATTGCCAAAAGCCGCGTATTTGCGCTTAACATTCTGGGCAAGGCCGATTTGCCCATGGTGAGCCCCTTTGCCAAGGAGAGTGTGATAGAGCCGGGCCGCATCAATGGCTATGCTTTTGAAGAAGGGCCCAAAACCGGTGTGCCGGTGTTTCGTTCCGTGCCGGCCTTTCTGGAGTGCCGGGTAAAGGAAGTCATCCATTCCGAGGCCGATCATGTACTGATCCTGGGCGAGGTGGTACATGCCGAAGATATAAATCCCGAGGCCGAGCCGCTGGTAGAATGGGAAACCATTTACCACTACGGCGGCTAACCCACAACCCAAGCCCAAAAAACGAGCAAGGCCTGGTCTGGAACTTGGTTCCGGGCCAGGCCTTGTTTTGTATTGCCAGGGGGGATTGCCTAGGACCTGTGCAGCAGCATGCGCTTGAGCAGCCGGTCCAGGGCCGTCAGGAGTATAGTGCCGATGGAGAGAGCCGCCAGGCCCGGTAGCAGCGCAGGTGAGCTCTCCAGGGCCTGCTGGCCTGTACCCAGCCATTGCAGCAACAGCTGCTGCCAGCCAGCCGGCGGACCTGCCGCAGGAGCACTGCCGCCAAACAAAATGGTAAGGCCGCTGCCCACAATCAGCAGCGCCAGCAGCAGGCCGGCCACCTGGGGTGCCAGCAGGGGGCGCTTAAGGGCCTCTGGCAGGGGCTGGTGCTGGGGCAGGCTTTCCATAATAAAGGCTGAAAAACCATCAGGGGCTTCCTTCTGGCTGCCGAGCCAGAGCTGGCGCAATTTTTCGTCTTCTTCGGGTGTCATAAGGCTTCTTTGGCTTCCTGATTTACAATACCACTTAAGAGCGTATACAATTTTTTACGGGCCCGGTGCATGCGCACCTTGGCCAGGTTCTTATCCAGGCCGCTGATGTCGGCCACCTCATCCATGCTTACCTCCTCCAGGTAATAGAGTGAGATCAGCAGGCGATCGGTTTCCTCCAGCTGGGCAAGGGCAGCGTGCAGGTAGCGGCTGCGCTCCTCCTGCTGCAGGCTGGCCGGCGTATTATCACCGGAGCCCTCGCTGGCCATGTGGCGGGCCTCCTCCAGGGGGGCGCTACGCTTCTTGCGGCGGGTTCTGGCCAGGGCCTCGTTGGTGGCAATGCGGTACATCCAGGTAGAGAATTTGCTGTCTTCCCGAAACGTACCCAGTGCCTGGTAGGCTTTGATAAAAGCTTCCTGGGCGGCATCCTTGGCTTCATCCTCATCCAGCAGCACCTTAAAGCACAGGTTATAGACCATATCCTGGTAACGCTCTACCAGCGCCCGATACACTTCGGGCTTACCGGCCCGCACCATACGTATAAGCAATTTATCGGTCATACCTGCAGTGCTTTGATGCCCGCGCCAGGGCTCTGGTTACAGGAATATAAAAAAAAGTTTCTATCTTTTAAAGCAGCCCCCTGCCGGTTGGTGATCTGCCCCCTGCGGCTCAGGAAGTAGTGGGGTCTGGATCAGGGTGTTAGGAGCAAGGGTCGGTAGAAAAAGTAAGCTGTCCGCTGCCTGCTGGAAGCCCTGCTGCGGACTGGGAGAGGGGGGGCTATCAAAAAAGTGTGTATCTCCTTGTAACCGGGGGGCATGGCTGCGCATCCTATTGGCAGAAACTTAAAAACTCAAGAAATCATGGAAGATCAATTTGTATTCCTCGTGCCCATTACCATGTTTGTGGCGATAGCTGTAGTATTTTATTCTGCCATTCAGGCCCGTAACCGGGAGCGCATGGCCATGATCGAAAAAGGCTACGACGCCAGCCTGCTGGAGGGCAACCCCAACAACCGCACCGGCAAATTTGGCGCTCTTAAAGTAGGCATGGCCGCCGTAGGCATTGGCCTGGGCTTTCTGGTGGCAGGCATCCTGGACATGGCCACCCAGATGAACAGCGAAACGGCCTATTTCTCCATGATCACCATTTTTGGTGGCCTGGGCCTTATTGCCTACTATATGCTGGTGCGCCGCAAGGAAGCCTAATTCTCCCTCTCCCTACAGAAACATTAAGGCAGGCAAACTGATTGTAATCAGGAGCCTGCCTTTTTTACTGTATGAGCAAACCCATTATTCTGGCCCTGGACGACGATGAACAAGTGCTGCAGTCGGTGGCGCGCGATCTGCGTAAGCCCTATGGGAAAGAATACCGCATTTTAAGCACCACCTCAGCCAGCGAGGCCCTGGAGGCTCTGGAAGAACTAAAGCAAAAGGGCACTCCCGTAGCCCTGTTTGTCATAGACCAGCGCATGCCCGAGATGCAGGGGGTTGATTTTTTAAAAAAAGCCCGCCAGCACTATCCCGATGCCAAGCGGGTGCTGCTGACGGCCTATTCCGATACCGATGCCGCCATTCAGGCCATCAACGAGGTACAACTGGACTACTATTTCACAAAACCCTGGGATCCGCCCGAAGAAAAACTCTACCCGGTGCTGGATGGCCTGCTGGCCGACTGGCAGGCGGGCTACCGCCCCCCCTATAAGGGTATTCGCATCATTGGCTATCAATACTCCCCCAAATCGCATCAGCTGAAAGATTTTATGGCCGGCAACCTGCTGCCCTACCAGTGGCTGGACCTGGAGAAAAGCCCAGAGGCCCGGCAGCTGGTAGAGCAATGGGGCTGCTCTCCCAAAGAGCTGCCGCTGCTGCTTTTTGAAGATGGGCAGGGCCTGTGCAATCCCGATATTAAAGAAGTGGCCGAAAAAGTAGGTCTGCAGCTACAGGCTTCTGCCAGCTTTTATGATGTGGTGATCATAGGGGGTGGGCCGGCCGGGCTGGCCGCCGCTGTTTATGGCGCCTCGGAAGGCATGCGCACCCTGCTGGTTGAAAAAAAGCCCCCGGCGGGCAGGCCGGCACCAGCAGCCGCATTGAAAATTACCTGGGCTTTCCCAACGGGCTCAGCGGCTCGGAGCTTACCCGAAGGGCTGTGGCGCAGGCCAGCCGCTTTGGTGCCGAGCTGCTCTCTCCGCAGGAAGTAACCAATATAGAAGTGCAGAAGGGGGGTTATAAGCTGCTTACCCTTTCCGATGGCAGCCAGCTTAGTACCCGCAGCATCATCATTACCACAGGGGTGGATTATAAGCGGCTCAACATCGACAGCCTGGATAATTTTACCGGGGCGGGGGTATATTACGGCGCTGCCACTACCGAGGGCCGTACCTGCCAGAAGCTGAAGGTGTTTATAGTGGGCGGGGGCAACTCTGCCGGACAGGCCGCTACCTACCTCTCGCAGTTTGCCCGCCAGGTGGTGATCCTGAACCGGGAAAAATCCCTGGAAGTGAGCATGTCGCAGTACCTCATTGAGCAGCTGGAGGCGCTGGAGAATGTGGCAGTTTATAACCAGACCGAGATTGTAGAGGCCCTGGGCGAGGAACGGCTGGAAAAGCTGCTGCTCAAAAACAATACTACGGGTGAAGAATGGCAGGAAGAAGAGGTAGGCGCCCTCTTTATATTTATCGGTGCCCGGCCCCATACCGACTGGCTCCCCATCAATATCCTGAAAAATAAGGAGGGCTATATAGAAACCGGCCGGGAGCTTACCCGCTATGACGATTACAGCAAGTTCTGGAACAAAGAGCGGGAGCCCTACCTGCTGGAAACCTGCAGCCCGGGCATTTTTGCAGCCGGCGATGTGCGGGCCGGCGCCATGAACCGTGTAGCCTCTGCCGTGGGGGAGGGAGCCATGGCCATAAAATTTGTGCACCAATATTTGAGCGAACACTAGGCCGGCACGCACCAATCCGGCAGTTGTTTCGTTCTGGTACAGTACTTGCAGGGATCAGGCAGGCGTTCCAACCCGGGCCTGGTGCCCAACGTCTCCGTTCAAATTAAAACAGCTACGTATGAAAAGATTTATGTTGAGCATGGCCGCCGGCCTGTTGCTGTCGCTGGGTGCCCAGGCACAGGTAGGGCAAAAATTTCCCGAGCTTAAAGGCGAAACCGTAAGCGGAAAGTCGCTGCGCCTGCCCCAGGATGTAAAAGGCAAGTTTACGCTTTTGGGCCTGGCCTTCTCTAAAAAGAGCGATGATGCCCTGCAAACCTGGTTTCAGCCAACCTATGACCGCTTTATGGTTGATAAGGAAAGTGCCGGCCTTTTTGCCGATTTTGTGTATGATGTAAATGTTTATTTTGTGCCCATGTTTACCGGGGCCAACAAAGCCGCTGCCGGCCCTGCCCGCAAGAGCATGCTTAAAAATGTAGATGCCGAATTGCACCCCCATGTGCTCTTTTACATTGGTGAGCTGGCCCCCTACCGGGATCAGCTGGGGCTGGTAGAAAAGGACGAACCCTACTTTTTTGTATTGGACGAAAGCGGGAAAATTGTCTATGCTACCTCCGGCGCCTATTCTGAGCAGAAAATGGATCAGGTAGAGGAAATTTTGAGTGAAGAATAAAGCTATTTGGTATATATACTAGCAGGCAATTTAGGCCACTGCAACACAGAAGAAAGAAGATGAAGGGACGCGTTGTACACTTGTTTTTGGCGGCAGCCCTGCTGTTTTTGGGGCATGCTGCCACGGCCCAGCACCAACCGCTGGATCCGCAAAAGTTTAATGCAAAACTGCTGGAAAAGCTTATTCTGCAGCGGATAGACAGCCTGCGGAAGGCTCATAAAAAGCCGGCTTTTGCGCAGGATGCCATTCTGCAGAAAGCCGCTGCCGACCATGCCACCTTCCTGGCTAAAAAAGGGGAGCTTACCCACTTTCAGGAAAAGGGCAAGCGCTACAACCCGCAGGACCGTGTACTCTTTTATGGAGGCAAGGGCTACTATGCCGGCGAAAATGCCGCCGAGCATCCCGTGCAGGTATTGCTGCATAAATTGCCCGGACAGCGGTTTGACAGGGTAAAAACCTATCAGCAGTCGGCCGAGCTCTTTGTGCTGCAGTGGGCCACCTCCAAGCCACACATGGAAAACCTGATGCGCACTGAATATGCCCTCACCGGCCTGGCCGTGTCGCTGGATAAGAAGAGCGGACGCATCTATGCCGTGCAGGTATTTTCGCCCAGGCCGGAGGCCCAGTAAGACGGCGCCTGTTCCAGTATAGCACTATTGAAAAAGCCCCCCTGTTTAAAACAAAGCAGGGGGGCTTTTTTGTCTTTAAGGAAAAGGCATTTGCTGAGTGGCTATAAAAGGAAAAGCTATACTTCCTGCCAGGGGCATTCCGTATAGCTTTCCTCTCTCTCCTCAACCAAAGATTTTTATATCCCTTGATCTACTTCTTATAACGCAAAGCCTTTAGGTAGGTTCGTTTTGGAATAAAAAATTTAAAATTTTTTACCGTATATAAATTATAGGGAAACCGTTAAATTTAGCTTTGCATTTTTCTGCGATACGCATGACTACAAAACCGTTTAAAATATTTGCTACCAGTTCGGCCCTATCCTTAGGCACCGCCATAGCCCGGGAACTGGGACAGCAGCTGGGCAACCTGCATTGCGAGACCTTTTCGGATGGCGAAAAATTTGTGAGCTTCGGCGAAAGCATCCGGGGCCGTATTGTATTTCTGGTGGCCCAGATCAACATGCCCTACGAAAATCTCTTTGAGCTTTTTCTGGCCATTGATGCGGCCCGCCGGGCATCGGCCGAGCAGGTGATTGCCGTTCTGCCCTACCTGCCCCACAGCCGGCAGGAGCGTAAGGGCAGCATGCGCACTGCCATTGCCTCCCGCCTGGTGGCCGACCTGATGCAGCAGGCCGGCGCCGACCGGGTAATTACCCTGGACCTGCATACCGGCTCCATCGAAGGCTTCTTTAAGATTCCCGTAGACCACCTCTTTATGGGGCAGATCTACATTCAGCACCTGGAAAGCCTTGCGCTGCCCAACCTCTGCCTCTGCAGCCCCGACTTTGGCGGCCTAAAACGCATCAAGCTTTACAAGCAGCAGCTCAACTGCGATATGGCCGTAATCCACAAGGAGCGGCTTATCCCCAACCAGGTAAGCCATATGGAGATCATAGGCGATGTAGCGGGCAAGCATGTGGTGATAGTAGATGACCTTATTGATACGGCCGGCACTATCTGTACCGCCGCCGACCTGATCATGGAAAAGGGCGCCGCCTCCGTACGGGCCTATTGTACGCATGCCATCTTTAGCAGCAATGCCATTCAGCGCATCAACGATTCTGCCCTGGAAAAGGTGTATGTAAGCGATACGGTCAACTACATCAAGACCGACGGAAAAATAGAAGTTGTCAGCTGCAGCCCCCTGATTGCCGAGGTGATCCGCCGCATGCTGGAAAATGGCAGCCTGATGGAAATTGCCAATTTTGGGGTGTAGGCCATGGGTGGTGCATGGCCTGGCATAGCCTGAAGCAGGAAGCAGCAGGAAATACGGTTAAATGCCAAAAAAGCATAGCCCTGCAGACCATGCTGTTCATATGCCGCCCCCTTGGGGCTTGGATTCCCATTAAGGATTTGCCTGAGCCCCAAAGGGGCGGCGTAATTTTAGCGTAGCCAGAAGGGCTGCGCGATCCAGCCCATGCTATTCATATTCCACCCCTTTAGGGCTCCTGTTCCGATTAGGGGTTTACCCAAGCCCCAAAGGGGCGGCATATTTCTAGCGTAGCCTGAAGGGCTACGCGCGCCATGGCTACGCTTTGATAGCCATCACTCCCCCAACACCCGGCTCAGATACGCCTTCAGGTAGTCGCTATCCGGCCGCCAGTCAAATTCCCGCTGGCCAATTTTTACGCCCTCTGGGCCGGGCTGCAGGGTATAGACAAATACAAACTGCCCACGGCCATCCTGCCAGCCATTGAACTGGCCAAAGCGCTGATCGTTGATGAGCAGTCCGTTTTGCTGGCTGCTGTCCTGCTCTACGGTATAGTAGCCCTTGGTGACATAGAGTAATTTCTGCAGCTCCTCCTCCTGCCGGTAGGGGTCCAGCAAGTCCTCCTGCCGGGGCAGGTAGGTAAAGTCTATGGAGGTGTTGCTGTCAAAAATGGAGTAAAAACCATTATAAAATCCTCCATCGGCCTCGGCCGTAGCGGACCAGAACAGGATGTTGAAAGGGGTAGCCTTTACAATCATACGCTCGGCCTGCACCCCCTGGGCCTCCAGGCTGCGCTCAAACACCCCTGCGGCCAGCTGCTGAAAAACCAGTGACAGCAGCAGGTAGCCTGAGCTGATGCCAATGCCCCACCAGCAAAGCCTGCGGCGCATGCTGCTCTGCCTGGGATAGAAGGCAGCCGCCAGCAAGAGCAGCAGAAAGGGGAGGGTGTAGAGGGGGTCAATCACAAAGATGTTGTAAAAAGCTACCCCATAGCGGCTAAAGGGCCAAAACAGCTGCGTGCCCCAGGAGGTAAAGGAGTCCAGCAGGGCATGGGTGGTAAAACCCAGAAAAAAGAGCCAGAACCAGCGTTGCCAGCTTATTCTCCCTTGCCAGCGATGGAGCGCCAGCGCCAGTAGGGGGGCAAAAAGTAAGGCAAACAGGAGGCTGTGCGAAAAGCTTCGGTGAAAGGTAAGTTCCCCTACGGTATCAAGAAAGGGGTTGGCCAGCACATCCAAATCAGGGATGGTACCGGCCACAGCGCCCCAGAAAAGGGCCCGGTTGCCCAGCTGTTTGCCAGCTACGGCCTCGCCTACGGCAGCGCCAAGTACAATTTGTGTTAACGAATCCAAAGAGGGTAGGGGGTGTCAGGTATGGGGTTTGAGATATCAGGTATCAGGCCGCCGCATGTTAGGTGGCGGTGTAACAGGGCTCGCCTACCTCTCATGGGCTCACCTCGCTGTAAAGCGGGCTGGCGAATGGGGCTGGCTGTTGTGCGGTATAAATATGTGTGCCGCCAGGGGGATGCAATGGCGGCACACAAAAATAGGCTTACTTGCTCATTAGTTGGCTATCGAGTATCTGGCTGTCCAGCAGGTAGATCATGGCCGTCATGGCGGCGGCGCCCAGTTCCAGCTCCCGGCGGTTTACTTTCTCAAAGGTATCTTCCCGGGTGTGGTGGAGGTCAAAGTAGCGCTGCGAGTCGGGCCGGTAGCCGATCAGCAGAGTGCCCTGCGGCTTGAGCGGACCAATATCGGCACCACCACCCCCTCTGGAGAAATCCCGCAGCTGGTAGGGGTGCAGCAGTTCCTTATAGGCAGCAATGGAGGCGATGGCCTCATCACTGCCATCAATGGTAAAGCCCAGGGGGGTAAAGCCACCCGTATCCGATTCCATGGCGGCCACATGCTCCTCGCCCTTGCGCGGGCTTCGGCCGCATAGGTGTTGCCGCCCCTTAGTCCGTTTTCTTCATTCATGAACAATACCGCCCGCAGGGTATAGCGGGGTGTGTAGCCAATGGCCTTCAGGATGCGCAGCACTTCAATGGCCTGCACACAGCCGGCGCCGTCATCATGGGCGCCTTCGCCTACATCCCAGGAGTCCAGGTGCCCCCCTACGGTGATGTACTTGTTGGGAAATTCGCTGCCCCGCAGCTCGCCAATTACATTGTAGGAGATCTTATCGGGCAGGGTACGGCAGTGGGTCTCCAGGTACAGGCGCTGGGGTTTACCCGTCTTAAGGGCCTGGCTGAGCATGTTGGCATCCAGGGTGCTGATGGCCAGCGCCGGGATGGGGCTAACCCCCTCCTCAAAGCGGGTAGTGCCGGTATGGGGCACATGGTCCAGAGCAGTGGTCATGGAGCGCACTACAGCGCCCAGGGCGCCCAGTTTGGCAGCCCGGCTGGGGCCATTTACCCGGTAGCCGGCTGCATCGCCATAGGCCCGGCTGGTGCTAATGAAATCGGGCCGCATGGCATAGTTGAAAAATACGATCTTGTTGGCTACGCCGGCCCGGCCCAGGGCCTCCAGTTCCTCAAAGCTGCGCACCTCTACCACCTGGGCCTGCACCCCTTTGGGGCCAGTACCGGCGCTGCCGCCCAGAGCCAGGGCCTGCAGGGGTTTGCCGCCTCGGGAGCTGCCCTCTGGCCGCAGGATCACCTGCTCAGGCTTGCCCCGCTCCCAGTGGGGTACCGTTACTTCTTGTAGCCAGACCGTATCAAAGCCGTAGTGCATCATTTGCTGCCGTCCCCAGGCTACCGCCCGCTCGGCACCGGCCGAGCCGCTCAGGCGGTGACCAACGTCTTTGGTAAGCTGGCGCAGCAGCTCATAGCTGTGGCCCTGTACCAGGGCAGAGTCATAAATCTGCCGGATGGTGGCCGCACTGTCGGGCTGTTGGGCTGGTACCTGCGCTGCTGAGGGGCTGGTGAGAAATAGAAAAATCAGAAAAACGGGAGCAAATTGCAGAATTTGTGGACGGGTATAGTTCATTTATAGGAAAATTTTGTAATATTCGGACGTTGAAAGGCGCTGAGCCCCCCTGGCTTCAGTTGAGCTTCATTACTTTCCACTTTAGCCGTAAGAAAGTATTTTTTGGATAATTTTCAATGGGTAAGGTCGTTCTTGTTGGAGTAAGCCGCCTACTATCTATGTGTTATGTTAATATATCGATGATCCTCTTTTGAATAAAAAAGAGAAAGTATTGCATGTTTGTAGTAACATTTCTACTACATTTTAAGTATCTGGATATATTCTTGGCTTATTGGATGGAACAGCCTGTTGTGTATGAATGAAGAAATAGTATATATAGAAAATATGAACTCACCGCGGGATATTCTGCTGGTGAGCCAGGCCCTGGAGCTGCTCGGATTACGGGTAAAAGAAGTTGAACTCGGAGCGGCCTCCTACTACAATCCAGGAGGGGTGATCAAAAAGGCTACCATTGATAAAGCGCTGGAAGAAATGGGATTTAGCCTGATGGATAGCGAAGCCAAACTGTTTTCTGAACAGGTGCGCAGCCTGGTATCGGTCTATATTGATAACTGCCTGCGGCAGCAGCAGGAAACCAGCTTTGAGACCTTTCTGGAAGATGCGCTTAAAACCCCCTACCTGCTTATTTGTCAGCGGTACCTGTCTATTACCGGCCAGCGGCTCTCCATCTTCCTGAGACGCATGAAAGTAGAGCGCGCCAAAATTCTGCTGATTAATTCTAACTTTAGCCAGGAAGAGATTGCCCTGAAACTGGGCTTCAAAACTGTAAAAGGATTATCCCGCATGTTCAGAGAAGTTACAGGACAATCCATGTCGGTCTACACCGGCCGGGAACTGTATGCTGCTCTGCCAAAAGTTGTATGAAACCCCTCTATGTACCCTTGCTGCTTGGGCTGTTAGCCCCTGCTGTGCTTATATCCTGTGGGGGCAATGAAGCTCCGCAGGAAGAGGCCGTAGCCCTGGCGCCCCCGCCTCCGGCACCGGCGGTAGACAGTGCCCAGCTGCGCTTTGTCGAGCAGCAGGAACTGCTGGCGCAGGGACAGGCCTCCGCCGATCAGGCGATCAAGCAGTTGCGTCAGCTAAGCGGTATGCTGCAGGATAGTATTGCCAATACCGAGCTGCCCGCCCAGCTGCAGGAAGAATTTATCTGGGCTTACCGCAACCGCCTCCATGAAGTAGGCCAGGCCCGCCAGGCCCTTGAAAACTGGAAACAGCGGCAGCAGTACTATCCGGCCGATTCCCTTCCTACAGCAGAAAAAGTGGAGATTGTGCAGCGGGAGCTGGACGATCTGGAAGCCCTGCTGCTTCAGGCACGGGTAGCCCGGCGCGAAGCCCGCGAATCACTGGAAGAAGCCACTCAGGCCGTGCAGCCCGTAGAAGAAGAAGAGCAGCAGGCCCAGCAACAGCAATAGCCGGCAGCCCATCGGCAGGCCGCCCTGCCGCCGATAAGGAGTGCACGAGAGCAGATGCTGCCTGCTACCCTACAGCAAACATTTCGAGCATGTACGCATCAACAGCCTCTGCCCATACGCCAGAGGCTTTTTTGGTTTAGGGCTGGCAGCCCTGCAGCGCAGCTTCTACCTCCGGAATGCCCACATAACCCTCCTGGTTGGTCCAGGTATTGAGTATATAGGTGGCAATTTCGGCGATCTCCAGCGGGCGCAGCTGGGGATTGGGGGGCATAATGCCGCTGTATTCCCGGCCATTGACCACCACGGTTCCCTGCATGCCATGGCGGATCACACAAATAACCGCCTGCTTGTTCTGCAGAAAATCGGCTCCGTCCAGGGGGGGGATCAGCTGGGCCATGCCGGCGCCATCGTTCTGGTGGCAGCCCATGCAGTGCTGCTTGTAGAGAATGCGGCCCTGCACCCAGTACTGGCGAAAACGCTGCTCTTCGCTGCGCCCAATGCCCTCGGGCAGGTTGGGTCCGCTGGCGCGCTGCTCCTCCCGGCCCTCTTTGCCGGAGCAGCCCATCGTAATCAGGCACAGGAGCAACAGCAGGCCTATGCCCAGGTGGTGTAGCGTACTCATTGGCCGGCAGGGGGTAAGAGTTTTTGAATGTCCAGCATCAGCTGGTCTACCCGGGCCGGGTCGGTACCATCGTATACCCCCCTGATGCGGCCCTGCTGATCTACCAGCACAAAGGCGCCGCTGTGCAGCACGCCACCGGGCGCTTTTTGGTCTTGTTTGGCCGTTACAAAGTACTGCTGCTGCCCCAGTTCATATACATCTGTTTCGCCGCCGGTCAGAAAATGCCAGCTGCCCCCATCGGGCACCCCCAGGCCCCGCGCATACTGCTTCAGCACGGGCTGGGTATCAAACTCGGGGTCCAGGCTGTGGGAGAGGATCATAAAATCGGGATGCTGGCCAAAGCGCTCCCACACCCGCAGCATCTGTTTGGCCATTTCTATGCAAATGCTGGGGCAGGAGGTAAAGAAAAAATCGGCTACATAAACCTTGCCGGCCACCGTCTGGTCGCTGATACGGGCCGAATCCTGGTTATAGAAGGCAAAGTTGCGAATGCTGTGGTAGACCGTATCGGTTCCCTGGGTGCTGCGCTCGCCCCAGATGGGCAGCTCCTGATCGGACTGCCGGTTGCAGCCGGCCATTGCCCCCAGCAGCAGAAGTAGTGCAAGTAATTTTTTCATCCTTTTGATTCTCTCAGGTTCTTATACAGGCGGATGGCCAGCATCAGGAGTATGGTAAAGACCAGCAGCCCCAGCAGCCCCCACAACACACTTACCATGCTTTTAAGCACCACCAGAAAAACGATGGCAAAGAGCAAAATAGTGGCTACCTCATTCCAGAAACGTAATTTTTGGCTGGTCCATACCCCCTGGCCCTGCTGCAGGCGCACAAACATGGCATGGCAGGCAAACTGGTAGCCATACAGGGCAACCACAAAGCCGATCTTGATCCATAGCCAGCCGGGCATGTTCTGGTAATAGGCCGAGCTGAAGATAAGGCTGGGGCCCAGCAGCAGCGTCAGAATAGCCGAGGGCCAGGTAATGCCCCACCACAGCAGGCGGGTCCAGCGCAGCAGGTTCTGCAGAAGAATACTGCGGGCCGGCTCGGCCTCTTTTTCCTGCACCTCCATGGTGTAGATAAACAGGCGGGGTGCATAAAAAAGGCCGGCAAACCAGGTAACAATAAAAATGATGTGCAGGGCTTTGAGGTAAAGAAATGCCATGGCGCAAAGGTACAACCGAAACCGCCCCGAACAAATACAGGAGCAACTGCCCGCACCCCAGGAGGGGCGTTCTTTTTGTATATCCTGTTTCTGCTAAGGGAGTATGCCTCTTTTCAGGGCGCAGCAGACGGCCAGACTTGACATCCTTGCGCAGGTGTTTTAATTTTTGGCGGTGATTGGTATCAGCCGCGGGCCGCTGAGCGTTACCCATTCAGCTACCTGTTCCTAAACTATAGGCAGTTAAGAAAAAGCACCATGCGAACCTCTGCGATCTCTTATACTCCCCTTTGGCGCCGGACTGGCCGGTGCTGCCGTATACCTCCATTTTATGGCTGCCAGCCCCCTGGCCCCCTTTACCGAAGGGGAGTACCGGGCCGATGCCGCCCCCCTGCCTGTGCAGCAGGCCAACTGGCAACTGCCCCGGGCCGGGGCCGAAGGGGTATCGTTTATTGAAGCTGCTCGCCGCAGCACCCCCTCGGTGGTCTTCATTAAGGCCCTGGCGGGCGATGAGTATGCTCCTACCAGCTATTTTGACCTGCTCTTTGGCCGGCGCAGCGGCCCCATGGCGGCCTCGGGTTCGGGGGTGATCTATGCCGAAGATGGCTACATCATTACCAACAACCATGTGGTGGAGGGGGCCAAAACCGTAGAGGTGGTGCACCAGCGCCGCACCTACAAAGCCGCTGTGGTGGGAACCGACCCGGCCACCGACCTGGCCGTGCTTAAGATTGAGGCCAATGGGCTGCCGGCTATCAACCTGGGCCGTTCGGCGGCCGTAGAGGTAGGCGAGTGGGCGCTGGCCGTAGGCAACCCCTTTAACCTTACCTCTACCGTTACGGCTGGTATTGTATCGGCCAAGGGGCGGGAGATCAGCTTTGGCAAGGGCTTGTTTCCGCTGGAGAGCTTTATCCAGACCGATGCGGCCATTAATCCCGGCAACAGCGGCGGGGCGCTGGTGAACAGCCGCGGCGAGCTGATCGGCATCAATACCGCCATCCTGAGCCAGACAGGCTCCTATGCCGGTTATGGCTTTGCCGTGCCGGTAGATGTGGTGCGCAAGGTGGCCGAAGACCTCATCCAATACGGCGAGGTGCAGAAGGCCTTTGTAGGCGCCGAGGTGATTGACCTGGACCTGAACAAAGCCCGGGAGCTGAATGTAAAGGCCGATAGAGGGGTAGTGGTGAGCCATGTGGCGCAGGATGGGGCCGCTGCCCGGGCTGGCCTGAAGCCGGGTGATGTGATCGTTCGGGTAAACGACATTCCGGTAGAGAGCCGCGGCCAGTTTGATGAGCTGGTGAGCTACTACAGCCCCGGAGACCGTATAACATTGGGCTATATCAGGCGCAACCAGCCGCAGCAGACCCAGCTTACCCTTACCAACCGCGAGGGCAACACCTCGGTGCTGCGGCGCGAGGTATTTACCTCCCAGACGCTGGGCGCCGATCTGGAGAAGATCAGCAAGGTAGAGCGCGATGTGCTCAACATTCCGCAGGGGGTGCGCGTCACCAATATCCGCCGGGGCTTTATGCGCCGCCTGGGGCTGGAGGATGGCTTTGTGATCACCAGCATAAACGAAACCCCCATTGACGATCCCGAAAAACTGGTGCAGGTGCTCTCCCGCCTCAAGGGCCGGGTAATCATTGAGGGTGTCAACACCAAAGGGGTGAAGGGGTATTATCAGTATTATTTCTGAGCCTCTGCGGTACAAGCTGCTTGCTGCCCAAGGCCAGGCATAACTTTGTGGTGCGATGAGGTGTTATGGCTATCTGGGACGTGTGGAGAATCATGCCCGCCTGAAGCCTGAGGCATTGCCCCAATCCCCTGCACAAAACCGGATAGCGATGAAACCAGCACACTACCTACTCAGCCTTGGACTGCTCCTGTTTGGCTGCCGGGGTACCGAGCAGCCGCAGGGGGAAGCAGCAGAGCTGCCCCGGCCCAACATTATTTTTATCATGACGGATGATCATGCCATGCAGGCCATCAGCGCCTACGGCCATCCGATCAGCCAGCTGGCGCCCACGCCCAACCTGGATCGGATTGCCCGGGAGGGGGTGCTGTTCCGGAACAACTTCTGCACCAACTCCATCTGCGGCCCCAGCCGGGGCAGTGATTCTGACGGGCAAGCATAGCCACATTAACGGCTTTCGGATGAACGGGGAGGTGTTTGACGGCTCCCAGACCACCTTTCCCAAACTGCTGCGGCAGGCCGGCTACACCACCGCCCTCATTGGCAAATGGCACCTGCACGGTCTGCCCCAGGGCTTCGATTACTGGAAGATTCTCAACGATCAGGGCAATTACTACAATCCCCACTTTATCCAGCTCGGGGATACCGCCGGCATAGACCGTGCCTATGTGGATCAAACCCCTCACTGGGCCCTGAACATGGCCGATACCGCCATTGTAGAGGGTTACGCCACCGACCTGATCACCGATGAAGCCCTGGCCTACCTGGACCAGGTAAAGGACAGCACCACCCCTTTTATGGTGATGATCCACCACAAAGCCCCCCACCGCAACTGGATGCCCGCCCTGCGGCACCTGAACCTCTACGATTCGGTTAGCTTTCCGCTGCCCGACAGCTATTTTTCTACCCACGAGGGGCAGCTGGCCGCCCAGCAACAGCAGCAGACCATTTATGTGGATATGTACGAGGGCCATGATCTGAAGATGACCGTGGCCAAGGGCAGCAGTGAGCTGGCCCACAACCCCTGGAAAACCGATTTTGAGCGCATGACCCCCGCCCAGCGGGCTGCCTGGGATAAGGCCTATCAGGCCAAAAACGATGCCATGCATGAAGCCAACCTGACCGGCCGGGAGCTGGCCATCTGGAAGGGCCAGCGCTACCTGCAGGATTACCTGGCCACCGTAGCGGCGGTAGATGAAGGGGTGGGCCGCATTCTGGACTACCTGCAGCAAAACGGGCTGGCCGACAATACCCTGCTGGTATATACCTCCGATCAGGGCTTTTACCTGGGCGAAAAGGGCTGGTTTGACAAGCGCTTTATGTATGAAGAATCGCTGCGCATGCCGCTGCTGATGATGTACCCGGCTGGCATCAAACGGGGGTCAGTGGTAGAGGCTCTTACCCAGAACCTCGATTTTGCCCCCACCTTTCTGGACTATGCCCGGGTGCCTATCCCCCAAAACATGCAGGGGCAATCCCTTCGCCCGCTGCTGGAGACCAGTTCATCGCCGGATGCCTTCCGGCAGGCCATCTACTACCATTATTACGATTATCCGGCCTTTCACATGGTCAAGAAACAGTATGGGGTGCGCACCAGCCGTTACAAGCTTATTCACTTCTATGATGATATTGATGCCTGGGAACTCTACGACCTTGAGAAAGACCCGCACGAATTGACAAATCTCATCAACGCACCGGCCTACCAGCCCATTCGCCAAAAGCTGCTACTCACCCTGGATTCGCTGCAACAGGCCTATGGAGTAACGGAAAAGGAATTTGAGCGGGCCAGCCGGGAAGCCATTGAGCAGCAGCAGGAGAATTTCCGCAAGCTGCGGGGCCCAAAGCCCGATTTTCATCATTAGGTGCAAAACTGATCAAAGAGCGCTTCTGCCGTTGATCTTCGCAGGGGTCTGCCACTTTGCGGCTTGTACTAAGTTATATACAGCGTTATATACAGCCTGTATTCCTGATCAACGTCCTGTTAAAAAGTATGTGTATGCTGGTGATTAACTATTGTCTGTTGCTGCTCCCCCTGCTTCTGAGTACTACTATTGTACCGGCAGCTGCCCAATCCGCTGCCGAACCCCTGCGGGTAATGTCGTACAACCTGCGGCTGGATATTGCCAGCGACGGGCCCGACCGCTGGCCCCTGCGCAGGGAGCGGGTGGCAGGCCTGATCCGCTACCACCAGCCCCAGCTGCTGGGGGTACAGGAGGCGCTGCGCCACCAGTTGCAGGACCTGCAGGAAGCCCTGCCCCACTACAAATGGTATGGCAGGGGGCGCGATGACGGCGCTGAAGGGGGTGAATTTTCGGCCATTCTCTATGATACCCGCCGCTTTAACCTGCTGGATTCGGGCACCTTCTGGCTTTCGCCTACGCCCAATACCCCCGGCAAGGGCTGGGATGCGGCCTACCCGCGCATCTGCAGCTGGGCCCGGTTTAGGGACCGGCAAAGCGGGCGGGAGCTCTACCATTTCAATACCCACTTTGATCATGTGGGGGTAGAGGCCCGGGAACAAAGCGCCCGCCTGCTGGCCCGTAAGATAAGCGAGATTGCCGCTAGCCATCCGGCCATCCTTAGCGGCGATTTCAATACCACGGCCGACACAAAGGCCTATGCCAACCTGCTGGCCGGTGGCCTGCTGCAGGAGGCCCGCAGCCTTTCCAGAACACCCCCTTACGGACCCGAAGGCTCCTTTAGCACCTTTGATGTTGCCAATGAGCTGGGAAAGCTTATAGATTTTATTTTTGTGAGCAACGCTTTTTCCGTACAGCAGCATGCCATTCTTACCGATGCGCAGGGGGGTAAATACCCCTCTGATCACCTGCCGGTACTGGCGGTACTGGAGTGGCGCCTGCCATGATGTTTCTACAATGGGGCCTGGCCGCCTGCCCGCAAGCAGCACGCTTATCAGTCCTGTAGTCAGCATTAATAAGCAGGCGGAGTAGGGCAGAAAACACACGGCCCGGCCTAAAAAGGCGGGAAAGGTATATTAGCCGGCCCCGGGCTTGTTCAGCCCCGCAGCAGGGGATATATTCGCACTTTGGCGCAGCATGGGGCAGAAAACACGTAACCTCCAGTACTTTTTAACCGGTGAGAACTTTACCGATGCCCTGCGGGTAACGGGTGGCATTCTGCTGCCCCCTCTGGTACTTTCTCAGCTGGGCTACCTGCAGCTGGGGGTGCTGGCGGCCATTGGCGCCCTGTCGGTGAGCATCCCTGATATTCCCGGCCCAGCCGTACACAAGCGCAACGGCATGCTGTGGGCTTGTGCGGCCATATTTGTGGTGGCCATGCTTACCGGATTTGCCCGCCTGCACCCCCTGCTGCTGGGGGCCGAGCTGCTGCTGCTGAGCTTTCTGCTTTCCATGTTTCCGGTATATGGCAACCGGGCGGCGGCAGTGGGCAGTGCGGCCCTGCTGGTAATGATCATGGTGATGGATGAGCCCCGCACAGCCGCCGAAGTACCCCTTATCAGCACCTGTATCTTGCTGGGTGGGGTGTGGTACATGAGCCTGAGCCTGCTGTTTTACCGTCTGCGGCCCTACCGTCCGGTGCAGCAGGCGCTGGGCGAGTGTGTGCATGCCGTAGCCCGCTTTCTGCAGCTGAAAGCCACATTTTATGCCCCCGGTACCAATCTGGAGACTGCTTTTAGTCAGCTGGTGGCCCAGCAGGTGCTGGTCAATGAGAAACAGGAAGCCGTACGGGAGCTGCTGTTCAAGAGCCGGCTGCTGGTAAAGGAATCTACCACCACCAGCCGGCGCCTGCTGCTCACTTTTGTAGATCTGGTAGATCTCTACGAGCAGGTAACCATGATTCATTATGATTACGGTTCGCTGCGGAAACGCTTTGGCAGTAGCGGCATTTTGGCCGAGATTGGCAGCCAGATAGAGCGGCTGGCCGATGTGCTGGACCAGCTGGGCTATGCCATCCAGGCCGGCGCCCAGCCGCTGCCGCTGCCCGATCTGCTGCAGCAGTTGGAAGGGGTAAAGGAAAAAATAGACCAGGTAGCCCTGGCGCATCCTCAGGAAAGTATTCTGGCCCTGAAGAAGGTACTGGTTAACCTGCGCGCCATCAGCCAGCGGATAGGTGATATGCACCAGTACTACAGAACCGAGAGCCTGCCGCAACCATCCCCCCGGCCACAGGTCAACTACAGCAGTTTTGTGCACAGCCAGCCCTTTAGCCGCAGCCTGCTGCTGGATAACCTCAGCCCCCGCTCGGCTATCTTCAAGCATGCCGTGCGGGTGGCAGTTGCCTGTCTGCTGGGGTACATCAGCACCCGGCTGCTGCCCTATGGCGAGCACAGCTACTGGGTGCTGCTCACAACGGTGGTTATTCTCAAGCCGGCCTTCAGCCTTAGCAAGCAGCGCAATTATCATCGCCTGCTGGGTACCCTCATCGGCGGGGGCATAGGCTTTTGTCTGCTGCTGTTGCTGAATGAGCCCACCATCCTCTTTGCCCTGCTGGTGGTGCTCATGATTGGTACATTTAGCTTTATCCGTACCAACTACATCATCAGTGTGATCTTTATGACCCCCTTTGTGCTCATTATTTTTTCCTTTCTGGGGGCCAATAATCTGGTGCTGGTGCAGGAGCGGATGCTGGATACGCTGGTAGGCTCAGCCATAGCGCTGGCAGTAAGCTATCTGGTGTTTCCCAGCTGGGAGTCGCAACAGCTGCGCCCACTCATGCAGCAGGTGCTGGAGGCCAATATGCTTTACCTGCAGAAACTGGCCAGCCGCCTGCAGGGCCAGGCCGTAGGGGAAGAGGATTACAAACTGGCCCGCAAAGAAGTGTATGTACGATCGGCCAACCTTTCGGCGGCCTTTCAGCGCATGCTCTCCGAGCCCCGCAGCAAGCAGCGCAACAGCAGGGAGGTGCATCGCTTTGTGGTGCTTAACCATATCCTGTCGGCCAGCATTGCCACCCTGGCTGCCGCCTGGCAACGGCCCGAGCAGGGGGTAGGTCCGGACAGTGGGCGCCTCCTGCGCCGCTCCCTGGCCCAGCTGAAGGAAACCTGCGCCAGACTGGGGCCTGCCGCCGGGGGGTATGCGGTACAGGAGGGAGGTGCAGAAGGCCTGATGCATCCGGAGGCAATAGCAGAGGGCCGGCCGGAAAATCGCCCGGATGATAAGGCTGCCCTAAGCCCCGACGAGCGCCTGCTGCAGGAACAGCTGGAATTTTTGTATAAGATCAGTACCGATATCCGCAAAAGTACCGAGGGCATTCTGGCCTGAGCCTCGCTTTGTGCTCGTAGGGTCAAACCCTGGGGCGGGGTTTGCTTGTTAGGGTATAAACGCCTATTGCCATGCCACTGAGTGAAGGAATTCTGGCCCAGCTACGCAAAACCTATGAGCCCTCTGCCATGGTGCATCAGCACTACAGGGGCAAAGACCTTGCCTTTAAAACAGATGCACGGGGCAATCCTGTGCTGCTCTTTATAGGCCGGCTTGATGAGCAGGGCACTGTAAAGGGAGAGCGCTATGCCCGTACCCTTACGCAGGATGCGGCAGGCAACATCATCAAAGATCACTGGGAGCGCAAAGGCAAAGCAAGTTAGTTTGTACAAACAAGAAACATGAGTCATCCCGAATTTTGAAAGGATGAAATTTG
>NZ_AODQ01000023.1 GCF_000348925.1 Cesiribacter andamanensis AMV16 | reverse complement strand
TCAGAAATATAATAGCATTTCAGGGTCTGCTTAAGCAATTCATAATCAGAAAAGGTCCTTGACCCTATTACGGCAACTTTCATAACTCGGGCGCCAATGGCGTATCTACATGCTATAGAATAGCCCCCGCTTCAGTTTTTCCTATCTCCGTTTTTCCTTCCCAGCTATGCTTCTGCTGAGAGAAGGCTATTCTGCTCTCCATAAGGTACGAAGTTAGGCTCGTAAAGATTAGGAAAAGCAGTGGAGAAACAGCTTTCTTCGCTCCTCTTGCAGCTGACTGTTGCCTGCGGTCTCTCCTCTCCCCTCCTTGGCTGCTTTTGCGGTTATGCCTACCCCTTTGCCCAACCCTCTGCCGCTGACTCCGTTAAGAAAAGTAGAGGGCGCAGCAAAAATAAAGTGAAGTTGACCAACGCTAATTCACCCATACGATGAAGGCACGAGAAGAGCATGATAAAACCCTGCAGGGAATCCGTAAGACCATTGAAGAGCTAAAGGCACAAGCCCCCCCTCTTCCAGCAGGAGAAGATCGGAAAAGACCCCATTCATCTTCCCCCTCTCCTGCAGTGTCAAAAGCTGACCAGCACCTGGAGGAAAAAACCATCCCTGTGGTAGAAGAGCGGCCATCTGTACGCAAGGAGCTGCAGCAAACCGGCAGCATTCGCTTTCGCAAGCGGGTACACGAAGAAGACATAACGGTAGAGGACAGCACAAGCCAGGAAGAGGTAAGCCTGCAACGCGTAGCGGTAACGCCCCGCTATGTGGATGATAATCCCCCTGCCCCCCGCCAGGAGGGCACTACAATCATCATTCCGGTTTTTGAGGAGGTGATCGAAAAACAACTCATCCTGGTGGAAGAGGTACGCATCACCCGCCATAAAAAACACGCCCACTCCTCCCACCCCCTTACCCTCAAAAAGGAAGAGGTACGCCTCAACAGGCAGCCCACTTCCGGTTCTTCAACCAAAGAGGATCCCGAAAAACGGGACCATTTGTAGAACCAAACTATTTTTTAAATTATGAGACATTCCGTAGTAGCCCTATTTGACAAGCCTGATCAGGCCCAAGATGCCGTACAGGCCCTGCTAAACCAGGGAATTAAACGAGAACATATTGACGTGCATGCCCGCCGGGCCTCGGCCGACAAGGACGATGACCACAGCAGCATCGGCAACTTTTTCCGCAACCTCTTTGGTAGCAGTGATGATGCCACCAACCATACCGAGGTGGCCCGCCGCAACTCGGTGGTAACCGTACATGCGCAGGACAAGCGCGAAGCCCAGCAAGCCGCTGCCATTCTGGACCAGTTCGGCGCCCTGGATGCCAACGAGCATGCCGCCCGCTACCGTTCCGGAAACCAGGCCGGAAGCCAGGGTACTGACAAGACCATCCCCATCATTGAAGAAAATGTGGAGGTAGGCAAAAAAGAAGTAACGACCGGGGGTGTGCGCCTGCGCAGCCGCATCATCGAAAAGCCTATTGAGGAAACCCTGCGCCTGCGCGAGGAACATGTGCACGTAGACCGCCGGCCGGTAGACCGCCCCGCCAGCCAGCGCGACTTCGATTCCTTTAAGGAAGGCAGCAGCAAAGTAGTGGAGCATGCCGAAGTACCGCTGGTTAATAAAGAATCACGTGTGGTGGAAGAAGTGCGGGTTGGCAAAGAAAGCAGCACCCACAAAGAAACCATTCATGAAACCGCCCGCAAAACCGATGTGGATGTCGATAAGATCAAGTCAGACAAGCATATCGACAGCAAGCGGGATCTTGACCGAGACAGAGGCAGAGACCTGTAGAAACATCTGATGAATTGAAAGGGTATTTATCCAAATGTAAAAGGCCGCTGCTGATCTATTCAGCAGCGGCCTTTTTTAGGTTTTGATATCCGCAAAAGCGCCTTCCAGCGCGCCTACTTATTCTGCCTACACATAATTGTTCAGCATCACCGGCATTACCAGCATCAGGATGTCTTCGTTCTCATCCTTGTCCCGCGGAATGAGCAGGCCGGCGCGGTTGGGTTTGCTCAGGTTCAGTTGCACATCGGTAGAGTCCAGGTTGTTGAGCATCTCGATGAGGAAGCGGGCATTGAAGCCGATCTCGATATCCTCGCCATCATGGTCGCAGCTTAGGCGCTCCATGGCTTCGTTGGAGAAGTCCAGGTCTTCGGCCGAGATCTGCAGCTCGTTGCCGGTGATCTTGAGGCGCACCTGGTGGGTGGTTTTGTTGGCATAAATGGCAATCCGCTTCAGGGAGCTCAGGAACTCCAGGCGGTTGATCACCATCTTGTTGTTGTTATCTACCGGAATTACATTCTCATAGTCGGGGAAACGCTCGTCGATCAGGCGACAGATCATCCGCACGTTGTTGAACTTGAAGAAAGCATTGGAGGCATTGAACTCTACCGTAACCGGGGTACTGCCAGAAGGCAGCGTGGTACGCAGCAGGTTCAGCGCCTTTTTGGGCAGAATGATGTTGTTGTCCATATCGGCGGCCACATCTACCCGGCGGTAGCGGATCAGACGGTGGCCGTCGGTGGCCACAAAAGTGGCGTTGGTATCGCGCAGCTGAATGTATACCCCCGTCATGGCCGGGCGCAGCTCGTCGTTGCTTACGGCAAAGAGCGTATTGGCTATGGCGTTCTGCAGCGTATCGGCCGGAATGTCTACCCCATAGGGATCGTTTACTTCGGGTGTACGCGGAAAATCAGTGGCATTCTCACCGGCCAGTTTGTAGCGGCCATTGTCGGATGAGATCTCGATGGTATAGGTTTCTTCATCAATGCTGAAGGTAACCGGCTGCTCGGGCAAATTCTTAAGGGTATCCATCAGGATGCGGGCCGGCACGGCAATGTTGCCACTTTCCCGGGCTTCCACCTCCATTTCGGTGATCATGCTGGTTTGCAGGTCGGAAGCTGTTACTCTCAGCGCCCCCTCGTTGATCTCAAACAGAAAGTTCTCCAGAATGGGAACTACCGGATTAGAGGTAATTACCCCGCTGATGGCCGATAACTGCTTAAGAAGGGCGGAAGAAGAAACGATAAACTTCATATCTGGTGAAGGGGATTGTAAGATTTTGCGGCCTAAAGTTAAAAAAAATAGCTAAGCTGCTACCCTCTTGCTACACAAGATAACGCCTTTTTTCGGAATAGATTTCCGGCCGGCAGATTAGCCGGCATAATCCTTCCGGATTTCTCAGACCAGCGCCGCTACAGCTGCCAATATCTCCACTAGTAGGCGTTTGTTGCTTACCCTGGCTTGCTTTTTCTCTGAGGGATACTGTAGTTAGGAAGCAATAGCTTTGCCAGGTCAGTGGAGTTCGGGGAACTCCATGATTTGTGTCACAGGTTCAGAGAACCTGCGACAGTCCGGGGATCAGCGCGCACCAGAGAATACCCATTTGCGCCTTACTCCAGCAGCAGATCCCGGCGGCGAATCAGCATGGCCTGGGCCAGGCGCTCGTCCAGCAGCACGGCTTCCTTCTGTCGGGGCAGGTAGCCCAGGCGGTAGCGGCGGCCGGGCAGCTGGGGATAGAGGTGCAGGCGCATGCCTTCCGAATTGCCCACCGTGCGCATATGAAAATGGGCCAGCGGAGGGGTTTGCAGCAGGCTGTCGTACAGGGGGTCTTCGCCGGGCGCCAGATAGCCGGCTACCTCAAGGGGCTCGTAGATCATCATGTACTGAAAGAGTACCGAGCTATCGGGCCGCACAATATCCTCCACCCCCAGCATGTTGTTGCGAAAGCGGATGCGCACATTCTGGCTGGTATCGGCCGGGTAGGCTACATCCAGGGCCTGAAAGTTCATACTGTTGAGGGTGGCCAGCATTTTGTTGCGCAGGTCCGTTTGCTTCAGGAAAAAGATGCTGCTGAAGTAGCTGGCATAGCCGGGCAGCTCCATCACATACGCCTGTCCGTTTCGGGCAAAATAAGAGATGCGTTCGGCCTCCCGCCCCCCTACCAGAAAGCGTTGATTTGGGTCGCCCTGCAGCTCCACCTCTACGCCCTGCTGCTCCAGCTGGCTCAGCACTTCCTCCTGCTGGCTGCGGGCTACGGGCCGGCGCACCTGCACCTGCCTGAGTACGCTCAGCAGCAGCCGCATCATGGAGGGGTCGGCGGCATAGTGCTCATTGAGTTGCCAGTGGCCCTGGCGCCGCTCCAGGCGCTGCACGGCCCCATCGGGCTGGCGCAGCACAATCAGATCAAGGGCCGCCGTGTCGGCAACCGCAAACAGGCTTTTCTCTATCTGGAGGCTGCTGGTGGGGCCTTTGCGGCCTACCAGTACGCCAAATACTGCAATCAGAACAATCAGGATGATGGCAAGCGCCCAGTTTTTTCGAGTCATGCTTCAGGAGGTTTAGAGAAGCGGGCGTATTTGCGTTTGCGCCAGAAGGCGTGCCCCACGCCCAGGGCCACCACCAGCAGCACCGGCACCAGCAGGTTCAGGCCCTGCCACCAGCTGCGCTCCCGCTCTACCCGCACGGGATCAAGCGGGCGGATGCTCACTTCCTTATTGCGGGCCATGATCAGCCCCCCTTCACTAGTCAGGTAGGCCAGCGCATTTTCGATGAATTCACCATTGGCAAAGATCTGCTGGGTAAAGGGGGCCGCGCCCAGCGGCAGAGCCTCCCGGGTGCGACGGTTTACTTCATTGAGCGGAAAATCCCCATCGGCCACCACTATGATTTTGCCCCCTGTCCATCGGCCTTAAAGCCCCGCTCCTCTACCCCCTCGGGCAGAAAGCGGTTTTTGTAGAGCGAGGTGAAGTTTCCTTCCAGCAGGTAGGCCACGGCCTGCGGGCCCGCATTGTAACTTTCCTGCCGTACATCGCGGCGCAAATCTTCAATATTCACCTGCACCGGGGCATTGAACAGGCGGCTGTAGGGGGAGGTAAAGATCAGGGGCGTTTTGCGAACCCCATCAGCTTTTACAGTATCCAGGCTGTTGACAAAGCGGGCATAGGTGGCATCCAGGTTGCGCACAATGGGGTGCGGCGCATAGTTGTTGAGCACCGGAAAAAAGGGCCAGCGCAGCATGCGCATCTGGGGCTGGTTGCCCATATTGCCCACCACCACCGGGTAGGCGCCCGAGCTCAGGTCCTGCACCAGGTTCTGGTTCAGGCGAAGGCCCCAGCGAAAGAGCAGGTCTTCCAGGCCCAGGGGCTGGGCCACGGCTATGGTCCCTCCAGACTGGGCAAGGCTGTCCATATTCACCCGTACGGCATCCATAAACACCAGCAGATTGCCCCCGCGCATCACATACTGATCCAGCAGAAAGAGCTGTTGTTCGGTATAGGTCCGGGTTGGGTTAGCAATGAGCAGGGTGGCGGGTTGCTGCTCGGCCAGCTGTTCGGGCCGCAGGTTTTGCAGGCTGTATTGCTCCTGCAGGGTCTGGCGGATGCTCTGCACCTGCAGGGAATCGGCCTCGCCCTGGCCCACCAGCCAGCCCAGCCGGGACTGGCCCTGCCGGGTAAGCTCCCGAATGGCGGAGGCCAGCTGGTATTCTACCCCTTCAATGGACTGGTTGAGCCGCTCTTCGGCAGGGGCAGCCATGTTACCCCTTAGCAGCATTACGCCCCGCTCCTGCCCGCCATAGCTCACCACTGCGCCGGGAAACACCAGCTTTTCGGTGCGCTTGCCCTCCTGGGTATCAAAGATATTGGTGGGTTGGATGCCCTTTTGGGCCAGGCTGCTGTAAAATTCGTTGCGGGCCTGCTGGCTTACGGCCGTAGTGGGGTCTATGAACGTATACTGAATATTGGCCCCGCCATAGGTCTGAAACTCTTCCAGTGTTTCGCGGATGCTGCGCTGCAGGCGCTTGAAGCCCGAGGGCACATCGCCCTGCAGGTACACATCCACATACACCACATCATCAAGCTCCTGCAGCAGCGCTTTGGTAGCGGGGGTAATGGTGTAGCGGCGGTCTTCGGTCAGGTCCAGCCGCACAAAATGGTCGGCGGCCCATACGTTGAGGATCAGCAGCAGCATAAGCCCGATGCCAAAGCGCAGCAGGCTTTCGATTTTTTTGGGGGTACCGCTATGGTGTGATTTGGGTATCTGCATGGGGGTTACCATTTACGGCTGCTCAGCACCAGTTTGGTCAGCATCAGCATCAGCAGGATCAGGCTGATGAAATAAAGAACATTGCGGGAATCGATCAGCCCCTTGCTGAGCGCTCCGTAGTGGTAGAGAATGCCCAGCTGCTGCACCACATAGCCGGTGCTGCCCAGCACATCCAGCGCCGCCAGGGAGCTAAAGCCGGTGTAGAGCAGAAAGCACAGAAAAAGGGCCACCAGAAAAGAAATAATCTGGTTTTCGGTAAGCGAAGAAGCAAATACCCCCACGGCCGCAAAGGAAGCTCCCAGCAGGAACAGGCCCAGGTAGGAGCCCGCCACCGCGGCCCCATCAATATTGCCCGGGGGGTTGCCCAGCTCGCTCAGGCTGTAATAATACAGCAGCGTAGGCAGCAGCGCCAGCAGGAGCAGAAACAAGCTGCTCAGGTATTTTCCCAGGATGATCTGCCAGTCGGTTAGGGGGCGGGTGTAAAGCAGCTCCAGAGTGCCGGCCTTTTTCTCTTCGGCAAAGGTGCGCATGGTAATGGCCGGCAGCAGAAACAGCAGCACATAGGGGCCAAAGGAAAAAAAGGTATCCAGATCGGCATAGCCGTAGTCCAGCACCGAGGTCTCGGGAAATACCCATACCAGCAGCCCTACCCCAATCAGAAACACACTCAGGACTATGTAGGCGATCAGGGAATTAAGAAAAGCGTTTACTTCTTTCAGAAAAACGTGTCTCATGCTTCGGAAGGTTGTTGTTGGGTAAGCTCCCGGAATACGTTTTCGAGTGAGTTCTCCTCCAGCCGCAGGCCCACCAGGGGCAGGTCGTTATCGGCGGCCAGGCGAAAGATGCGGGAACGCACCTGCAGATCGTCGGTGGTGTGGAGCAGGTACTGGCTGGCGCCGGCTTCTTCTACCTGACGAATGCCCTCCAGGCGGGCAAACAGCTCCGGATTGATGGGGGCCTCAAACTCCACCCGGATCAGGCGGCCTCCGGCAGGCTGTTGCTGCAGGCGGCTCACCGGACTATCGGCTACTACCCTGCCGCGGTTAATGATCACCACCCGCTGGCAAAGTGCCTGCACCTCCTGCATGATGTGGGTGCTGAACACCACTGTTTTGCGAGCGCTGATGGAGCGAATCACGCCCCGGATCTCTTCGATCTGGTTTGGGTCAAGGCCGGTGGTGGGCTCGTCCAGGATCAGCACCGAGGGGTCGTGCACCAGTGCCTGGGCCAGGCCTACGCGCTGGCGGTAGCCCTTGCTGAGCGCCTGTATCTTTTTGTTCTGCTCCCGCTCCAGGCCACAAAGAGCTACTACCTCCCCTACGCGCTGTTTTAGCCGCTTGCCGGATAATTTATGCACTGAGCCAATAAAGCGCAGGTACTCGTGCACATACATATCCAGATAAAGGGGGTTATGCTCGGGCAGGTAGCCCAGCTGCTGACGTACCCGCAAGGGGTGCTCCAGCACATCCAGTCCATTGATGCGCACCGTACCGGCGGTAGGGGGCAGGTAGCAGGTGGCAATTTTCATGGTGGTAGACTTGCCGGCGCCGTTTGGCCCCAAAAAGCCCACAATCTCCCCTTCTCCCACTGTAAACGATACATCGTTTACCGCCCACTGCTCACCATATTGTTTGTAAAGATTTTGTACTTCCAGCGACATGCAGCCTGTTTAACGCACCAAATATAACAAAATTATTATGGCTTAAGCGCTATTGGCACCGATCTCCACTTTCAGCAGGCAGCAGGCAAGGGCAAGTGCCGCACTACACCCCCTTCAGGGGGCAGACTGCACTACCAGCCCCTGTGGGCCTTTCAGCTAGCTGAAGCATTTGGTGAAATGCCGTGCACAAGAAAAGGGGTAACCGCATCTATTCGATACAACTACCCCCTTTAGTTCTTCAACTCAGTTCCTGTTTTACTGGACTGATCCAGCAGCCGCCACTCGTTTGGCCTTTAGCTCCTGAAAATGAAAATCGTCATTGGGCACCTCAAACTCCAGGCCGCTGATCTGCAGGTTATGGTCAAGCGTAAAATGGACCGTACCGAAGGAGAACCAGGCCTGGGGCTTATCCCAGCGAATCTCCCATACATTGCCATGCCAGTGGTGCAGGCTGGCCGCCAGATCGGGGCTGTGCTCAAAATGGAGTTTCAGCTGATCCCTCTCCAGCTTTACCTCTATGCTGCCATAGCTTTCGGCCACGTAGCGGCCGGCATAGGCCTGCAGGGCATGGGTGGGTTGTATGGCCGGCTGGCGCTTGCTTTTGATGTCGGCAATATGGGTATCTGCCTTTTCCCACTGCCTGGTACGCTCCAGCAGGTAGGCCGACCAGTCTTTGCCCTTGATGCCCAGCAGCACTTCCAGTGTATAATGATTGACAGCCATAAAGGGGCTTCTGGTGCCGTTGGTGAGTACCACTACCCCTATGCCCTCATCGGGCAGCAGGGCAATAGACGAGAGCATGCCATCGTAGCCGCCGGTGTGGCCTACCCGCAGGCGGCCATGAAAATCACTCAGGTCCCAGCCCAGGCCATAGCCCCTGAAGTTCTGGTTGAGGTCATTTTTGCTGGTATGATCCACCACAAAATTGTTATGCGGGGTCCAGAGCAGGTTTCGGGAATTTTTCTGCAGCAGGGTATCTCCCTTCCAGATGCCCCCGTTCAGGTTAAAGAGCATCCAGTTGGCAATGTCATTGGTGCTGGAGATAAGCCCCCCGGTAGCCGCAACGGCATCCCAGTTTACCCAGGGAATGGGCACTGTTTCTCCCTCTATGACTGCATGGGGGGTGGCCACATTTCCCTTTGCCTCCAGCTGGCTGATGGAGGGAATGGTGCGCTGCATGCCCAGGGGATCAAGCAGGCGTTCCTGCACATTCTGGCTCCAGCTTTTGCCGGTCACTTTGGCAATTACCTCTCCGGCGGTAATGTACATCACGTTAGAGTACCCATACCCGGCTCTGAAATCATACGCCTTTGGCAGGTACTGCAGCCGTTTAATGATGTCTTCGGGGCTTAGTTCAGACTTGTACCAGATCAGATCACCACTAAAGGTGCCCAGGCCTACCCGGTGGCTCAGCAAATCCCGTATGGTAACCTCCTGGCTGGTGTAGGGATCGTAGAGCTCAAAGTAGGGCAGGTACTGCTTTACCTTATCATTCCAGTTGAGCTTGCCTTCCTGCACCAGCTGGGCAATCATAGCCGAAGTAAAGGCTTTAGAATTGGAAGCAATGGCATAAAGGGTATTGCCATCGGGCCGTTCGATTTTACCCACTTCCTTTACGCCATACCCCTTGCTAAAGATCAGCTGGCCGTCTTTTACAATACCCACCGTCATGCCGGGCCACCCCCCAGTCTTTGACCACCTGTTCGTAATAGCGATCGAGTTTTTTGAGATCGGGCTTGGGGGAGTTGCCCTGCCCCTGTACCTGCAGGCAGCAGAGGGGGAGCAACAAAAGTACTAGCAGTAGTCGTTTCATGAGCCTGTTTACGAGTTGATAAAGGGATTAGGGTACTACAGCCAGACAACTTAACTAGTGGAGCGTGCAGCAAAACACCGCTAACAAAGAGCTGCTGGTGAAGTGCCTAAAACTATAAAAAAAAAGCCTGCGAATCACTACCTGCCTAAACATCAATACCGGCGCCGCAGTCAGTTGGGCATAAAGGGGTATACTCTCAATATTCCTCCAAATCGCACAATACAAAATAAAAGGATGCTATACCCGGATGCTCTTCCAGCTGCCCCGCCTGAACAACCACCAGCTCACAATGGCATGCAGCGAATGGCAGATGGCGATGGCGATAAAGATTCCGGTAGCGGCAAAATCAAGTGTAATGGCCAACAGGTAAGCCAGCGGTATTTCAATGAGCCAGAGCACCACAATGTTGATGTAGGCCGGCGTACGGGTATCCCCTGCCCCGTTAAAGGCCTGCACCATAACCATGCCCAGGCCAAAGAACACATAGCCCAACGTAATGATGCGAAGCGCTTTGGACGCAATAGCGATCACTTCAGGTTCTGAGATGAACAGGGCTGCCAGGTACTCGCCAAATAAGAGAAACAGCACCGTTACACCCCCCAGAAAAACCACATTATACCGGGCAGTAAGCCATACTGAAAGCTCTGCGCGTCTGGCTTTGCCGGCACCCAGGTTCTGGCCCACTAGGGTAGCCGCTGCACCTGATAAGCCCCAGGCCGGCAGCAGCGCAAACACGATCACCCGAAAAGCAATGGTGTAGCCGGCCAGGGCATTACTGCCAAACTCGGCAATGAGCCGGGTTAGAAAGATCCAGCTGGCCGAATCGATCAGAAACTGGCCCATACCCCCGGCCGATACCCTAAGGATGCGCAGAATCACCCGATAGCTTACCACCAGATTGTGCCGCAGCACCCTAAGCTGGTGTTTTCCATTGAAGAGGTGGTAAAGCTGGTATACCACCCCTATGCTTCTGCCAGTGGTGGTAGCCCAGGCGGCACCTTCAAGCCCAAGTCCCTCCCAGCTGCCCAGACCAAAGATCAGCAGGGGGTCCAGCAGGATATTGGCCCCATTGGCGATCCAGAGTGCCCGCATGGCCAGGTGCGGCTGGCCTGCCCCCCTAAAGGCACCATTGATCAGAAACAGCAGGATAATGGCCAGGTTGCCGGCAAAGATAATGCGGGCATAGGCAGTGCCCGCAGCAACTACCGCTGCATCGGCCCCCATGAACGACAGGATCTGCGGGGCGTAGACCGCCGCCACAACTCCAATGAGCAGTGACAGCACACCGCCGGTCAGCAACAGCTGAAAGGTTAGGCTGCCCGCCTCCCGGAAATTCTTCTCCCCAAACCGGCGGGAGATCATGGCGGTGGCTGCCATGCTTACGCCCATGCCCACCGAGTAAATGATCATCAGCACCGACTCTGTCAGGCCTACAGTGGCCAGCGCTACGGGTCCCAGCCTGCCGACAAAGAAGATATCGACAATGGCAAACAGGGATTCCATGAGCATTTCCAGAATCATGGGGATGGCCAGCAGCACAATGGCCTGCCGGATGCCCAGGGTTGTATAGTCCTGCTCCACCCCCTTGATGGATAGCCAGACCAGTTTAAAAAAATTGTGCATGGAGCGCATAAGAGCAAAAATAGTTTTTTTCTCTTCCGAGCGGCATAAACCGGCAAAGGTTTACAGCAGATTGGCCAGATTCTTTTTGGTAACCGCTGCCAGAACAGACCCCGGGCATTTGCTTCTAAGCATTGATTAATGCGCTATTTTCTAGTATATTTAATAAACAGGATTTTTTCACCATTCTGCTTACGCATATGCTGGTACACCATGCTTTTCTGAAAGGGCTGATATTGGCTGTTCTTGGGCTTGTTCTGCTTGCTACTGCTCAGGCTCAGGCTCCAAAAAAAATTAAAGTAACGCCTGTCAGAGGCCAGGTGAATAAAGAGGTGCTGAATAAAGCTTACTTATACCCCCAATTTACCAGCGGCAAGGCATTTTTAGTAGAGGGTAATTATACCCAAAGCAAGTTCAACTACAATCTGCTAACTGGCCAGATAGAGTTTATCAGCGCTGCCAATGACACCCTGGCGCTGGATGAGCTGCACAAGATCAAATCAATTGTAATTGGAGACGATACCTACATGTACTACCACAAAGGAAGCAGCGAGGTATTGCTTAAACTGGTTGAGCGCCTGAGCGACCTCCAACTGCTAAAGGAAGAAAAATATGAACTAACCAATGTGCGAAACAAAGGAGCCTTTGGCATGGACTATAATTCACTATCAAATACCAGCACCAGTGACTACTATGCAGAAGGTACCCTACAGGAACTAAGCCCCAATGCCAGCCTGGAATTTACCATAAAACAATCGCTTTATTTCTCAGACCGCAACAATCGCTTTTATCCGGCAAAGAAATCAAGTGTGCTACGGGCATTCTCTTCGCACAAATCTGCCATTGCAGAGTATATGAAACAGCAAGAGGTAGATTATGATGATGAAGCGAGTGTGAAGACCCTACTCCAATACTGCCAGCAACTGCAGCAGGGGCATTAGACCAGCCTTTTTCTTGCTGCTTCCACACCCCTGCTGATAATCCCTTTTCGAATAGTTGCTTTATTACATTTTAGGCCATCTGCATATCGGGAAAATAACGCTCCCGAAGCTGGGCGAAGTGGTGTTTCTGGTGCCCGGCGATGATGTAGGCAAGCGCCCGCACACTTACCTTGTAGCGGTTGGCAATGCCGGTGCGGTTCAGGCTGCCTTCATCAAAGCTGGCAAACAGGCAGATGCTGGACTTGCGCACCAACTGAAGCTCTTCCCGCAGTTCCTGAAGGCTGCGGTAGTCTACATTGGCCATCTCTGCGTAGCCATCCTGGTTAAAGCCGGGAATCTCCCGCTGGTCACCGCGGGCAAAGGTGAGCGCCCTATAGGCCATGATGCGCTCGGTATCAATAATGTGCTGGATCATCTCTTTAACGGACCATTTGTCCTCGGCATAGCGAAAATCGGCCCGGCCTTCCGGCAGCAGCGGCATAAAATGATGGATCTCCTCATAGGATCTTTCCAGGGCCAGAATGGCTTCCTCCTCTTTTACACGCGCTACATAGGATTGATAAAAGGGTGCATATTCAGTTTCGGCTGGTCGCATACTAGTCTTCGGTTTGGGTGGCTACTAAAGCTTCGATAAGGGCTGTAAGCTTGGGCTCTGCCTGAGCCGCCGCTGCCAGCACCTTTTCCAGGGTTACATGTTCTACCCCTTCGGGGGTACCCATATCCGTAATAACGGATACAGCAAAAACCGGCAGGTTCATGTGCCGGGCTACCAGCGCTTCAGGTACGGTAGACATGCCCACGGCATCGGCGCCGATAATGCGCAGGTAGCGGTATTCGGCCGGCGTCTCCAGGTTAGGTCCTGTTACGCTCGCATATACGCCCTTACGAAGGGGAAATCCAAGGGTTTCCGCCAGCTGACCGGCCTGCTCCAAAAGGGTTTCATCGTAGGGCTTGTACATGTCGGGAAAGCGCGGACCGAAGTCATTCATGTTGGGGCCCCGCAGGGGGTTTTCGGGCAGCAGGTTAATGTGGTCGTTCAGCGCCATCAGGTCGGACAGCTGGTAGTCCGGATTAAGGCCGCCGGCTGCATTGCTGATAAACAGTTTGCGGATGCCCAGCAGCTTCATGACCCGCACCGGCAGGGTAATCTGCTGCATGCTGTAGCCCTCATAATAATGGAAGCGCCCTTGCATCACCACCACCGGCTTACCGCCCAGCTGGCCAAAGATCAGGTAGCCCTGATGGCTCTCGACGGTGGCTGCCGGAAAGTGGGGAATGTCGGTATAGGGGATGCGGTGCTGAATGCTTACTTTATTGACCAGCTGTCCCAGGCCGGTACCCAGGATAATGCCTATATGAGGGGTTGCATCGGTAATGCGGCGTATGGCGGCTACGGCCTCGTGTATCTGTGTTTGCATGTATGGTGGTATTCTTTAAAAATCGCTACAAAGGAGGCAGCTTAGCTACTGCAGAAAAATGACTTTTATCATTGGAGAAGCCCAACTTTCCGCAAGGCGTTCGTTTCCATTCGGCCTCCCCCTGCTTTCTCTCCCCCTTGCGCTTTCAAATACAAAAATAATCCCTCTATTTGCAAGTACTCAGCCAGCGACTCCTTTTACAGCCCCTTAAAAAGACTACACGCCATGATTGAAATTGTTTGCGGCACCAACCGGCCGGGCTCTGTATCGGCTACTATTGCAGAAATTTATGCAGACCTGCTACGCCAGCGGGGCCAGAGCTGCGAGATTGTAGACCTCAGCGCACTGCCTGCCGACTTTACCGTATCGGCCCTCTATGACAATGCCGGCGCCAATGAAGCCTTTAACCGGCTGGCCAACCGCCTGCGGCAGGTACAGAAAATGGTCTTTATTGTGCCGGAATACAACAATTCTTTTCCTGGTGTGCTCAAAGCCTTTATTGATGGCATGGACTACCCCAGCCCCTTTAAGGGAAAAAAATGTGCCCTGGTAGGCGTATCTTCCGGGGTGCAGGGCGGCGGTATGGCCATGAGCCACCTGACGGATATCTTCAATTACCTGGGCATGCATGTGCTGGCCCAAAAACCCCGCCTGGCCCAGATTGAAAAAAATCTGGAGGGCGACAGGCTTACCAACGCTCTCTACCAGCAGCTGCTGGAGGAGCAGGTAGAGAGCTTATTGGTATACTGAACGCTGCGCAATAGCAATCTGCGTCTTGAGCAGCCAGGTTCCTGCAGCTTCTCCCCATTTGCTGTAAAGCCTTCATGTCCATAGAAAGCCTGCAAAAAAAAGCCCCGCCGATCATTGACCTGCGGGGCTTTCTGGTATAACAATTAAACAAACACGATCACTAGTCTACATTATCATGCAGAAACTTGTTGTTTCCAAGGATCTGGTTCTCATCGTTCAGGTTGTAACGGGAAATGTTCTTTTCTGAGGAGTGGGGTACTTCCTTCAGCCGAACATTCTTGCGCAGATAGGCTGGCACATCCAGCAGGCCTTTTAATTCCTCAGGCTCGCCCAGGTTGGTGGCAGGGCGCAGGTTCTTGATATTGCGCACCCGGTCCTTGGCTTTGTCCATCAGCGCCTGACGCTTCATGCGCAGTTCTTCTTCCCGAATCAGGTCCTCATCTACCCACTCATCCTGCTCATTATCCGTCTCATCCTGGTGTGTGAAGAATTCAAATGGCACCTGCTGCACGGGCTCGGGCTGTGGCTCGGGCCGTGGTGAAGCAGCTACAGGCTTTTCAAAGGCATAGCCCTTGTTAGTGGTTTCTGGCTCCCGCTCTGGCTGAGGCTGCGGTTGCGGGGCCTGAAAAAAAGCATTCTGCTTATTTTCGATGGTTTTGTTCGATTCCAGGTCAATCACCCGCTTATTTTCCACATAGGGGGCGTTGCTGGAAATGGGCTCTTCTTCTGAAATAAAGCCGGTGGCAATTACGGTTACGCGGATGTTCTCACCCAGCTCAGGATCTACCCCATGGCCGAAGATCATCTCTGCATCTTCGCCGGCTTTTTCCTGAATGTACTCGGTGATCTCGGTAAGCTCGTCCATCTGCAGCTCGGCTTCTTCTCCGGAAATAATGGAGAGCAGGATCTTCTGCGCACCATGGATATTGCGGCTGTTGAGCAGCGGCGAGGAGATGGCTTCTTCGGCGGCGCGGCGGGCACGGTTCTCCCCTTTGGCCAGTGAAGAGCCCATCACGGCAGCACCGCTGTCTTTCATAACGGTCTTAACGTCTTCAAAGTCCACGTTCACATAGCCAGGCACGGTAATGATCTCGGCTATGCCCTTGGCGGCAGTGGTCAGGATGTTATCGGCTTCGGCAAAGGCCTCCCGGATGGGCAGGTTGCCGTAAATTTCCCGCAGCTTGTCGTTCAGGATGACAATTACGGTATCGCAGTTTTCTTTCAGCAGGTTAATGCCACTGGCCGCCTGGGCCAGCTTTTTCTTGCCTTCCCAGGCAAAAGGCAGGGTTACAATGCCTACGGTAAGGATGCCCAGCTCCTTGGCTACACGGGCCAGCTCAGGGGCTGCACCAGTTCCTGTTCCACCCCCCATTCCGGCGGTGATGAACACCATTTTGGTATCCTTGCTCAGCAGGTCCCGTACTTCTTCCTTGCTTTCAATGGCGGCATTCTTTCCTTTTTCAGGATTGGCGCCGGCTCCCAGGCCTTCGGTAAGGTTGGTACCGATCTGCAGGCGGTTGGGAATGGGGCTGCTCTTGAGGGCCTGTGAGTCGGTATTCACCACCACAAACTCCACATCGCGGATGCCCTGGTTGTACATATGATTTACGGCATTGCTGCCGCCGCCGCCTACGCCAATCACTTTAATGATAGAACGCTGATGGGTAGGTAGTTCAAATTGGTATTTATTCTCCGGCATGATCGTTCTCGTTTAGCGTTAGTACTGGTCCTGGTCTTCCATATCATCAATCAGCAGGTTGCGGGTACGATCCAGAATGTTCTTGAAAAACCCACCTGATGCTTTTTCTTTCTCTTTCCTTACCTGACGAGAGGTGTTGTTGGTATGCGGGCGACGCTCGTTGTACATATTTTCGCGGTCGTCGATCGCCTTAAAGCCCGTCAGCACCAAGCCTACCGAGGTAGCGTACATCGGACTTTTTACTAGTTCAATCTTGCTTTTGCCCAGGTGCTCATTGGGGTAGCCAATGCGTGCATCCATGCCTATCATGTACTCAAACAGCTGGCGAATGCCCATCAGCTGCGAGCCACCACCGGTGATCACAATACCCCCTGCCAGGCGCCCGTCATAGCCGCTGGCAATGATCTCGGCATGCACCAGCTCTACAATCTCTTCCATGCGCGCCTCAATGATGTGCGAGAGGTTGCGGATGGAGATTTCCTTGGGCGGACGGTTGCGCAGCCCGGGTATGGAAACGATCTCATTTTCGCTGGCCTCTTCGGAAATGGCGCGGCCAAACTTAGTCTTGAGCAGCTCGGCCTGGTGTTGCATGACCATGCAGCCCTGCTTGATGTCGGAGGTTATGATGTTGCCGCCAAAGGGGATCACCGCTGTATGGCGAATGATGTTGTCATGGAAGATGGCAATGTCGGTAGTACCGCCACCAATGTCCACCAGACATACCCCGGCTTCTTTTTCCTCATCGCTGAGTACGGCCAGCGAGCTGGCCAGGGGTTCCAAAATCAGGTTTTCAATTTCCAGGTTGGCCCGGCGAACGCACTTGTTGATGTTGTTAATGGCGTTGGTCTGAGCGGTAATAATGTGAAAATCAGCCTCCAGTTTTACGCCCGACATGCCCACCGGATCCTTGATGCCCTCTTCATAATCCACCGTATAGCTCTGGGGCATTACGTGGATGATCTCACTGCCCGGCGGAATTACGATCCGGTACATGTCATTGGTGAGCCGATTGATATCTTCTACCGTGATCTCATCATCCGCTGAGTTGCGGGTGATGCTGCCATGGTGGATGGAACTTTTGATGTGCTGACCGGCAATGCCTACATTTACAACCCGGATATCAATACCGGATTGCTCCTCTGCCTCGGCTATGGCCTTTTGAATGCCAATAACGGTCTTGTCGATGTTGGTCACAATTCCCCGAACAACACCGTCTGAAACAGCCTTGCCCATCCCCATCACCTCGAGTTTGCCATACTCGTTTCTGCGTCCTACGATTACGCAGATCTTAGTGGTGCCTATGTCTAAGCCTACAACGATTTTATCTTCCTGCATGCCTGCGCTTGTTTATTCACAAACTATTTGATTCCCAAATTTTAAGCTTACCCGTTCATAGCTTCCCCAGCCCTCTGCAGGGAGTATGCGGGTATAAAAAATCTTCAATTTTTCAAATTTCGCTTCAATGTCGTCGGCCTTGCCGAACTCTACAACCTGCCGGGTTACCTGCGGATAAAGACGTATGTCTCCCGTCCGGTCTATGTTAACCTCTGCAATCTGTGCCTTCCAAAAAGGATCATTATCAATAAAAAGTAACAACGCTAATAACTGCTGCCCATAGGGGGTTTCGTTAAGGTTGTTGAGCCACAACTGCCGGTTATACTCGCCGCTTACCACTACCACCCGGGCTGTGTATTTGTCTGAAAGCGGCAAAACCTGACCCTCGTTGCTGATGTATGCGCCGGGGGCGTCTGGCCGCAAAATGCGGGCTATTGGCTTGTTCTGGGTGAGACGAACGAACAGGTTGCCCTGAAAGTCGGTCGAAACCTCAGTGTTTCTTACAAACTTATGATTCTTCAGTCGATTTTCAAGAACTTTAAGGCTTAAGTTTTCTACAGCTGCGCCAACTATTTTTTGCTCTCCTCCATCTGACAGCAGCCTGAGCACATCGCCTTCGTCCAGAAAATAATTATTGATTTGGTTATCAATTGTGACCACTACCTTACGTACGCTGCGCTGATCACTGCGCAGGCTTACCCAGCTGATGCTAAACAGGAGAATGCCTATAACAAACCCCCAGGGTAATATACGTAAAATCTTTTTCTTATCCATTCTACCTGCTGTGCTCCTTCTGCTCCAATATGCGTTTTAGATCGGGTATAAGTCGGTCAATATCACCCGCTCCAACCGTTAGTAATACATCAAAATCACCTGCTTCTACCAATGCTTTAACCTCCTGCAGCTTTACCAGCTGCTTCTCTTTCGCAGTCAGCAAGTTATAGATGATGTGTGATTCTATTCCTTCAAGTGGTTCCTCACGGGCCGGATATATATTTGTAAGAATTACCTCGTCTGCAAGGCTTAGTGCCTGGGCAAATCCGGCATGAAAATCACGGGTTCTGGTATATAAATGAGGCTGAAAAATAACTGAAATTTTTTTTCCGGGATAGAGCGCCCGCACCGAAGTCAGAAAGGCACGGATCTCCTCGGGGTGGTGGGCATAGTCATCGATGAGCACCCGTTCTGCTCCCTTGTACACCAGCTCAAAGCGGCGCTTAACACCCCGGTAGCTTTTAAGGGCCCGCCGGATGGCCTCCGGCCCTACCCCTACCGACAGCGCCACCGAGATGGCGGCTACGGCATTCTCCACATTATGAAAGCCGGGAATGCCCAGCTCCAGGTTGCGCAGCTCATGGCCCAGCCCCTGGTAGTGAAAATAGAAAGCGCCCTCTGCTACCCATACCTGGCTGGCCTGGCAGTCGGCCTGCTCCAGCCCATAGCGCAGCAGGCGAACCCCCTCCCCTGCGGCCTGCAGTAGCGAGGCATCGCAGCGGGTGTTGATAAAGGCAGTACCCCCGGGCAGCACTTTGCCCACAAACTGCCGGAAAGCTTCTACCACCGCATCAGCCTCGCCATAAATATCCAGGTGGTCGGCATCGGTGGCGGTTACCACAGCCAGCTCGGGCTCCAGCCACAGAAACGAGCGGTCAAACTCATCGGCCTCGGCCACCACAATGGGGTCTTCGGGCCCCTCGTGCAAAATCAGGTTGCTGCCATAATTGGCGGCGATGCCCCCCAGAAAAGCCGAACAGGGGGTGCCGGAATCCTTCAGCAGGTGGGCGATCATGGAAGAAGTGGTGGTTTTGCCATGGGTGCCCGCTACCGCCGCCGTATGGTGGCTGTGGGTAAGCATGCCCAGCACCTCGGCTCTTTTCTTGATGGTGTAGCCCTGCTCCTTTAGCCAGTTGAGCTGCGCATGCCGGGCCGGTACGGCCGGCGTTAGGATCACCAGGGTATGCGCCTTATCTTCCTTTACCGCTGCGGGCAGGGCCTCCAGGCTATCTTCAAATCCTATGGCAATGCCTTCGCTCTGCAGAGCTTCGGTCAGGGGGGTAGGCGTACGGTCATAGCCCGCTACCTGGTACCCGTTTGTGCGGAACCAGCGGGCCAGGGCGCTCATGCCAATGCCGCCTACGCCTAAAAAGTAGATGATATGGTAGTCCTTTATGCTCACTTGATCAGGCCCAGTATTTCGTTGGCAATATGTTCTGCTGCCTGTGGTCTGGCCAGCCGGCTGATGTTCCGGCTCAGCTCCTGCTGCTGTGCTGCATCCTGCAGCAGGCGCAGGGCCTCGGGTACCAGCTCCTCTGGGGCCTGCGCATCGCGCACCAGCAGGGCGGCTCCCTCCTGCACCAGGTTCCGGGCATTTTTGGTCTGGTGATCTTCGGCCACATTGGGCGAGGGCACCAGAATGCTGGGCTTGGCGGCCAGGCACAACTCGGATATGCTCAGGGCCCCGGCCCGGGAGATCACCACATCGGCGGCACCGTAGGCCAGGGGCATTTCTTTGATAAAGGGCATGATCCGGAGCAGCTCTCCCTGCTGATGCTTTGTTGCTTCATACAGGGTATCATAGTAAAACTTGCCGGTTTGCCAGATCACCTGCACCCCCTGCTCCAGCAGCTGATCAAGGCCTTTTTGAATGCTTTTGTTGAGGGTGCGTGCTCCCAGGCTACCCCCTATGATCAGCAGTGTTTTGCGCTCCGGGCGTAGCCCAAAGTGTTTCAGGCCCTGTGCTTTCAGGTGGCGCGCCTCCAGAATATCGCGGCGCACCGGGTTACCGGTAAACACCAGCTTTTGGGCCGGAAAGTAGGCCTCCAGACCGGGATAGGCCACACAGATTTTCTGCACATAGCGGGCCAGCAGCTTGTTGGTAAGGCCTGCATAGCCGTTTTGCTCCTGCAGCAGGGCAGGCACCCCCTGTCGAGTAGCGGCAAACACCAGCGGACCGCTGGCATAGCCCCCTACCCCCACCACGGCATGGGGCTTGAAGTTCTTCACCAGCTTGGTAGCCCTGGCCACCGAGCTGATCACCTTAAGGGGAAAGGCCAGGTTATCCAGGGTCAGGTGGCGCTGCAGGCCACTGATCCAGAGACCCTCTATTTTGTAGCCTGCCTCGGGCACCTTCTGCATTTCCATGCGGCCCTGGGCACCTACAAAGAGAATTTCGGTATCTGGATGGAGATGGCGCAGCGCATCGGCAATGGCAATAGCCGGATAGATATGACCGCCGGTGCCGCCGCCACTGATAATGATGCGATATGGTTTAGAAGGAGCGATAGCGTAACAAATTTTACCTATTAATGTACAGCTATTTGCCTGTTTTCAGGAAATCTGCACTTAAATTATTTATCCACATTCCCCTTAGGCTGATTTGGCATAATTCCCCACCTCTTTGGGCTCTTCGATCTGAGCCTCGCTTCTGCCCCGGCTTACACTCAGGATGATGCCCAGCGCCAATCCGTTGAACAAGAGCGAGGTACCCCCCATGCTGATCATGGGCAGCGGCTGACCGGTTACGGGCAGAAGGCCCACCGATACCCCCATGTTCACAAAGGCTTGCAGCACCAGCGCAAAGGCCAGCCCGGCTGAGAGGAGCCCTCCAAAGGCCCGCTCGCTTTGGGAGACCAGCCGCATGCCCCGGTAGAGTAGCGCCAGGTACAGAAACAGGACGGTGATGCCCCCGAAAAGGCCGTATTCTTCTATGATAATGGCGTAAATAAAGTCGGAATAGGGGTGCGGCAGCAGATTTTTGCGCTCGCTATTGCCCGGTCCCTTGCCGGCAATGCCCCCTGTGGAGACGGCTATAAACGACTGCTCAGCCTGATAGGAGAGCTGGTCGGGATCCATATAATCCTCTACCCGGCTGATTACCGTACCCAGGCGCTGGCCCAGAGCCAGGGCTGTTCCGCCCAGCAACACCCCCACAAAGACCAGCAGAAAAATATACTTAAGCGGTACCCGGCCTACAAACATCAGCAGCAGGCAGGTAACCAGCAGCAGCACGGCTGTGGAGAAGTTGGAGAGGGCAATAAGCCCGCAGATCACCCCTACCCACAGGATCATGGGAAAGAAGGATTTCTTAAAATCATCGATGTTCATCTGCCGCTTGCTGAGCATGGCCGCCAGGTTGGCAATAAGGGCCAGCTTGGCAAGGTCGGAGGGCTGAAAGGTCTTGTTGATCAGGGGGATCTCGATCCAGCGGCTGGCCTCGTTGATGTTGGAGCCAAAGAAATAGGCGTACAGCAGCAGCGGGATGGGAGCAGCATGGCCACCCGGGACAAGCGGCTGTAGTAGCGGTAGTCTACCTTATGAGCGAGCCACATGGCGCCAAGGCTCAGGATCATAAGCAGCGAGTGGTTGATGAGGTATTGCTCTACCTCCACATCCCGCTTATAGGCCAGCGAGCCCGTAGCGCTGTATACGACCAGTATACTGATCACCGACAGGCCAAACACCACCATCCAGATCACCGGATCGCCCATCAGGTTGCGCTGCATCCACAGTTTTATGCTTTCCATCGTCATATGCCCTCCTCCTTATTACTGCTCGTTGTATAACCCCATTACCTGCCTGCGAAACTGATCGCCCCTGTCGATGTAGTTTCGAAAAAGATCAAAACTGGCACAGGCCGGCGACAACAGTACCACATCACCTGCCTGGGCAGCGGCGGCGGCCGCCTGCACCGCTTCTTCCATGCTCCCCGTTTGGAACAGCATCGGTACCACCCCCTCAAAAGCCTGCTGCAGCTTGCTAGTATCTACCCCCAGGCACACCAGTGCTTTTACCCGCTCCTGCACCAGGGGCAGGAGCTGGCTGTAGTCATTTCCTTTATCGGTACCCCCTGCTATCCAGACAATGGGCCGCTGCATGGCATCCAGCGCATACCAGGCCGAATCCACATTGGTGGCTTTGGAATCGTTGATCCAGGCCACCCCTTTTATTTCAGCGATCGGCTCCAGACGGTGCGGTGCATTCTGGAAGCTGCGCAGCCCCCGGCTGATGGCTTGTTCCGATACCCCTGCCCTGTACGCCGCCAGCACCGCACAGGCGGTATTGATGTAATTGTGTTTTCCCTGCAGTACCATATCGGCATACAGGAAAAGGGTATCCCGTACAGGTCCCTTGATGCGGATCCACTCAGCCTCCAGCATCGCCGCCGCCTCGGGCCGTCCGGCTGCCGCTACAGGAAGCAGCTGCGCCTTTACGCCTCTCCCCTCCAGTGCCTGGCGGATCACCGGATCTTCGGCATAGTAGATAAACGCCTCCTCCTGGCCCATGTGCTGCACCAGCTGCATTTTGGAGGCGATGTAGTTTTCAAATTTGTAGTCGTAGCGGTCCAGATGGTCGGGCGTAATGTTGGTGAGGATACCCGTATGGGGTGCAAAGCCCGGCATACCATCCAGCTGATAGGAGCTCACCTCCAGTACCAGCCAGTCGAACTGTTCACCCTCAGCCAGCTGGGCGGCCAGGCTGCGGCCCACATTGCCGCCCAGGCCTACGTTCAGCCCCCCTTCTTTGAGCAGGTGATAGAGCAAGAGGGTAGTGGTGGTTTTGCCGTTGGTGCCGGTAATGGCCAGCACCTTTGCAGCGGTATGCCGCAGGGCAAAGGAAAGCTCATCGATCACGGGTACCCCCCTTTGACGCAGCTGCTGTACCAGCGGGGCTGTGTCAGGAATTCCCGGGCTTTTGATCACCAGGGCCGCCTGCAGAATCAAGTCTTCGCTATGGTGCCCCTCCTCCTCAAAGGGAATCCCCTTTTCCACCAGCTGTTGCCGGTAGGCATCGCCCAGTTTCCCCTTATCCGACAGAAAAACAGCCCAGCCCATACGGGCTGCCAGCAGCGCAGCTCCGGTGCCGCTTTCGCCACCGCCCAAAACCACCACCTGTTCCCGTTTGCCCATAGCCTAGCGCAGTTTAAGGGTTGCCAGGGTAATGATGGCCAGCAGAATGCCCACAATCCAGAAGCGGGTTACGATCTTGCTTTCGTGGTAGTCCATCTTCTGGTAATGGTGGTGCAGGGGCGACATCTTAAAGATGCGCCGCCCCTCGCCGTATTTCTTTTTGGTGTATTTAAAATAGCTCACCTGCAACATGACCGACAGGTTTTCGATCAGGAAAATGCCGCAGAGTACCGGAATGAGCCATTCCTTGCGCAGCGAGAAGGCCAGTACGGCAATGATGCCGCCCAGCGAAAGGCTGCCGGTATCACCCATGAATACCTGAGCCGGATAGGCATTGAACCACAAAAAGCCAATGCAGGCCCCCACAAAGGCCGAGCAGAACACCACCAGCTCACCCGTATTGGGGATGTACATGATGTTGAGGTAGTCGGAAAAGATAACGTTGCCGGATACATAGGCAAAAATAGCCAGGGTAAGCCCGATAATGGCCGAGACCCCGGCTGCCAGCCCATCGATACCATCGGTAATGTTGGCGCCATTGGATACCGCCGTTACAATAAAGATCACCACCAGCACATACACCACCCAGGTATAGTCGCGCAGGCCCTGGGGCAGCAGGTTGGCGTAGTCAAATTCGTTTTGCTTCACAAAGGGGATGGTGGCAGAGGTGCTTTTCACATCCTGATAAGGGGTAAGCTCGGTAATGGGTTCGGCCAGTTCCTCGTCCACTTCAATCTCCAGCCGGTCGCCTACCAGAAACTGGCGCACTACCACGTCGTTGTGAAAGTAGAGCGTAAGGCCCACAATCAGGCCCAGACCTACCTGCCCTACAATCTTGAAGCGGCCCGCCAGGCCCTCCTTGTTCTTACGGAATACCTTGATGTAATCGTCCATAAAGCCGATAAAGCCCAGCCAGAGGGTGGCTACCAGCATCAGGATCACATAAATATTATCGAGCTGGGCAAACAGCAGGGTGGGGATTACAATGGCGGCTATAATGATAATGCCCCCCATGGTAGGGGTTCCCTTTTTTTCGATCTGCCCCTGAAGGCCCAGGTTGCGGACAATCTCGCCAATCTGGCGCTTTTGCAGGTAGCGGATGATCTTTTTTCCGATCAGCAGGCTGATGATCAGCGACAGGAAGGCGGCACTGCCGGCCCGGAACGAAATGTACTGAAACACCTGCGCACCTAGGAAATCATATTCTCGTTCTAGAAAATCAAAGATATAGTACAGCATCGGGGGCTGATGGGGTTAAAGGAATGGCTGGCTGTAAATTATATTTTTTTCAGATGGAATCACTGCAAATCAGGGCTAAGTTTTCAGGGTCGCAGCTCCTGCACAAATTGCGCCAGCACCTCCCTGTCGTCGAAGGGGTGTTTCACTCCCGCAATTTCCTGATAGGTTTCATGTCCCTTGCCCGCCACCAGAATGATATCACCCGGCTCGGCCATCATGCAGGCGGTGCGAATGGCCTCCCGGCGATCCAGGATTGAAATCACCTTACGCGTATTGCTGGCACTAAGGCCCGCCTGCATATCGGCGATGATCTGGGCCGGCTCTTCATTGCGGGGGTTATCGGAGGTAAGGATCACCCGGTCGCTGAGGCTGGCGGCAATCTCGGCCATCAGGGGGCGCTTGGCCTTGTCCCGGTTGCCACCGCAGCCTACTACGGTTATCACTTTTTCGCTGCCGGTCCGGAAGTTGGCAATGGTCTGCAGCACATTTTCAAGGGCATCGGGCGTATGGGCATAGTCTACCACCGCCACCACATCGGAGCCCTGGGCTACCTGCTCAAAGCGACCGGGGGCAGTGGAGATATTGCTCAGCTGCATCAGCACCTCATCCTGCTCCTCGCCCAGCAGCATGGCGGCGCCATAGACCGACAGCAGGTTGTAGGCGTTAAAATCGCCAATCAACTTAAACCAGACAATTTTGCCATCCACATCCAGCTCCAGCCCCTGCAGGGTGTTGCTGATGAGGCGGGCCTTGTAGTCGGCCGGCTTTTTCAGGGCATAGGTATATTTGCTGGCTTTGGTATTTTGCAGCATCACCATGCCCCGCTTATCGTCCAGGTTGGTAAGTGCCCAGGCTTCTTTGGGCAGCATATCAAACAGGCCCTTTTTGGCGGCAATGTAGGCCTCAAAGGTCAGGTGATAGTCCAGGTGATCGTGGGTGATGTTGGAGAAAATGGCGCCCGTTAGCTTCATGCCTGCCAGGCGGTGCTGCACAATGGCATGGGAGGAAGCCTCCATAAAGCAGTGGGTACAGCCCTCGGCCACCATTTTGGCCAGCAGCCGCTGCAGCTGCAGGGCATCGGGCGTGGTATGGGTGGCGGTAATCTCCTTATCGTTGATAAGGTTGCGCACTGTAGAGAGCAATCCGGACGAATAGCCCAGTGCCCGAAAGAGTTTATAGAGCAGCGTAGCCGTTGTGGTTTTGCCATTGGTGCCGGTTACGGCTACAATCTTGAGCTTCTCAGAGGGGTTGCCCCAGAAATTGGCCGCTGCTATGCCTAGGGCCGCGGCCGTGTCAGCCACCTGCAGCCAGGTAACCCCTTCGGCCTGCTGGGTGGGCAGGGTTTCGGCCATGATTACGGCTGCCCCCTTTTCTATGGCCTGCGCAATGAAGGCATGCCCATCGCTCTGGGTGCCCCGTATGGCCACAAACATGCTGCCCGGGCTTACCTGGCGCGAATCAAAAGCAATGTCAACAACCGCAATATCGGTAGGGCCGCTTACAGCCAGCAGGCGAATCTTGTAGAGAATGTCTTGTAAAACCGGCATTATCCAAGTTTTAGATTTATATAACTGCCTTTAATGGCCCGGTCTCCGGGCAGTTGCGACTGCTGCTGTACCCGGCCCCTACCGGTATACTGCACCTTCAGCCCCTTATTCTCCAGCAGGTAAAGCGCATCCCGCAGGGTCATGCCCCGCACATCGGGCACCCGGCCTACGGTAGAGGCCCGGGGGGTCCAGTCAATGGATGCACTATCTACCTGGGCTTTCACCCAGTCTTCGGCGATGGGGGTGCGCTGCTTTACACCCAGCAGCTTGCAAATTTCGTAAAGCTCAGGCATATAGCCTGCCTGCACTACCGGAAAATCTCCTTTTTTCTCCGCTACCGGCGCCGCATAGGGGGGGTGCATTTCCAGGTCCCGGGCATAGATCTTATCAGCAATTTCCTTAAAAACAGGTGCGGCCACATCGCTGCCATACTGGCTGTAGCCTTTGGGATTATCAATCACCACAATGGCGCTGTACTTGGGCCGGTCGGCCGGAAAATACCCGGCAAAGGAGGTATAGTATTTTTTTACATAGCGGCCCTCTACCAGCGTTTGGGCCGTACCGGTTTTGCCGGCAATGGCATAATGTGCATTTTTAATGTTGGTAGCCGTGCCCCGCTCTACCACCCCTTCCAGCATGCGGCGCACACTTTCCAGCGTTTGGGTAGAGCATATTTTCTGCTCCAGCACCTCGGGGGCAAACTCCTGCTCTACCCGGTCGGCCCGGCGAATGGCCGATACCAGCATGGGGCGCATAAGCTTGCCTCCATTGGCTACGGCATTGTAAAAGGCCAGGGTTTGCAGGGGGGTGATCTCAAAGCCATAGCCGTAGGCCATCCAGGGCAGGGTAATGCCGCTCCACTTCTGGCGGGGCGGAAAGTTGGGTAACCCCTCCCCTTTTAGCTGAAAACCCAGGGGGTCGGCCAGGCCAAACTTACGGATGTAGTCCATGAACTTGTCGGGCTTCAGGCCAAAATGGGTATCCACCATGCGGGCCACGGCAATGTTGGATGATTTTTCAAAGGCTTCCTGTACCGTAATTTTGCCATAACCGCCGGGCTTATGATCCCGGATCCAGTTGTTGTAAAAGCGGTGCTGCCCGTTGCCGGTATCGATGGTATCGGCCAGCTTCAGGTTGCTGTCCTCAAAGAGGGCGATCATGGAGGCCAGCTTAAAGGTAGAGCCGGGCTCCCGCAGGCCCTGCTGCCCTACGGCCAGGTTGTAGGATTCGGCATAATAGCCCGAGGAGGTGCGGCTCAGGTTGGCCATGGCCTTGATGTGGCCGGTGGCTACTTCCATCACCACCACACAGCCCCGGTCGGCATTGTGGTGCTGCAGGTGGCGCAGCAGTGAGGATTCGCTTACGTCCTGTATGTTCACATCCAGGGTAGTAACAATGTCATAGCCCTCTTCGGGCCGTTTTTCGGTATCGCCAAACACCTGCTGCCAGCTTCCGCCGGCTACACGCCGAAAAAGGGCTTCGCCATGCTTGCCCCTGAGGTTGTCGTTAAAGCTGAATTCCAGCCCGGCGCCCGATTCGCTTTCATTGATGTAGCCAATGGTGCGGTTGGCCAGGTTGGAGAAGGGCTTAAAGCGTTTTTCTACCTTCTCAAAGATCACCCCTCCCCTGAAGCGGCCCTCCCGGAAAATGGGCCAGGATTCCATTCTTTTCTTATCCTGATAGCCGATCTGCAGCCGGTTCAGGATCAGGTATTTGCGCTTGGCCTGGCGGGCATCATTGATCTTTTGCTTGTACTCGGCCTTTGACCTATCCCCAAAAAAGCGCGAAAGCTCCAGCGCCAGCGAATCAATCCCCTGGCGATAGACCTCGTCTTTCATGATGGTGGGATCCATGCACACCCGGTAAAAGGGCAGCGAGGTAGCCAGCAGGCTTCCATTATCAGAATAGATGTTGCCTCGGGTGGCCTTAATGGTCCGAAACTGCAGGCTGGTGGCCTCGGCCATTTTCTGCCACTTGGGCCCCTGCACCATTTGCAGGTCAAAGATGCGGTATACGATGGCCCCTCCGAAGAGGAATACAAACAAGAAAGCAATTCGTACCCGCAGGAGTATGGATTGCTTAATCTTTATCATGGAGCAGGATTTTTACAGGGGGTTGCTGGCTTTCGATCAGGCCCAGGGGCTGTACCTTACGGGCTACTTCGGACTGTTTGCTGGAAAACATATAGTCGGCCTTAAGGGTGGTATAATCGGCCCGCAGGTCTTCAACTTCGCTTTCCAGCTTCTGGATCTTGCGGTGCATGCGCTCGGCGTAGTGGTTGTTGCCAATGTAGGTTAGCAGAATAACCATCAGAAACAGGCCAAAAGGCAAATAGCGCACCGGCACCCCCTCATCAAAGAGGTGCTGCATGCGAAAAGCGGTTTCCAGCCGGGCAAACAGGCTTTTGCCGGCTGCTTTCTTTTTAGGCTTTTTTACTTTTGGTTTGTTAATGGCCATACCCCTTCTCCCTTACAATTTTTCGGCAATGCGTAAGCGGGCGCTGCGGGCCCGGTTATTTTGCGTTATTTCATCGGCCGAAGCCTCAACAGGCTTGCGGGTTACGGGCTCCAGCGGACGCTGCAGGTTGCCATAGAGGTCTTTTTCGGCTTCGCCGGAGAATTTACCCTTGGCCATGAAATGTTTTACCGGCCGGTCTTCCAGCGAATGGTAACTCATCACCACCAGTCTTCCTCCGGGCTTTAGCACATCCGCCGCCTGCTGTAACATCTCCTCCAGTGCCGTAAGCTCGTCGTTCACTACAATTCTCAGTGCCTGAAATACCTGCGCCTGGTACTTGAATTCCTTCCCCCTGGGCGCAAAGCGGTTCAGCACTTCCTTTAACTCATTGACCGTATGAATAGGCCCGCCAATGCGCCGGGCTACCAGGGCAGCCGCCAGCGATTTGGCATTCTTAATTTCTCCGTACATGCCCAGAATGCGATGTAACTCACGCTCCGGATATGTATTTACTATCTCGCTGGCCGTCAGCTCACTAGACCTGTTCATGCGCATGTCCAGATCGGCATCAAAGCGGGTAGAAAATCCGCGCTCCGGCTCATCGATCTGGTGCGAGGAAATGCCCAGGTCAGCCAGGATGCCATCTACCGCCCGTACGCCATACAGCTTCAGGTAGCGGCGCAGGTGGCGAAAATTAGCCGCCACAAATGAAAAACGGGGATCGTTTATCTGAGCGGCCTGCTCCTGCGCATCCTTGTCCTGATCAAAGCCAAAAAGCCGTCCCCCAGGGCCCAGCTGCTCCAGTATGGCTTTGCTGTGCCCCCCGCCACCAAAGGTCAGGTCTACGTAGATTCCATTGGGATCCAGCGCCTGGGGCAGCAGTTGCAGGCCTTCCAGGCATTCCCGAAGCATTACCGGCTGGTGATAGTGCATAGAACCTTATTCTGAGAGGTATTTCTCGGCCAGTTTACTAAACTCATCCCCATCCTGGATCAGGTACTCCTCGTATTTCTCCGGATTCCAAAGCTCAAAGCGATTGCCCATTCCCACCACCATCACATCCTTGTCCAGATCGGCATAGCGCAGCATGGGCTTCGGGATCAGCAGGCGGCCACTATTATCCAGCTCTACCTGCACATTGCCCCGAAAGAAATTGCGCTGAAGGGTACGAAACTCTTCGTTGAACTCATTGAGCGAAGCAATCTTAGAGAAGATCTTTTTGTATTCGGTATAGGGATAGACCACCAGGCAGGGCTCAAAGCCCCTCCGCAATACCAGCTCCCCTCCTGCCGAGGCGGGCAGGGCGGACTTAATGCGGGCAGGGAGCATCATGCGCCCCTTGGCATCCAGCTTGCATTCGTATTCGGAGGTGAAATATGCCATGGTACTCTTGCAAATCTATAAATTTCCATGACATGTTTATCCACATTCTACCACTTTCTCCCACCATCAAGACAGAAAAATAATCACTCCACATACAATATGTAAAATATCCAATACAAACGCTCTTATAATTAATATTTTAAGCATTGTCATTAGTTTTATTAAATAATTAAGATTTGATCCTACGCACTCTACTACTTACAAAGACGCTCAATTTCAGTCTGTTACGAAGCCTTCCTCTCCTTAAAGCATTACTTTCCCACAGCAGCTATAGTTCTGGTTATCAGGTAGTTACTTAGTAGACTTTAAAGTTATCCACATGAATTTTGTGGACAAGCATGCGCAGATTTAGTTTGTATAATTTTTGCATAATTTTGGTTAAACAATAAAATGAGCTCTCAGCCATGATCTGTAGAGATATGCCCCATTTTTTACTCTCAATTCCCCAATATTACTTAACATAATCATGCTGTTCGGGCTAATTTTTAGCGCTATCACAGGCTTCTAAAATTTACCACTTTCTCCCACCACCGCTATTTTACCCAATTTCATTAGCTTTGCTCCATGAAAAACCGTTACGCGCTTTTCCTGCTTGCCTTACCTGCCCTCTTCAGCTCTTGTACTGAGCCCGAAACCACTGGCCAGAGTTCCCGACTGAGCGGCCTTTGGCGGGGGGTAATCCAACTACAGGAGCAGGAGCTGCCCTTTCACTTCAGGCTAAGCGGCCAACTGCCTGACAGCCTTACCCTTACGCTTATTAATGGAGAGGAACAGTTGAATGCCGGACTGGTGCGTTTGGAGCAGGATACGCTCATTATGCCCATGCACATATTCGATACGGAAGTACGGGCAGCCCTCACCGGCACCGATAAGCTGACCGGCTACTGGAAAAAGAGCTATGAGGACGATTTTCGCCTGCCCTTTCGTGCAAGCAAAGGCGAAACTCACCGCTTTGAAACCACTGACAGTGAGCCAACTACCGACCTGAGCGGCCGCTGGGCAGTGCAGTTTACGAGCGAGTCGGAAGCAGGAAAGCGCTACCCGGCCGTGGGTGAATTTGTGCAGAAAGGCGGGCAGCTTACCGGCACCTTCCTGACCCCATCGGGCGACTACCGCTATCTGGAGGGCAACATCTCGGGCAATACATTTTCCCTGAGTGCTTTTGATGGCGAACGCGCCTTTCTTTTTAAGGGACAGGCCCAGGACAGCAACCGCCTGGAGGGCACCTTCTGGAGCGGCAAAGGGCGCAAAGAGCGCTGGACCGCCCGGCGCGATAGCCTGGCGAGCCTGCCCTCTGCCGATAGCCTTACCTACCTGAAGGAAGGGTATGAACGGATCGAATTTAGCTTTCCCGATCTGCAGGGCAAACAGGTAAGCCTGGAGGACCCCCGCTACCAAAACAAGGTAGTAATCCTGCAGCTGTTTGGCAGCTGGTGCCCCAACTGCCTGGATGAGACCCGCTTTCTGGCCGACTGGTACCGCCGCAACCAGCAGCAGGACGTAGCCATTATCGGGCTGGCCTATGAGAAAAAAGGGGACTACGACTACGCCCGACAGCGGGTACAGACCATGGTAGAGAAACTGAATGTTGGCTATGATTTCCTGATCGCCGGTTCCTCTGACCCGCAGGAAGCCGCCAAGACCCTGCCCATGCTGAACGAGGTGGGCATATTTCCCACCACCCTCTTTCTGGACAAAGCACACCGCATCCGCCGCATCCATACCGGCTTTAGCGGACCCGGTACAGGGGCTGCTTATGAAAAATGGACAAGGGAATTTGAGCAGTTGGTTCGGGAACTGCTACAGGAACCAGCTCCGGCCAATCCTTAATTTATCAATTTAGAACTCCGGTTCTGCAAGCCCCTTGCTATTGGGACTAATCGCCTATCCAATAGCCGATGCCCTTGTGGCATTAGCAGAAAATTTATTCATGCCAACGCTTTATGCCTAGACGCTTCAGGTAGCGGACCTGTTGAACCGAAAAACAAAAAAACTGCCTGCCTGTCTACTGTAGCCTGGCAGGCAGTTTTCACATTTCCGGGGCAGGCCTAATTGCCTTGCTGGTATTCTTATTTACAAATTATAACTGATCCCACCAAAGATCTGGCGCCCCATGCGGTCAGTAGCATAATGCTCCCGTTCTTGCTGATCTAACAGGTTCTTTGCTCCTATTTGCAGGCTCAGCTTGTCAATCAGCCGGTAGGAAGCACGCGCGTTTATAAGCAATCTGCCCTCCAGCTCACCCTCGCTATTGGCATAGGTCAGATCCTGCTGATGGTGAATATGTTGCCGGCTCATAAAATACGCCGAGGTGTTGAGGTTAAACCGCGCTGCAGGTGCATAATTTACTGTCCAGCCGCCATAGATGGCCGGGGTACTTTCATGCTTAACCGTTTTTCCGGTATAGTTGGGATTGTTGTGGTAATCAAAATTACGGAGTTCTGAGCGTTGCACACTCACAAAAGGCTGCAGCTGCCACTGCTTGCCGGGCATCCACTTAAGCGCCAGCGTAGCCCCGTTTTGGTGCACGGTGTAGGGCATGGCCTGATACTCGTGCAGCAGCAGCACACCCATAGGGGTCGTCTGCATGCCGGTATTCTTCAGGCCGATCACATCTTCGAGCTTCTGGGTAAACAAGGTAAGATCAGCCTGCAGGTTTTCCCGCAGCTGCACCCTTGCACCCACTTCTGAAAGAGTATTGTGGGTGAGATCTACCTCCTGATTGCCGGTTAGGCGGTAGTAGGCATTCTGGCTAACCGGAATGGTAGCATCGATAAAGGCATAGTTGTAGAACATGCCGCTATAAGAGATGCCATGCACAGCCCGGAAGGTCCAGTGATCGCCCAACGCATACGTAGCTGCAACCTGATAGGAGGTATACAGATCATCCCGCACATCAAACTTATCCATGCGGGCACTACCGATCAGGCGCAGGCCCGGCAGCAGGGTATAATCGGCACGAAGCGAGGCTGCAGCCAGCGTCAGGCTTTGCTCGGCATTCATAAGCCCTCCTAAAGGGGTAGCATCCGAGATCTTGTCCAGGTCACTATAGGTTGTGGTCTGGTAATTAAGGGCCGGGCGCAGCCGCAGCTTGCTGCTCAGGCGCAGGTCATACTCGGCAGTAGCCTCCAGCAAGTTATAGGTGTAGGCTGTCGTATAATACTCACTAAGCTTGTGCAACTCGTCCTCGCCCTGCAGATAGGAAAGCCGCATGGAGAGACCATGCACCTTGCCGCTAAGGTTACCATACAAGCTGCTTGACTCACTATATGTAAGGGGCGTAACCGACGTAAACAATACCTTCTGGGCCTGACTGCTTTGCCATCCGCCCGAAAAATCAAGCTCCACCTTATCGGACAGCACGTATGTGGCATACCCATTTACCCCCTGCCTGCGCAGCGAAGCCTCTGGATCCAGCCCCTTCTTCTCAACTTCGGCTTTGCGAAACTCCTGACTGCTTACGTAGAACGGCGGCACCTCTCCCTGACCGAAAATGTATTGCTCATCATCCAGACGCTGGCGTTGCTGAAAGTTTCCACTTAACCCCAGGCTCAGCCTCTCTGTTACTGACTTGCCTATGGCCAGGCTGCCTATAGCCGATGTACCGGGAAAGGTGCTCACCAGCTGACCGCTCACCAGCAGCTCCTGCTGCTGATAGCTTCTGGTAATGATATTGATAACCCCTGTAACGGCATTTGGCCCGAAGAGCGGTGCAGAAGGACCCAACACTACTTCTATACGTTCAACATCCGAAAGATCAATCGGCAGGCTTTCCCAAAAGGTACCCCCAATGTTGTAGTTGAATACCGGGCGATTGTTGATCATGACCAGCGTAAGGCTATTGGCCTTATCGGGAGTGGTCGTATAGCGGGCAGTATTATCAAATCCCCGTAGGTGCACATCATAATTGCCATTGGTAGTTTCCCGTACAATTACCCCTGGCACCAGGCGTAGCGCCTCCGGAATGGATAGTGCGCCGGCTTTAATGATCTCCTCCCGGCTAACTGCATAGATTGCAACAGGCGCATCGCGCAATCGCTCTTCTTGCTTTGATGCTGATACTACCGACAGGTTCATCAACTCTTCCAGTGAAAGATCATAGAGATCTTTTTCGGTTCCCTGTCCCCACACCGGCATACTACCCAGGAGCAGCGCGGCCACAACGCTTGTTTTTACTAATTTTCTCATGTAGGATTGTCTTATTATAATAAGCCAGTCCAAAGGTAGTGGTTCGCTTTTCGATATTTTAAGCTGCCCCTATCCCTACCTTACGCATGTAATGGAGTTGATAGAAAAGTGTAGAGCAGAGACTTGGAATAGTTATAGCAGACAAAAAATATCGATTTCGCCATGATTTATGGCCCGAATTTCAGCTAAAGAAATACATATTATGAAGAGGCGCACTGATGAGGCACGAGTAATACTTAGAAAAAAAATGCAGATTTACAGCAAATTTTTACAAAACCCTCTTTAGGGATTATTTAGTGCGCTCAATGGTGTAGACCACCAGCTGCTGCAGGGAGGTTTTGTAGACTGAGTCAGGCATCTCTTTGAGAAGGTCCATGGCATCGCTGATGTAGCGGTTCATCACCTCGGTGGCATAAGCTATGCCGCCGGATGCCTTAACATACTCAATCACCTCCCGCACTTTTTTGGGCTTGTCGCTCTGGTTCTTTACAATGTAGATAATGCGGCGGCGCTCCAGCCAGGACGATTTGTTGAGTGCGTAAATAAGGGGAAGCGTCATTTTCCGCTCTTTGATGTCGATGCCGACCGGCTTGCCGATCTCCTCTTCGCCATAATCAAAGAGGTCATCTTTGATCTGAAAGGCCATGCCTACCTTTTCGCCAAAGAGGCGCATGCGCTCTACTACATCCTTGGCACCCCCTACCGAGGCAGCGCCTACCGCACAGCAGGAGGCGATGAGGCTGGCCGTCTTTTTGCAGATGATATCGTAATAGACCTCTTCGGTAATGTCCATCAGCCGGGCCTTTTCAATCTGCAGCAGCTCTCCCTCGCTCATTTCCCGCACGGCATTGGATACGATCTTCAGCAGGTCAAAATCGCCATTGTCCACGCTCAGCAGCAGGCCGCGGCTTAGCAGGTAATCACCTACCAGCACGGCAATTTTGTTCTTCCAGAGCGCATTTACGGAAAAAAAACCGCGGCGGTGGCTGGCATCGTCTACCACATCATCATGCACCAGGGTGGCGGTATGCAGCAGCTCAATAAGGGCGGCACCGCGGTAGGTAGGCTCTTTGATCTCGCCGGCAGACGTGCCAGCCGATAGAAAGACAAACATGGGGCGCATTTGCTTGCCCTTGCGCTTTACAATGTAGCGCATGATCTTATCCAGCAAAAGTACCCGGGTGCGCATGGAGGCACGGAACTTTTGCTCAAAAGCCTCCATTTCGGTGGCGATGGGATCCTGTATTTGGCTTAACGAAACCGACATTTTTAGCGGATACAAGTATACGAACCCCATTTTTGCAAACCAACAGGATGATTTCTTATTTTACCTTTGTATGAGCACACCTACCACCACCGGAGATCAGATTCTCACCTCCTCTCTGCATAGCCGCCGCTTTATTTACGATGCCCGCTACCAGGCCGATGGCCGCAAAAAGCCCGTTATTGTGTTTGTGCATGGCTTTAAGGGGTTCAAAGACTGGGGCACCTTTACCCTGATTGCCGATGAATTTGCCCGCCAGGGCTATGTGTTTGCAAAGCTCAACCTCTCCCACAACGGCACCACGCCCGAGCACCCCCTTGATTTTGTAGATCTGGAGGCCTTTGGGCACAATAATTTTATACTGGAGCTGGACGATCTCAGCATTCTGATCAATGAACTGGAAGAAGGGAAAAGCCCCATTCCGGCAGCAGAAATGGACCCCAACCGACTGGCGCTGATTGGCCATAGCCGGGGCGGTGGGCTGGTGCTGCTCAAGGGGGCCGAAGACCCCCGCGTAAAAGCGGTAGTTACCTGGGCGGCCATTCACAACTTGGAGCAGCGCTGGCCGAAGAGCTTTCTGGACGAGTGGAAGGAAAAAGGGGTGGTGCATATTCCCAATGCCCGCACCGGGCAGCAAATGCCGCTCTATTACCAGCTGGTGGAGAATTTCAGGGAGAATAAGGAGCGGCTCGACATCCCCGCTGCCGTAGCCCGCATGCAGCAGCCCCTGCTGGTGATCCATGGCACCGGCGATGAAACCCTGCCCTCCAGCATGGCCCACGAGATTGCTTCCTGGAAAAAAGGGAGTGAATTGCTGATTTTACCCGATGCCAATCATACCTTTGGGGGGGCGCACCCCTGGCCGGGGGACCAATTGCCCGCCGACACCACTGAGGTAATAAAGGCTACGGCAGCCTTTCTGCAACGACACCTGAACCCCAGATCATAAATATACCGATGCTTACAGCACTATTTGCCACCCTGGCAGCCGGACATGGCGTTTCGGCTGCCTATGTTCTTCGCCGGTTAAAGCGCCAGCCCAAGCCTAACCCCAGGTTCTGGCTGGCCGCCAGCCTGCTTTTTCCGGCCGGGGTAATGGTCTCCTTCTGGCTGGCGAAGAAAGAGGCATAAAAAAAGGGAGGTACCCCTCCCCATTTGCTGAATGCTGCGCTGTTAGCTGTTACCTGTGTAAGGCTCTGCTCACCAGGGCTGCGGTAGCACCAAAAACTACATGGGCCAGCACCAGGTGAGAATAATACTTTTGCTTCTCGAGCCGGGGTGGCTTTTCCCGCAACCGGATTACCCCTTCCCATACGGCTACCCCTGCCAGACCGGCCGCCAGACCAAAGACTGCGCCGCTTGACAGCACGCTCATGGGTCGGCCGGCATCGCTTAACTGTCGCTCCCGTGCTGCTGGCTTCCATAGATATTCATACACCAGACCAAAGCCCTGCCCGGCCAGGTAATGGAGCAGAAAACCCCTGGGGTTTGCCTGCTGGCGCTCCTGTAGCCTTTTGAAAACAGAGTTCCTGTATAGGAGATAACTCAGTAGCTGCGGCTCCCGAAACTGTTCGTGCATAAGGCGGGAAAGACCATAGCTGAAGGCTGTCATGGCCGTAGTGCCGGCAATGCTGGATAAAGAACTGATGCCAAGCCGGGCCAGGGCCGAACGGCTTTGGATCAGGCCCACATCATCCGGAATCAGGGGGCTGCGGTCTCTGTCCTCTTCCTCCAGCTCGATCTTATGAACCAGGTAATCGGTAAGCTTGCGCCACTGGATCTCCTGAAAGGCAATCCAGCCCCCTACCGCCACCAGGGTATTGACCAGTTCTTTTCCCCCTGCTTCTTTTCCCTGGTTGTTGACGCCTTCTTCCTGGCCCGTTTCGCTGGCAGTGAGGGTAGTGCCGCTGAGGGCTACCCGAAAGGTACTGGTGGCCTCATCGGCAAAAAAGTGCTCTATCTCCTCCTCCTTCTCTCCCCGCTCCCGCGGATCATGGCTGGGTGAAACGGTAAATTCTGCCCAGTAGTCTTCATCCACCAGGTCGATCACTTCCACCCAGGCCTCCGGGCTGGGGCCAGGCAGATTAATGAAAATAAAGTCCCCCAGCTCGGGCATGCCTTTTGCTTTAATGTTGCCCTGCCCATCATATACCCGGAAGCTGGAGGAGACACCCGGCAGTTTTGACCAATCGTTTACCGCAAACAGCTTGTCTCTGGAGAGGGCATAGGCCCACTCGGCCGTCTGGCGGTCCCGATAGCGGCGGCGGCTCGAAAAATACTTGTCTTTGGTCTCCTTGCCCCGGATCACATTTACCTCAGTGCGGATATTTTTGATAAAGCTGCTAATGCTCATGGTTTTCCTTTTTCTTCTCTAGTAGGTATACCCGTAAAGCAATTGCGCTGTTCAGCTTTTAGCAACAAATAATAGCCCAAGTCTGCTCACCAGCAAAAAAGCCAGCCTCCTGAAGGAAGCTGGCTTTTATTTTATAATTCGAAGACCTTAGGCTGACAGGGCTGAAAGACTTTCTTCCAGCGCCTTTATCCGGGCCTCGGCATCGGCTTTCTTTTTGCGCTCGGCCTCCACCACCTCAGGCTTGGCGTTGTTTACAAAACGCTCGTTGCCCAGCTTTTTCTCTACCGAGTCCAGAAAGCCCCGGGTGTACTCCAGCTCTTTGAGCAGGCTTTCTTTTTCGGCGGCGGCATCGATGCTGCCGGCCAGGGGGATCGACAGCTCATCCGGCCCAATCACCATGCTGATGGCCCCTTCGGGCTTGTCGCCAAACTGCAGATCACTCAGGTTGGCCAGCTTGCGCACTACACCGTCCCAGTCCCGATACAGCTGCGGACGCTCGGTGCGGATGATCAGCTGCAGCGCATCTTTGGGCGACATGCCCCTGCTGTTGCGCAGGTTGCGTACATTCTGTACAACCTCGAAGGCCACCGTAGCGTCGGTCAGTAAGCCGGCATTGAACTGATCCGCTTTAGGCCATGCGCTTACACACAGGCTTTCGCCCTCCTGCCGCTCCTTCAAGTTCTGCCAGATCTCTTCGGTAATAAAGGGCATAAAGGGGTGCAGCACCTTCATAAGGTCTTCCATAAAGCCCAGGGTAGCCTCGTAGGTAGCCCCATCAATGGCCTCGCCAAAGGGGGGCTTGATCATCTCCAGGTACCAGCTGCAGAAATCGTCCCAAGCGAGCTTGTACACCGTCTGCAGGGCATCCGATATGCGGAAGCCCGCAAAGTTCTCTTCCAGCTCTTGCAGCGCCTGGGCAAAGCGGTTGCGGAACCACGCAATAGCAACAGCATTGGCCTCGCCCCTCTTGCTGCTATCTACCTCCCAGCCCTTGATAAGGCGGAAGGCATTCCAGATCTTATTATTGAAGTTACGGCCCTGCTCGCTCAGCTTTTCATCATACAGAAGGTCGTTGCCCGCAGGTGAGCTAAAGAGCATACCGGTGCGTACGCCATCGGCGCCATATTTCACCATCAGCTCCAGAGGGTCGGGGCTGTTGCCCAGCGACTTGCTCATTTTGCGACCCTGCTTGTCCCGCACAATGCCGGTAAGGTACACATTCTTAAAGGGGCGCTCGCCCCGGTACTCATATCCGGCTATGATCATGCGCGCCACCCAGAAAAAGAGGATCTCCGGGGCGGTTACCAGATCGTTGGTAGGATAATAATAGTTCACATCCTTATTGTCAGGCTCCAGAATGCCGTTGAAAACGGAGATGGGCCACAGCCAGGAGCTGAACCAGGTATCCAGCACATCGGGGTCCTGCTGCAGATCGGCCAGTTGCAGCTGGTTGTTGCCGGTTTTCTGGCGGGCCAGTTGCAGGGCTTCTTCGGCGGTTTCGGCTACCACAAACTCCCGGCTGCCACTGATGTAGTAGGCCGGGATTTGCTGGCCCCACCAGAGCTGGCGGCTGATGCACCAGTCCCGCACATTTTCCATCCAGCTGCGGTACATGTTCTTAAACTTGGGCGGGTGCAGCTGCACGGTATCGTTGAGTACATTTTCCAGCGCCGGTATGGTTACGGTATCCATTTTCAGGAACCATTGCAGCGAGATTTTGGGCTCAATAACGGCGTTGGTACGCTCACTATGGCCTACATTGCTTTTATAGTCTTCGGTCTTTACCAGATATTCCTTCTCTTCCAGCTCTTTGGCAATTTTTTTGCGCACCACAAAGCGGTCCTGCCCTACGTAGATCTCTGCTTTTTCGTTGAGGGTGCCATCATCATTCAGGATGTCCAGCACCTCCAGGTTGTGCTTGAGGCCCAGTTCGTAGTCGTTGGGGTCATGGGCCGGGGTTACCTTCAGGGCGCCGGTACCAAATTCGCGCTCCACATACCCATCGGTGATGATGGGAATGGGGCGGTTGATCAGGGGGATCAATGCCCGGCGGCCGTGCAGGTGCTGGTAGCGGGCATCGTCCGGGTGTACGCAAATAGCAGTATCGCCCAGTATGGTCTCAGGCCGTACCGTGGCAATGGTGATCCACTCATCGGTGGTGCCTTCTATCTGGTAGCGGATGTGATAAAGCTTGGCAGGGGTTTCCTTGTAGATCACCTCATCGTCGGAGAGGGCCGTTTTGCCCTGCGGGTCCCAGTTTACCATGCGGATGCCGCGGTAGATGTACCCCTTCTGATAGAGATCCACAAATACTTTGATTACCTGGGCGCTCATCTCGGGCTCCATGGTAAAGCGGGTACGCGCCCAGTCGCAGGAGGCGCCCAGTTTTTTGAGCTGCTCCAGGATAATGCCGCCGTACTTATCCTTCCAGTCCATGGCATAGTCCAGGAACTGCTCCCGGCTCAGGCTGCTCTTTTCAATGCCCTTTTCCTTGAGCATGGCCACCACCCGGGCTTCGGTAGCAATAGAGGCATGGTCGGTACCCGGCACCCAGCAGGCATTTTTGCCTTCCATGCGGGCCTTGCGGGTAAGCACATCCTGAATGGTGTTGTTAAGCATGTGCCCCATGTGCAGCACGCCCGTAACATTAGGGGGTGGAATGACGATGGTATAGGGCTCCCGCTCATCGGGCTCGGAGTGGAAAAAATTGTGTTTCAGCCAGTAGGCATACCATTTGTCTTCTACGTCGGCGGGGTTGTATTTGGCGGATATCGACATGCGCGTGCTCGGTTATTGGGGTGTGGCTCAGGAAGATGCCGGCTGGCGGCCCCTTCCGGATGTAGCTTCTAAAAGCGCAAAAGTAGCGAAAAAACAGGTACAATGTGCTTTCAGAAGCCGCTTTGCAACAAGCGGAGAAAGATTTTACTTTATTGGCATTATCAACTAGCTTTGCTATCCCTTAACCAGAACGCTACTTTTTTATGTATCATCCCAATGACCCACAGATCAAAAGCTGGCTAACCATCCCGGAGGGTTCCGATTTCCCCATCCAGAACCTGCCCTTTGGCATTTTCCGGACCGACACTAAAAAGGCCCGGGCCGGGGTAGCCATTGGCGAGTACATCCTGGACCTGCACATGCTGCAAAAAGGGGGTTTTCTGGAAGAGCTCAAGCTGCCCGACAAGATCTTTCGTCAGCCCAGCCTCAATGCCTTCTTTGCCCTGGGCCGCAAAAAAGTGGGCAAAGTGCGCAAGGAGATCAGCAAATTTCTGAACGAAGCCTGCGACAAGGGCACCATCAAATTCATTCGCAAGCGGGCCCTGGTACCCATGGAGGAGGCCGAACTGCTCATGCCCATCGAGGTAGGTGATTATACCGACTTCTATAGTTCCGAAGACCATGCCCGCAATGTGGGCACCATGTTCCGCGATCCTGAAAATGCCCTGCTTCCCAACTGGAAACACCTGCCGGTGGGCTACCACGGCCGGGCCTCCTCCATTGTGGTGAGCGGCACTCCCCTGCACCGGCCCCTGGGCCAGACCAAAGCGCCCGATGCCGAGGCTCCCTCCTTTGGCCCCAGCAAGCGCCTGGACTTTGAGCTTGAGGTGGCTTTTATCACCTGTAGGGAAACCCGGCTGGGCGAGCGCATCAGCACGGGCGAGGCCGAAGACCACATCATAGGCCTGGTTCTTTTCAACGACTGGAGTGCCCGCGACATACAGGTATGGGAATACGTACCCCTGGGACCCTTCCTGGCCAAGAACTTCGGCAGCAGCATCAGCCCCTGGGTGGTGACCCTGGATGCGCTGGAACCCTTTAAGGTGGAGGGCCCCACCCAGGACCCCGAGCCGCTGGATTACCTGAAGTACGAGGGCAAACATCATTACGACATTAACCTGGAAGTAGCCCTGAGCACCGATACGCTGGAAGAAACCACCATTTGCCGCAGCAACTATAAATACATGTACTGGAACATGGCCCAGCAACTGGCCCACCAGACAGTAAACGGGTGTAATATCCGCGTGGGCGATCTGTATGCCAGCGGCACCATAAGCGGACCCAAAAAAGACAGCTACGGCTCCATGCTGGAGCTATCCTGGAAAGGCACCAAACCCCTGAAGCTTTCCGATGGCAGCACCCGCACCTTTATAGAAGATGGCGATGTGGTTACCATGCGCGGCTTTGCCGAAAAAGGGGGGGTGCGTATTGGCTTTGGCGAGGTGGTCACCCGCATTCTGCCAGCCAGGGAGTAAGCATTTGCCCAACCTAACCATCTTTTTCTGAAAAAAAGAAACTGTGTAACAGGCACTGATAAGTAGAGACCCATGAACCCAAAACAGAAGTTCATCAGCATTGACCCCAAACAGGTATCCATTGGCGAATTTCATGGCATGATGCTGGGCGCTGTAGCCCCCCGCCCTATTGCCTTTGCCAGCACGGTCGATAAGGAGGGAAATGTAAACCTGAGTCCTTTCAGCTTCTTTAACTGTTTTGGCGCCAACCCGCCTATTCTGGTCTTTTCTCCTTCCCGCCGGGTGCGCGATAACACCACCAAGCATACGCTGGAAAATGTGCAGGAAGTGCCCGAGGTGGTGATCAACATTGTGAACTACCCCATTGTGCAGCAAATGTCGCTGGCCAGTACCGAGTACCCCAAGGGGGTAGACGAGTTTGCCAAAAGCGGCCTTACCCCCCTTGCCAGCCAGCGCGTTGCCCCGCCGCGGGTAGCCGAGGCGCCGGCTTCGTTTGAGTGCCGGGTAACCCAGATCATTCCCCTTGGCGAAGAAGGGGGTGCCGGCAACCTGGTGGTCTGCGAGGTGCTGATGATGCACGTACAGGAAGGTATTCTGAACGAAAAAGGAAAGATCGACCCCCAAAAGTTGGATGCCGTAGCCCGCATGGGCGGCGATTATTACTGCCGGGCCAGCGGTACCTCCATCTTTGAGGTTGCCAAACCCCTGCGCCACCAGGGCATTGGCGTAGACCAGATCCCGGAAAGTATCCGCACCAGCAAGGTGCTTACCGGCAATGATCTGGGCAAGCTGGGCAATGTAGAGGAGCTGCCCGACCCGGTCTCCATCCGCTCCTTTGCCCAGCTGGAAGGCCTGGCCGATAGCCTGGACAGCCTGCCGGAAAGCGAACGCCAGTACCACCAGCACCTGCTGGCCCTTAAATACCTGCAGCGCGATGAAGTAGAGAGTGCCTGGCGCATTTTGCTCTATACGCCGCAATAAGCATGGGCTGGTTGCCAAGGCTGCTGCTTCTGGCCAGCTTCTGGTTGATGGCCTTTACCGCCAGGGGTCAGGTAGATATCAGAGCTGAGCTGGAAGCCTGGGTACAGGCCTGCAACCCCCAGGCAGGCCTGGACTCCGCTACCCTGTATATTCTGGATGGCGTAATTGTCTCCGCAGAAGATCTTTTTGGAAAAGAAGCAAAGCAGGGGCTAAGTCCCCATGCGCTGCTGAGCATCCACTACCTGTCAGCTAAGGAGGCACATGCGTCCTTACCCCATTGGCACGGCTCCGGCATTCTCATTCTGACTAGCCTGCACCAGCAGAAGCGGAGGGAAATTCGAAGAGGTCTGCAGGAAGCCTTACTCCTTTTTGAAAAGCGGGCCTTTCGTTCAGCCCCTATATCCTCCAACAGCGGAGATCCGGTTCTTCTTATAGATGGTTCGCCCATCCCGCATGATGAGGCCCGATCGCTTTTGGAAAGCCTGCGGCCCGGAGCACTAAAAGCGCTGCACTATTCTCCATGCGCCTTTCCCACTGCTTTGTTTGGTCAGAACGCCAAAAATGGCCTGCTTAGGATTTGGACAGGGCGAATGTAAATAGTCTGGCCGAATGCTTCTCGTATACACCCATGAGCCAGACGTTGCTACCCCCCCTCCCTTATCAGGACTGGACATAGCCCATGTATACCCCTACGATAACGCCCAGCAAGAGCGAAACGAGCAATATTCCCCCCATGAATAACAGGTAACCTACCACATATCCCCAAACTGCCTTCAGAATTGCTTTCCCGTTTTTTCGGGGCGAAAGAGAATCTGTTATCAGAAAAGCAAAATAAACTATATTCAACAGCAGCGCCAGTACGGTATAGGGTTTGCCGGTGGTAATAAAGAGGATTCCCTGAAATAAGCTGAGCACAAAGGTATGGGCCAGTCCATATAAAACAATGGTAGCATACTCCAGCAGATTATGCTTTTGACGTCCATACACCCACCTGAGCGCCAGGGCAAAAAAGGGCAGCATAATAATGGCAAAGAACCGAAAGGCCAGGCTGATGTAATGCATGATCTTTTGCTGCATCTCCAGGGATTTGCTGCTGGAGGCTTCCGGGCTCATGGCCTGATTGTTGCTTAACATCATGGCTTCAATGTCGATATTCAGCAGGGATATCAGCAGCAGCACCAGGGCTGTAACCACAATATAGTAGGAAAACGGCCCCAGATAGCGCACCCGGTCGCCGGCCAGATAGCAGTGGATGACCCGGCCGGGACGCAGGCTCAGGTCTCGCCAGGTGCGGGCAAACTGATTATCAAAGCCCAGCCAGCGAGTGCCCAGCTCATGCAGTAGGCTGGCCCAGCTTAATTTGGGCACCCCCTTTCGCTGGCCACAGCTACCGCAGTAGGGGGTGGTCACCGCTTCGCCACAATGGATGCAGTGGTGGATTTCGGCAGCAAGTGGCTTTGCAGAAAGTTCTGGCTGAATTACGGTCTCCATAGCGATTGGGGTATCAAGTGAGAAAACAGAAAGCAGCTGGCATGCTAACCCTTTTACTTTTGTGTTGTACCTTTGATGAGCAAAACAGATTTTCCGTGGAAATTAAGGAAATTCAAGATAAAATAGAAGCCTATAAGGCACAGGGCCTGCGGCTTTTTACTACCTCTTCCTTTCAAACCCATAGCCTGGTGCTGCTGCACATCCTCAGCCGCATCGACAGCAGCATCCCGGTCTACCTGATCAATACCGGCTACCATTTTCCCGAAACCATTGCCTTTGCCCAGCAGGTCTGCCAGCAGTTTGGCCTTCCGCTCATCGATCTCAAAAGCCAAACGCCCAAACACATGCAGCGTGATGCCGATGGCCGCCTGCTGTTTACCTCCGATCCGGATTATTGCTGCTACCTGAACAAGACCCAGCCGCTGGATGCGGTGCTGCGTTCGCACGATGTATGGATCAACGGCATTCGGGCCGACCAGAGCCAGACCCGCTCTGCCATGCGCACGGAACAGGCTGCCCCCCACGGAAGCCTGCGCTACCACCCCATGCTTAACTGGAGCAAACAACAGATCTGGCGCTACATCAAGGAGCATGACCTGCCCCGCCATACGTTGGATGCCAGGGGGTATGTAAGCATTGGCTGCGAGCCCTGCACCCGCCGGCCCGATCCGGGCATGCAGGAACGGGAAGCCCGCTGGTACGGACTGAAGAAAACCGAATGCGGCCTGCACACCGATCTGGTGGCCAAATAACCTGCTCGGCTTGATTTGTAAACACCTCCATCCCATCACCTCATGAAGATTCTTATAACCGGCGGCGCCGGCTACATCGGCACCTCGCTGGTGCAACAGCTGGCCGAACAGCCCGATGTGCAGGAAATAGTGGTATATGATAACCTGAGCCGCGGAAATTACAACCTGTTTATCAGCCACCGTATGCAGGGGGCCGGCAAGGTAAAATTTGTGCATGGCGAGCTGCTCGATTCCCGAAAGCTGCGCAAACAGCTGGAGGGCACCGATGTGGTCTATCACCTGGCCGCCAAAGTTACCACTCCCTTTGCCAACACCGACGGCCACATGCACGAGCAGGTAAATCACTGGGGCACTGCCGAACTGGTGTATGCCCTGGAAGAAAGTAACGTGCAGCGGCTGATCTTTACCAGCAGCACCTCTGTCTATGGCAGCTCAGCCGAAGAGATGAATGAGCTAAGCCTGCCCCATCCCAGTACGCTGTACGGCACCAGCAAGCTCAGAGCAGAAGAACATGTAAAGCGTCTTTTT